>MNYJ01000088.1:0-6776 GCA_001874005.1 Desulfobacteraceae bacterium CG2_30_51_40
AATAAGGATACAGGAAAGCTCAGGTCTCCCGTCATCTCTGGTGCCTGTGCGGCAAAGGGCTGTAACGCCCGCGCTTATCTTTGTAGAGGCGTTGGTAATAAATATCTTGCTCCCGTTTACCACCCATTCATCACCGTCCAGCAAGGCATTTGTCTTTGAGTTGCCTGCATCCGACCCTGCATTGGGCTCTGTAAGACCGAAGCCCCATAAGACCTCCCCGCTGCAGAGTCTGGGCAGATATTTCTGCTTTTGCTCTTCGTTTCCAAAGTAATATAGAGGCCCTATGCCCAGGGAATTTCCTGCGGCAACGGTCGCCGCGTGACTGCCGTCAACCCTGGCAATCTCCTCAGTTGCGATAATGTAGGAGACATAGTCCATGGCCTGGCCATTGTATTTTTCCGATACGAACATTCCGAAGAGCCCAAGCTCCGCCATCTTGGCCATGGTTTCGTATGAAAACTCCTCTTTTTCATCCAGGTGCCTCGCGACGGGCTTGATCTCGCGCTCCGCAAAATCCCGCACTGATTTACGAAGAATCTCCTGCTCCATGGAAAGGCTGAAATCCATAGCTTCTCCTTCTTTTAGCTAGTATTGACTAAGAATCCGGGTCAAATCACATCTATTGCCGCCATCCTAATGGACAGCAATTTACCGTGAAAATACACCCCCCACCCCGACCCTCCCCCGCGCGGGGGGAGGGAAATCCTGGACCTCGCAAAGTGTAAAGCCGCAGGAGGATTTTCATTAGCGGGGGCGACAAAATATTGCTGTCATGAGCGTTTACATGGAAATAACCCTCGCCTTTATTCCTCCACCTCGACTAAGGAGGGATGGATGAGGGTGATTTTCATCTTTCGTTGTGCCCCAAAAGGGCATGAGCGTTTGTATGAAAATACGCCTTCCCTTTATTCCTCCCCCTCGACGGGGGAGGGAGGGGTGGGGGTAATTTTCATACTTTGTTGTGCCCCAACAGTGCATGAGGCTAGTCAGTGTCCGTCCGCAAAGGAGATTGTTTTATCAAGTTCAAGGCCGGCCGCTGATTTTAACCGCAGGAATTGAAGGTATTTCGAGGACTAAAATCTGAGCCCAACGCCGATCAAAATAGCCATTTACGGATTGCACTAGTTTATAGGCCCGGCCATGCATATTGTCAATCGCAAAAGCCTTTTTCCAAACCCTGCCTCCCTTGATGAGGGTGAGGGATACGGAAAAGGGCATGGAGGTTAGAGATAGCCCGAAGGTGGAGGTCTGTCAGTTCAATGTAATTTTCATCTGACGGACTTTTACATCCTTTTCCGAACTGCTGCAGAGGGCAAGAATCTCCCTGGCTCTTTCCTCCCCTCCCTGCCTGAAGGACACTATTATCTCCTTTATGTTGTTTTTTGAGATGACCTCCTCCAACTTTCCACTACCTCCGAATACAGGATATCCCTTGAGCCTTTTCCCATGCAATCGAACATTGTCGTCTATAAATCCTACCGGGGATAGGCCCAGGGCCTTGTTTGTTTCGATCTCCTTAAGGGCCATCTGGCCTCCGATGCCAGCGCCATAAATGAGGGCGGGAATTCCTGTTTTATTTACTCTTTTGATGCCTTCATCAAGCAGCCGGAAAGAAAGCCTTGAAAGGGATACCAGGATAACCATCAAAAACCAGTAGATAACAAAGACCGCCCTGGAAAAGCTCTCGAAGCGGTACAGAAACAAAGGGATCAACATCGCTATCACTGTACCGACCGTAACGGCCTTTATATAGCCTACAAGGTCTCTCATCCCGGTGGCTTCCCAGACGCCCCTGTAAACCCCGAAAAGAAACATGCTCAGTATCTGGCAGGCTATGACTATCGGAAGAGACTTCAGGAAAAAATCGAAATTTGCCCCCAAGGTCCCTTCGAAACGGAGCAGATAGGCGGTGTAATAGGACACCGTTACAAGAAATAGATCGAGCAACACCTCAAGGATTCGCCTTTTATAGGTAATTTCGATAAGTATAACGCTCATGAGTCCATGATCCTCCGACGATAGAAGAGAAGGTTCCTGATAGACTTTGACCTTCCCCAGGTAGGTCCAGAAGAAAAGAACGATGAGCAGATAGAAAGCCGTTAAAGCAATGCTGGTGTAAGTTGAAAGACCTGTTATGGCCAGGGTGACAAACCCCGAAAGCGCGGAAAAGAGGTATAGCACCATGACCGCCTTTCTCTCCGAAAACCCTATTGCCACCATCCTGTGAGAGGAATGATCCCTTCCCCCTTTTGATATGGGACGACGAAAGAGGCGGCGCATGAAACTCACAAAGCCCGTATCCATTATCGGAACAAAAAGAATGAGAACCGGTATTGCTATCACCGACATCACATGAAATGAACCTCCGCTCACTCCAAGAGACGCGGTCCCTACCATGGTCTGGCTGGCAAGCATGAACCCGATAAAGAGGCTTCCCGCATCCCCCATGAAGATAGATGCAGGATTAAAATTATAGATCAGAAAACCCAGAAGGGCCCCCAGGTAAGCAAGGCTAAGCAGAAGCAGAGAACCGTTTGATGCCGATCCTACGGGCGAAAGATATATGTGGAGGGCGAGGAAAATGGTGGCTATGGCCGCCACCCCTGCTGAGAGCCCATCCATATTATCCAATAAATTAAAAGCATTGGTGATTCCAACAAGCCACAAAAGGGAAAGGAAGAGATCAACCGTCATAGAGCCGGTCCATCCGAGAGAATAGCCGAAAAAGAGCATTACGGCCGCTATGATAATCTGCCCGGCAAGCTTGTGCTGCGGGTCCATCCCCTTCAAGTCATCGGCAAGTCCCAGAAAAAACATAGCCGTTCCGCAGATAGCCGGTATCAGCATTGGCCTGCCCAAGACAGCCCAGCCCATTAACCAGGAAGCCCCGAACCATGCGGCCATGGCCGAGAGAAATATAGCCACCCCGCCTAGCATGGCGGTTTCCCTTTTATGCCAACGGTCGTCTTTGGGGACCGCTATCCGGCCCGTCGCCCTTGCCAGTCTCCTCATCAGCGGCGTCAACAAAACAGCCAGCAAAAAAGCAGCACCAAGGGCTGCAAGAAACTTCACCATAGAGTCATCCCTCATCAACCTTGGTTAGAGATACGGCCCGTAAACCTCTTCCAGATGTTCGTGACCCTGTCAGGGATAAGGGCCTTTTCAGCCCCGATCCTCAGATAGGCGTAGAGTCCGAAAACCGCAAGGAAAGTAACCGGAATCAAGACCACTACCAGCGGAGGCAGGTATCCGGATTCGCCTATATTGCGCGATCCCATAAGGCAGACATAATAGGCAAGGAATACCATCAGGCTCACTCCCACTCCGCTGTATTTACCCCTTCCCCTGATATACACTCCCAGGGGAACTCCAATCATGCCCATAAGAAAAATGGCTACAGGCAAGGTCGCTTTTTCCATAAGTTCTATCATGAGTTCATTGTGTCGTATGGAGTTTGCTTCGATTTTATCCAGGTGCCCTTTAAGCTCACCTATAGTCAGTTCCTTAGGGCTTTTTTCCCGGGAAGAAGCAGCCCGCAGAAGCTCTCCTATCCCTACCGTCAAATCATAACTCGCAAACCTTATGGTGCGTGATGATGAAAGGTCCTTGTCGGTCACAAAGACCGTGCCGTTTATAAATCGTATTGTCAGGGTCCTTTTGTCCGGATGTTTAAAGAGCTTTGCTTCACTAGCTACAACCGTGCTTATCAGGTTCTTTTCCCTCCTGTCGTTAACAAAGACATCCTTCATGACCTTTTCCCTGCTGTCGTAACTCTGGACATAGAAAGTAACCCCCTTGAAGGGCTCAGTAAATACACGCTCTTTGATCGCAAGATCTGCCTGAGATTTTGCTATATCAAAAACAAGGTTTCGGAAGGAGTTCTGACCCCAGGGAGAGGCCTGGGCCAGTATCCATGCCCCGGCTAACATATTAAACACGCTGAACAAGACAACCGGCGGAAGCATCTGATAGAGACTTACCCCGGAGGCCTTGAGCGCGACAAATTCGCTGTCCGCGGAAAGCCTCAAAAAGGCCATAACAACCGCTATCAGTGCGGTTGCGGGAAGGGCAAACCCCACCACGTCTGGCAGCAGATACCCTATTATGCCGATGACGCTCCCGATGCCCACTCCACGGTTGATTATAAGTTCGGTTATTGAAAGGAGTCTCGTAACTACCACGGTAAAAACCGCAAGAAAAAGGCCGGTAAGAAACGTGGGAAGCATCTCTTTAGCTATATAGCGATTAAGGATAGTCTTCATCTTCCGGATCAGACCCTCCCGCCATCAAGCCATCTCTCCCGCCACATCTCCCACATGAGAATAGCCCACAGGCGGTGTTGGTGGTTGCAAACGCCAGTCATATGTTCCTTGATTGAACGGTGAACCACCAAAGGAGAAAAGAGCCCTTCAGCGGTAAGGCGCTCCCAGGATAGATAATCCAGCAGCATGTTTTTAAGTTCTCCTCGAAGCCAACTGTCAATGGGGACGGCAAACCCCATTTTGGGCCGTTCAAAAAAATAACTGGGGACATAACGGGATAAAAGCCGCTTCAAGATGTATTTTCCCTCGCCATCTCTGTATTTCAGACCGTCATGTATATGGGTGCTGAATTCCACAATCCTGTGGTCAAGCAGAGGAACCCTTACCTCAAGTCCTACCGCCATGCTTGCCCTGTCAACCTTGGTGAGCATGCAGTCAGGCAGGTAGGTGAGCAGATCTGTAAGCATCAGCCTTGAAAGGATCGAACCGGACTTGTCCGCCTTAAGCATCCTTTCAAAAGTTCCTTCTGTTATTTCTATCCCGCATACCTCTCTGAGTTCATTCATAGACCATAGACATACAGTCGCCCTGTAGATTTCATGAAGACTGCCCTCTTTGAGAATGGCGATCATCTTCTGCCATTTATCCCTTAAATTTGCCATTTGGAATCTTTTAGGAAGCATGTCTCTAAGCGGTAGATAACTTTTCTCAACCCAGCCAAATGGTATCGCCCCCATTATTTGGGCAAGCGCTGATCTTACCCCTTGAGGCACCTGATTCAGAACTCTAGACATTGATTTTGTTGCCCAATAACGCACATAACCGCAAAACTGCTCGTCTCCTCCGTCTCCTGACAGGGCAACTATCACCTCTGATCTGGCGAGTCTGGAAACAAGGCATGAAGGTATGGCCGACGTATCGGCAAACGGCTCATCGTATATTGCCGGAAGTTCAGGGATCACATCCATGGCTTGCCTTGGACTTATATACAGCTCAGTATGCTCGGTTCCCAAATAGCCTGCCACTTGCGAAGCCCATGGGGCTTCGTCATAGGCGGATTCTCTGAAACCTATTGTAAATGTCCTTACAGGTCTGTCCGCCTGCTTCTGCAGTATAGCCGCAACCAGGGTGGAATCAATCCCTCCGCTTAACAGGGCGCCAAGGGGAACATCGCTCACGAGTCGGTCTTTTACCGAACATGTGATCAGCTCATCAAGCTTCTGAATGACTTCATGCTCGTCATTCAAGGCATCTCCTGTATTGGGTGGATCCCAGTATCTCTTAATTGAGATATCTCTACCGTCGAATTTCATATAATGGCCCGGCGCAAGCTTGAAGGTATCTTGAAAGATGCTATGCGGGGCAGGGACATATTGATAGTGGAGGTAAAGGGCAAGGGCATCCTTGTTTACATCTCTTGGAAAGTCCGGGAAAGCCATCATCGCCTTTAGTTCCGAAGCGAATATAAAGGTTCCCTGACCCTTAAAATAATAAAGAGGCTTTATCCCCAGACGATCTCTTGCGAGAAACAGCGACATATCCCTTCTGTCGAGGATGCAGAAGGCAAACATGCCGATAAATCGCTCAAGACACCCTATCCCCCACTTGAGGTATGCCTTCAGGATCACCTCCGTATCTGTCCCGGACTTGAAGGAATACCCGCATCCCGTCAGTTGTTCCCTTATCTGTGCGAAGTTATAGACTTCTCCGTTATAGACTATCGCCGCCCGTCCGTCTTCGCTCTCCATGGGCTGGCGGCCCGATCTGCTCAAATCAAGGACTGACAGTCTCCTGTGGCCCAGCCCTATCCGCCCGTCCATGGCAGTGAATATTCCCGCGTCATCAGGGCCCCTGTGGGCAAGGGATTCGACAGAGCGACCCAAAGCCCCGGCCAGATTCCGTTCCACCCTGTCACAGTAGTAGCCCACTATCCCACACATGGTTATACTCGCAAACCAATTGCTGTGGCGCCGTTAGTCATTGTCCTCAACTGGATAACCCCTGTTTGCTTAATCGCAGGCCTCCTCAACAATTAAGGCCATGAAAATACATGAACTGACACGCAAGCCTTCTCTCGTGGCAGTAGCGCAGGCCTAACCAAGCCTCACTTATCCCTCACTATAGACGGCGTCGGATAGACTCGCTCCCGGGATTAAAGTCTAATTTCGCAGCCTAACTCATTGAAAATAGATACTTATGAATGGACACTGGCTATTTTTTAGGCTCTTGTATCAGAGAGCTTTCTATCTGCCGCCTCGATTTTCACCTCTTGCCGATTTTTTCATCAATTAGTTGCCCAAATCCTCTGCAAAGGCAAGGACAAATGTATCAGGTAATATGATCAGGAATCTCCCTTGAAGTCTTGGATACGAAAAGTGGCAGGCCCTCTGTTATCGCTGGCCATATGCTGTTTTCGCTCATCTGTGACGCTTCTTGATTGTGGGCGTCTCCTTGTTTATGCTATGCCGAAATGGAAACAAAGCTGGTGCCCATCCGTATCAGCTCGATAATTGG
>MNYJ01000088.1:6789-7173 GCA_001874005.1 Desulfobacteraceae bacterium CG2_30_51_40
GGGGGCATGACTTTGCGCAGATCAGGGCATGCAGACCAGGAATCAGGTTCTGTAGGTGCGGCTGAAGCCGCACCTACCCCTCGCTCCCCCGTCGAGGGGGAAGGAATAATGCCGCTGTATCCCGACGTTTCTACAGTAAAGGGGAAGAGGTAAAGGGAATGGGAGTTTTCATATAAGCGGCTTAAGAAACAGGTTTTGGTGAAATAAAGTGATTTCTAACTCCACTAATGCAGAGCCAGGCATGCTAAACGAAACACTTACCAACAGCCGCCTTATCGCTCGTAACGCCGCGATTAATTTATTAGGCTACGGCGCACCGTTGGCGGCAGCCTTTTTCTCTATTCCCTTGCTCATGGATGCTTTGGGCACTGCCCTATTTGGTAT
>MNYJ01000186.1 GCA_001874005.1 Desulfobacteraceae bacterium CG2_30_51_40
TTAGAAACACTAACTAGTGTCCATCCGGAAATGAGATAGATTCGTCGAGTTCAAGGCGGGTGATAATTTTAACCACAGGAATACATAGACGTATTTCGAGGATTAAAATTTGAGCCCAACGCCGAAATCGGTGAAAATAGCCATTTCCGGATGGACACTAACTACAGCAAAAATCAGGCCCCACTGCTTTCAAAATGCGGCGTTGAAAGAGGATGGCCTGAAATGCCGTAAGTTAATTATTTTATGACCGACCCGGCTAAAAGGCAATCGCTATTTGCCCGGGCCACCGGCAATTTCCCGCAGAAAAATATGCTCACCTCTTTCGAGCAGAGGATCATCTGTTATTATCTCCCGAGCCAGTGCTTTAGCGGTCTTCAGAAGCAAAGGCTCTCTGAGCATGTATTCCAGCGCGATATCGCCTGCACCTGACTGTCTTAACCCGGCGAGTTCCCCGTGGCCGCGAAACTCCAAATCCTTTAAGGAAATCTCAAATCCGTCCGTACATTCCGCCAGCGCCTTCAGCCTCATTAGAGCTGTTTCACCGAGTCCTTCCTTTACCATAAGGTAGCATACGGATTTCATCCCCGATCTTCCCACCCTCCCTCTCAACTGATGAAGCTGGGCCAGGCCGAATCTCTCCGGGTGCTCAACAATCATGACCGTCGCCTGCGGGACATGGATGCCTACCTCCAGCACCGTAGTACCAACAAGAAGATGGATATCTCCCCTGCGGAATCTCTCCATCACCTCGTCCTTTTCCTTGGCGCTCAAACGTCCATGAATAAAGCCCACCCTGACCGGCGCCGGGAAAAGCCTCTCAAGTCTTTCCGCCATCTCAATTACCCCTTTGAGATCCTGCTCTTCAGTCTCCTCAATCACGGGGCATATCACCATCCCGCGCTCTCCTCGTTCCAGGGCCTTCTTCAGAGAGACAAATACCTCCTGCTTTCTATCAGGCCCAGCAAGCAAGGTGATGACCTTTTTTCTTTCGGCAGGCAATTCCCTGATGACCGAGATGTCCTCCTCCGCGTAAAGTGTCAGGGCAAGACTCCTGGGAATGGGGGTTGCCGTCATTATTAAAATATGCGGGTTTTCACCTTTTGAAGAAAGGGCGAGGCGCTGTCCCACCCCGAATCTATGCTGTTCATCGAAGACGATAAGGCCCAGGCGTCTGAATATCAGCCCCTCGTTTATCAGGGAATGAGTTCCTATTATCAGGTTGGATTCGCCGCATTCAATTGATCGCTCCAGCTCCCTTCTCTCCGAAGCCCCTCCCCTTCCAAGAAAAAGACACGGCCTGAATCCCAGGATGGGCGACAGCGAAAGAAAGAACTCATGGTGCTGTCTTGCCAGGATCTGAGTCGGGACCATAATTGCCGCCTGCCAACCGTTCATTATGGCAATAAGGGCAGCCCCTGCCGCCACTGCGGTCTTCCCGCATCCTACATCCCCTTCGAGGAGCCTTCTCATGGCGTGGCCGCTTCTCACATCAGCGGACACCGCCTCAAGGCTTCTCGCCTGATCTGCCGTAAGGGAAAAGCCCAGCGCGGATTCAAGGCGCTCCTTTAGATCTTTTGGAGCTTCCATCATTGGGGCGGCGAGGCTAATGTTTTTCGCCGCTGAAATGGGCAGCATTACCGAAAAGAAGCCATCGAACATAAGCCTCCGGTGGAATGGCGTTGAAAACTTGCGGAAGTCATCAAATGAATATCTTCTTCCATCAGGGAAATGCACTCCCTTAAGGGAATCCGAAAGCCCGGGCAGCCCAAGCCGTAAGAGAAAGCGCTCAGGCAGAAAATCGGTAATAGTGGTGCCCCAGCGCGCGAAGGCCTCCTTTATCCAGCTGCCTATCAAACGGCCCGTTATTACCCCGGTTGATCTGTAAACAGGAACTATGCCTTCGCCTCTCTCGGGCATTGCTTCCATAGGTCCGGATACATCCGGATGAATCATCTCCATAAGCCCCATACCGGGCTGGACTTTTCCAAAGGCCATTATAAACAGCCCCTTTCTGATAAGACCCAGCAAATAAGCCCTCTTATAATTAAACCAGACAAGGTCAACCTCACCTGTCCCATCATCAATTGTGACCTTGAAAAGCCTCTTTCCACTTGCCCTTCTGATCTCCTCAGCCCAACTTACTATCTTTCCCCGCAGCAGCGCTTCAGCTCCACTTACGGTGTCCTTGATAGAGATAAATCTGCTCTTGTCCCGGTATTTGAAGGGCAGATAAAGCATGATATCCAAAATGGTTGTAATGCCGCATTGCGCCATCTCGGCGAATCTCTTCGGCCCTATTCCCTTTAAAGATACAAGAGGGGCATTAAGTTCCGGCACTTTTCTCAGGTGGGGATATCGGATCGTGTACATAAGTGGGTAACTATCAGAATCGGGTTTACCCGGACAAGAGAAAAGAATTGACAAGGAATCTTGGCGGTTAATATTATCATTATGAACGGTCATGCCCGAATGGGGAACAGCAAGGCATAAAAATGCAGCATGTCCAAAGCCTACTCGATCCGGAATCCATGTCTTCACTCCGGCGTAAGCCGGAACAAAGACCGGATAGCGGCTCCAGCATGTAGGTACGGGACAGCCTTCGCCGCTATGACTTTCCATTTATATACAGAATTATACGACATTAGATTTTTTCATCCATCCAAGAGGGTTTGTTATTTATGAAGGGAAGATACGCGGAGGCAGGGGTTGATATTGACGCAGGCAACAAGTTTGTTGACATGATAAAGCCTATAGTCAGTCGGACTTTCAAACCTGGAGTCATGACGGACATAGGGGGTTTTGCAGGGCTTTTTTCCCTGAATGTTCAACAGATGAAAAAACCGGTACTTATAGCTTCAACCGACGGTGTAGGCACAAAGCTTAAGGTCGCCTTCATGATGGATAAGCACGATACCGTTGGCATTGATCTTGTGGCAATGTGCGTAAACGATATTGTTGTGCAGGGTGCTTCTCCCCTTTTTTTTCTGGATTACCTGGCCATGGGAAAACTTAATCTTGAAAGGGCTAAGGATATCCTTAAAGGAATTGCCGACGGCTGTCTTGATGCCGGATGCTCTCTTATCGGCGGAGAGACGGCCGAGATGCCGGGGATGTACTCCGAAGGAGAATATGACCTTGCCGGTTTCGTGGTGGGATTGGCCGACAACTCCGAACTTCTTGACGGCTCGGAAATCGCAGTGGGACACCAGCTCATAGGAATAGCATCCAGCGGACTCCACAGTAACGGCTATTCCCTCGTGCGAAAGGTATTTTTTGATGAAATGAAGCTTTCCATCAAGGATTTTGTGCCCGAATTAGGCAGAACTCTCGGAGAAGAACTTCTGGAGCCCACCAGGATATATGTAAAGGCGGTCACGGCCGTCAGGAGGGCCTTTAAGATATTCGGTATATCCCATATAACCGGAGGCGGTTTCACCGACAATATTCCGCGAATCCTGCCCAAGAGATGTAAGGCAGTCATAAATCTGAAGAGCTGGACCCCTCCCGCCGTCTTTGCAATGCTGCGGGATGGAGGAAATATCTCGGATGAGGAGATGCTACGTACCTTTAATAACGGCCTTGGCCTTATAATCGTCGTCAGAGATAAAGACCTCTCTGAGGTGATATCGCGGTTCAATGCTATGGATCTCAAGGCCTATCATATTGGATTGATAGAGGAACGGTCGGAAAAAGAGCCGGCTGTTCAGTATTCAGCCCTCTAGCAACGTGATGAAAAACCGATGCTTACAGGCTGAGGAAAAACGCCCGATGCAAGCTGCCCGAGGAATGAGGCGTACATGTAAACGCTCATGACAGAAATATTTTGTCGCCCCCGCTAATGAAAATCCTCCTGCGGCTTTACACTTTGCGAGGTCGAGGATTTCCCTCCCCCCGCGCGGGGGAGGGTCGGGGTGGGGGGTGTATTTTCACGGTAAAAATGTCGCAATGACGGGGGGATGAACAATACTTTGCAGATGGGCGTGTTTTAACGGCCTGTTAACTGATCTCTGGAAGGAGAAAAGCGATGTTCGGATTAGGCGGATCGGAACTGGCAATAATAGCACTCCTGGTACTCCTTGTGTTTGGAGCGAGGCGTCTTCCTGAGATAGGAAAGGGCCTTGGCGGAGCCATACGGGAATTCAAGAACGTGAAGAAGGAGATCAAGAAAGAATCCGCCCCCCTGCCTGAGACTCAAGAAAAGAATACTAAACCTGAAGGGTTGAAGGATTCACCATCCATTGAAAGCCGGATGGCCGGAAAACTGCTCGAACAGGTGCCCGGGCTTAAGAAGGCGATCAAAATAAAGGAAAAGGCAGATCAGATCACAAAGGCAATAAGTTAGTGTCCATCCGGTAGTGAGATAGTTTCGTCGAGTTCAAGGCGGGCGATAATTTTAACCACAGGAATACATTGACGTATTTCGAGGATTAAAATTTGAGCCCAACGCCGAAATCGGTGAAAATAGCCATTTACTAATGGGCACAAGTTAAAGGTAACGGGCAGATCATGAACGGGCATAAGGGCTGTTTTCTGGAACAAAAAGAGGGCTCGATCCCCTCTGCTTCTCAGGGATCTGATGATATAGCTGATATCCTTAATGAATGCAAAGTGATAGCCGTGGTCGGCCTTTCTCCCAAGCCTGAAAGGGACAGCAACAGAGTCGCAGCCTACCTGATATCAAAGGGATATGATGTTGTTCCGGTCAATCCCGGGCAAAAAGAGATACTCGGCAGGAAGTGCTACAAGAGCCTCAGTGACATTCCCTTTAAGGTTGACATGGCAAACCTCTTCATCAATACCTCGAGGGTCCCGCCCGTTGTAGATGAGGCGATAGAAAAGGCAGTGAAGGTGATATGGATGCAGCTTGGCATAGCGCACGAGCAATCGGCGCAGAAGGCAGGGGCCAGGGGCATTCGGGTGGTCATGAACAGGTGTATAATGGCTGAGCACCGTTATCTTTACGACCGTATTCAATCGCCGCAAGCTCTGAAAGCTTGAATTTTTGAACCTTTCCGCTTCTGGTGGTAGGATATCCGGATACTATCTTGAAGAA
This sequence comes from Desulfobacteraceae bacterium CG2_30_51_40, assembly GCA_001874005.1. Lineage (GTDB taxonomy): Bacteria > Desulfobacterota > DSM-4660 > Desulfatiglandales > Desulfatiglandaceae > CG2-30-51-40. The sequence goes on from MNYJ01000186.1 coordinate 5,054, forward strand.
ATGAGGCGCCTTTTCCGCCGGCACATGCTTACGCGCAAATTCCCTGATCTCCTCCATTGTCAGTCCTGATCCTTCCCTTGCCTTTATCCATGCGGCCACCTCCTGACCCGATTCGGGATCAGGGAAACCGAATACCTGAACCTCTGATACCTTCGAATGGCCGTAGAGAATCTCCTCTACCTCAACAGGAAATATCTCGACGCCGTTTCTCTTTATAACGTCCTTAAGCCTTCCTGTAATCCTCACATAGCCCTGATCATCAATTTCTCCCAGGTCTCCCGTATGAAACCATCCCTCTCTATCAATGGCTGCCGCCGTGGCGGCAGGCATCCCGTGATAACTCTTCATCAGGAAGCCCCTTGTGCAGAGTTCTCCCTGGGTATTTATAGGGAGGTCCTCTCCGCTCCTCGGATCTGCGATCTTTACCTCACTGCACGGCAGGGCCTTTCCAATGGTCCCTACCCTCATCTCGATCGGGTCGTCAGGATCGGTCATTGTAATCCAGGATGAAGCCTCTGTGATTCCCCAAGCGGCCACAAGACCTGAGACCCCCATTTCTATGACTATCCTCTTCATGAGTTCAACCGGGCAGGGGGCTCCTCCTATGGTGCCCTTCTTTACCGTCTTCCATACCTTTTGGCCGGATAAGGGGTTGTCCAAGAGGGCGCTGAACATGCTGGGAGAACCGAAAACTGCAGTGCACTGTTGTCTTTTCATGGACTCAAGCGCAGCCTCCGGTCTGAAGACGCGCGAGGGCATAATAAGCGCGCTTCCGCTTAAAAGGCCTGTTAACGCAATGCAGGTGTTTCCGAACATATGATACAGGGGAAAGAAAAGGCAGAAGCGATCCTCTTTTCCAAAACGCTGTCTCTGGGCGGAATATACGGATTTATTCACAAGCCCGAGGTGATCAAGCACTACACCCTTCGGCCTCCCCGTGGTCCCCGATGTGTACATTATGGCCGCAGGCTCTTCAGGCCGCATCAATGCCGCGGCGCTTTCAAGACTCGTCTGATCAATCTCAGTTCCCAGTGCGGTGAATTCCGACCAGACCATGGCCTCCGGATCCGTCTTATCGGCCACTACTATTATGCTTGTTAGATCAGGGGCCGACTCCTTTGCCTCCAGCACGCCTTGAACCATCTCCTCATCCTCAGGGCCCCTGGCGGTAACTACCGCGGTACACCGAGAATCAGCCAGAACAAAGGAGAGGTCTTCAACCGACGCTCCCGGATCAACAGGGACGGCTACAGCCCCTATCTTTGCAAGCGCAAGGAGCGATATTATCCACTCAGGTATGTTAGGCGCCCAAATTGCAACTGCTTGTCCATGGGTTATGCCGAGCTTTAGAAAGCCCTTTGCCGCCCTTTCGACCTCCCAGGCAAGGAGGGCGTAATTATATCTGGCTCCGGCCTCAACGTGGATGAGTGCGTCGTTATTTGGATTTTTTTGGACCACGCCGGCAAAAACTTGAGCTATCGTCTTATTAACCGTCTCCATGGCAGTCCCTCCAATCAAGGAAAATAACTTACAAAGAAATTCACGAGATGATTCGGCTCCATGCTATCAGTTAAAAAGAGGTTTCGCAAGGGAGTCGGACGTGCATATTTGCAAATTCATCATTGTGCACTATAGTAACCCTCATGCCCCGAAAGGGGCACAAAGAAGGATGAAAATGCCGAATGTAGTTCCGGCGCAGGCCGGAATCCGGGCCTTCATTACGGGGCCGTTATTACGGCAAAGGCCTGAAAAATGACTTGATATCGGCTTACGCCGCTATGGATATTTATTTTCATATAAGAGCAAGCGTGTGTCCATCCGGAAATGAGATAAGTTTATCTAGTGTCCATCCGGAAATGAGATAGTTTCGTCGAGTTCAAGGCTGGCGATAATTTTAACCAAAGGAATACATTGACGTATTTCGAGGACTAAAATTTGAGCCCAACGACGATGAAAATAGCCATTTATGGATGGACACAAGCAAAGGGCGTCGGAGGATTTGCGTTCAGGTGAGTCTTGTTTCAATAATCAAAGCAGCAGTATTTTTTCCTGAAAAAGACCTTTTCCAGGACGTGGGGATACAGATAGACCCGGGAGACCGAATAGGGCTTGTAGGCCCCAACGGGGCGGGTAAGACCACAATCCTCAGGCTGATAACCGGTGAGATGGAACCGGATAAGGGGGAGGTTAGGATATCCAAAGGTATCCGCATAGGCTATCTACCCCAGGACGTGCAGGAAGGGCTAAAGGGAACCCTGCTTGAAGCGGTTGTAAACTCGGTCCCCGACCTCGTTTCCCTGAGAGATGAAGCTGAAAGAACACAGGACCTCCTTGAGCAAGAAGACGATCCCCGGGAGCAGGCAATAATTGCTCATAAACTGGCCGAGCTGCATCAGAGCCTGCAGTTCCTTGACCAGCAGTATCCCAGACACCAGGCTGAAAAGATACTTGTAGGGCTCGGATTCAGTCAGGATGATTTTCCCTCACCCATATCATCCCTGAGCGGAGGTTGGAAGACCCGCGCCGCTCTTGCAAGTCTTCTTCACCAGAAGCCGGACCTTCTGCTTATGGATGAACCCACAAATCATCTGGACATCCCCTCCGTAAGGTGGCTTGAACAATATCTAAAGGAGTTCAAGGGTGCCATAATGCTTGTCTCCCACGACAGGAGGTTTTTAAACAGCCAGGTCAAGCGGATAATAGGATTTGAGCCGGAAGGACTGAGGTTTCACACCGGAAACTATGACCAGTATATCAGGGCAAGAGAAGAGGAGGAAAGGGCACTTGAGGCAAGGGCAGCAAACCAGGAGCAGAAATTAAAGGAGGCTCAGAGATTCATCGAACGATTCAAATCCAAATCTTCCAAGGCAAGACAGGCACAGAGCAAGATTAAGCTCGTAAAAAAGATGGAATTTGTAGAGACTCATCGCAAGGAAAAGACGTTGAACTTTTCCTTTCCCCCTGTTCCTCAAAGCGGGAGAGTTGTGGCCACATTCAAGGGGATTTCAAAGGCCTTCGGGCCAAAGGTCCTCTACCGCGACATCGAGATGAACGTTTTAAGGCAGGAGCGGGTCGCCATTGTGGGCCCGAACGGCGCCGGCAAAACGACGCTTCTTAAGATCATCGCGGGGGAAATTGCCCCTGATGAGGGAAGCGTCGTTCTGGGTCACGGAGTAACCATGGGCTACTTCGCCCAGCATCAATCAGAGGCACTTGACCCCAACAAAAAGATAATAGAGGAGATTTATCAGGTTATCCCGGATGCCCCCCTCAGCTTCATAAGATCTCTGTGCGGCGCTTTTCTGTTTTCCGGCGAGCAGGTGGAAAAGCCTGTGGGCGTGCTATCGGGAGGGGAGAAGGCGAGGGTATCTCTGGCAAAGCTCCTTGTTAAACCGGGAAATTTTATGGTAATGGATGAGCCCACCAACCATCTCGATCTCATATCCTCTGAGAAACTCATAGATGCCCTGCTCAGATACGAGGGGACGCTTCTTTTCGTCTCTCATAACCAGTCGTTCGTAAATCGTCTTGCGACAAAGATATGGGAGATAAAAGAAGGGCGGATCGCGGAATATCCAGGCAACCTTGACGAGTATTACGATCATCTGAAACGACTTGAGGAGCTTCAAAAAAGACCGCAGCAGCACAGGGAAAACAGGCCTCAAGAGGCCGGCGATCAGGGACAAAAGAGAGAGAACAAAAAGGAGCAGAAGCGGGAAAGGGCCGAAAGAAGAAAGGCCGTTCAGGGCATAATAGGCCCTATCACCTCCTGCCTTGAGAGAATCGAAAAGGATATGGAAGAGTGTGAGACCAGGAAAAAGGAGGTTGAAAAACTTCTTGCGGATCCGGATGTTTTCAAGGATAAGAATAGGGCCGTACCACTCCTTACCGAATATAACCTGCTCAGAGACAGGGCTGAAGACCTTATGGATAAGTGGGAGAAAAGTCACACTGAACTGGATACGGCCAAGCAAAAACTGGCACTGACGGAAGAATAAAGAGATGGAGATAAACGATCAGCACAAGGCGATTTTAAGAGGCATGGGACTGTCTGAAAAAGATTTCACGCTCTTTGACGGCAAATTTGTAACCTATGAGTATGACGATGAAAAGGGCGTAAGAATCTACGATCCCTATTACTCGACTTCCTACAACGAATACATAGGAGTGGAGGGCTGGAGCGCGTGGAGCAGCGAAAAGGACACCTTCATGAGCGATATCTTGAGAGGTGCCCGAAAAAAGGCGGTAGAGGCTGAGACCGCCGGCAAGAAGCTGCCTCCGGAAGAACTCCGGGATGCCATGGCGAAAAAGTTTGCCGGGAAGAAGCCCTGATACCATGCCTCAACGTAAAAATAATTCAGGGGGCACCCCTCGCATTGCATCTAAGCCGTTTCATTGAAGAACTCAAAAACGATAAAGACATAGGGAAAAGCCTTGTCTTCCAGAGAAATATCCCGTCACATGAGGCCGTGTTCGAATCTCTTCCCGGTCTCCATCCTCTTATCTCCTCCACCCTTTCAAAACTGGGCGCTGAGAATCTTTACAGCCATCAGGCAGAGGCCGTTGACCTTCTAAGGGCAGGCAATAACGTCCTGGTGGCCACTCCCACTGCAAGCGGCAAATCCCTCATCTACAACATATCGTTTTTTGAAGAGGTACTAAGAGGCAACGGTTCAAACAGGGCCTTGTATATCTTTCCCCTCAAGGCACTGGCCCAGGACCAGTTTAAGGCTCTTTCACCCTGGCTCAAGGCCTCAGGCAAGTATCCGATCTCTGCCGATATCTATGACGGAGACACATCGCCCTCCCGGCGAAAAAAGATCCGGCAGTTTGTGCCCAACATCCTCATAACGAACCCCGACATGCTGCACAGGGGGATTCTCGCTTACCACAAAGGGTGGGAGGAGCTTTTGAAAAATCTTACCCTTGTGGTTTTAGACGAGGTTCATACCTACAGAGGCATCTTCGGCTCCCACGTGAACCAGACGATCCTCCGGCTCAAGAGGCTTTGCAGGCTTTACGGAACTCATCCGCGCTTTGTTATGCTTTCCGCTACCGTAAGCAACCCCGCCCAGTTCGGGGAGGCATTGATCCAGGAACAGGTCAAGGTGGTGGATTCATCCGGTGGCCCCATGGCCGGAAGGCATTTTCTCTTCTTAAATCCGGTCGGAAGCCCCAACTTCACCGCTGCCTCTCTTTTTCTTAAATGCGTAAAGGCAGGCTTCAGAACCATAGCCTTTACGCAGTCCCGCAAGGTCACGGAGCTTATGCACGTGTGGGCCGAGCGCATGGCCCCGCAGCTCAAAAGGCGGATAAGTTCTTACAGGGCGGGCTTTATGCCTGAGGAGAGGCGTATCATAGAAAGAAATCTCGTTTCAGGAGACCTTCTTGGCGTCATATCCACAAGCGCCCTTGAGATGGGGATAGACATAGGGCTCCTCGATGTATGCATCCTGGTAGGATATCCAGGCACGGTTATCAACACATGGCAGAGGAGCGGACGCGTCGGAAGGGCGGGCCGTGAGTCCATGACTATTTTGATTGCAAAGCCCGACGCCCTTGATCAGTACTTCATGCATCACCCGGAGGAGTTCTTCGGAAGGCCCTGCGAAGCCGCCGTCATAGACCCGGCAAATCCTTATGTCCTTGAAGCGCACCTTCCCTGCGCCGCGGCCGAAAACCCCATCACGGAAGAGGACAGCCTTTTCTGGCCCCGGGACCTGCTGGTCCATCTGGAGCAGCTTGAAAAAAAAGGGGAGCTTGCAAGGAGCGCCGATGACCCTCCGGCCTGGTTCGCTACAAAGAAAAACCCCCACCTCCAGGTGGATATCCGCTCAACCGGAGACACCTACACCATCTTCGACAAATCAACAGGAGAGGCCATAGGCACTGCCGACGGCATGAGGGCCTTCAAGGAATGCCATCCAGGAGCCGTTTACCTCCACCATGCAAAACAGTTTGTGGTGGAAAAGCTGCTCCTGGAAGAAAAGGACATACTGGTAGGCCGCAGCCGCTGTGATTACTTTACCCGGGCACTGGGGGAAAAGGAGACTGAGATACTCAAGGTTCAGAGGAGCAGACCAAGGGCACAGTTTCTTGTAAGGATGGGGCAGCTAAAGGTAACGGAAAGGATACTATCCTATGAAAAAAGGGCCCTCCCCGGCCAGGAACTTATGGGCGTCTTTCCCCTTTCGCTTCCACCAAGAAGCTTTGAGACGGTCGGCCTCTGGATTGAGATAGAGGATAACCTGAGAAGATATATCGAGAAAAAAGAGCTTCATTTCATGGGCGGGATACACGCGGTTGAACATGCGGCCATAAGCCTTTTTCCCCTCTTTGCACTTTGTGACAGAAACGATATAGGAGGCATTTGTTTTCCCCACCATCCACAAGTGGGAAAAGGTGCCATATTCATATATGACGCTTATCCCGGAGGAATCGGCCTTGCCCAGAGAGGCTTTGAAGTGATCGAGGAACTTCTCGGAAAGACCCTCGCATTACTTCGCTCCTGCGAATGCGAAAACGGATGCCCCTCCTGCATTCATTCCCCTAAATGCGGAGCGGGCAATAAGCCCCTGGACAAGAGGGCTGCCATGATGGTGCTTAAGGGACTGCTTGGGGAAATATCGCTTGAAGAACTCGCCACCGCCTCCAGCCCTGATGATACAGATGCCCAGGCAGGGCCTGAGTCGGCGACTGAAGCTGAGTCTGATGCCCGCAGGCTAATATTTCTCGACATCGAGACCCAGAGGCTTGCCCAGGAGGTGGGAGGATGGCGAAAAGCTCATCTCATGAGAGTCTCGGTGGCAGTAGTATTTGACAGCGTTGAAAATGACTTCAGGGTCTTTTTCGAGAAGGACACTGATGAACTCATGTCCCTGCTTGACAAAGCAGATCTCGTCATCGGTTTCAACATCAAAGGCTTTGATTACAAGGTGCTGAACGCTTACAGCACAAAGGATCTCTCATCAATTCCAACCTTCGATATCCTTGAGGATATCCATAGAAGGCTTGGATTCCGTATCACGCTGGATCATCTGGCCAGGGAAACACTCAGCCAGGAAAAGCTTGCAGACGGGATTAAGGCCGTGGAGTGGTTCAGGAACAAGGAATTCGAAAAGCTCATCGCCTACTGCAAACAGGACGTAAGAGTGACCAGGGATATTTTCCGCTTCGGAGTCGAACAGGGCCATCTCATATACAAAGACAAGAAAACCGATCAAAGGCTGAGGCTCAAGGTTGACTGGAAGCTCGATGATATGATTCAGCCCGTAAAACCGTCAGAGCGAAAATAGATTACTGAAGGTTTTGTCCATTTCTTTCTGACTTGATTTCCCGCCAATAGAGGCTTGCAATAGCACAAATTGCCTGCTACATTGTCGCTCATTATAATAACTAGGTTGACAATGAAGGAGGATTGATCGTGGGCATATCTTCCGGCGATGCCTTGAAGCCGCTATCCATACCGAGGGATTTCGAGGCGCAAGACGGGTTTATCAAGTGCCTTTCACCATCAAAGCTAACTGATTTAACAGGTCTTTTCCATCTAGCCACCATGAAGCGCCACTCCCTTTTCGGAGACGGAATCGAGTTTTGCGCAATAGTCAATGCCAGATCCGGCCGCTGCTCCGAAGACTGCGCGTACTGCGCACAGAGCGCTCGTTACCCCACGCATGTAAAGGCATATCCCATGATGGAAGCGGAAACGATCGTCTCCCTGGCGCGGAAGGCGGCCGATGACGGGGCAGTGCGCTTTGGTATAGTAACAAGCGGAAGGGGATGCCCTACCGGGACCGAACTGGACACCATCTGCCGTGCGGTGGAGAGGATGCGACGGGAAAATATCATTAACCCCTGCGCCTCACTCGGTCTGCTGACCGACCGGCAGGCCAGGCGGCTTGTTGACGCGGGCCTGATTAGATACCATCACAATCTGGAGGCCTCCGAGAGCTTCTTTCCAAGCATCTGCACCACCCATACCTTTGAAGAAAGGATGCAGACCGTCCTCACGGCAAGGCAAGCCGGTCTTGAAGTCTGCGTTGGAGGTATAGTGGGCATGGGAGAATCCCCACGGGAACGGCTGGAACTGGCCGAGACCCTTGCGCGTCTTTCCCCGGAGAGCGTTCCCCTCAACTTTCTTACCCCCATACCCGGAACGCCTCTGGCAAACAAAAGGCCCATTACCGCACTTGAAGCCTTAGGTGCGGTGGGGGTCTTTAGCCTGCTCATCCCGGGGGCGCGTCTGCGCACCTGTGGGGGACGCCACCAGGTGCTGGGCCGTCTTTCCCCCTTTATGTACCTTGCCGGAGCCTCTGCTACCATGATCGGAAATTATCTTACCACCAGCGGCCCCAGCCCGGCTGAAGAGCTTGAAGACATAAGCTCCCTTGGCCTAAAGCGCGTAGAGGCCCTTTAGGAGGTTTTTTATGGATCGTCACGAGCGCCTTCTCAGAATGGATATCAGCCATCTCTGGCATCCCTTCACACAGATGAAACTCTGGGAGCGGGAACCGCCCCTTATCATCGAGAAGGCGGAGGGGAACTGGCTTATTGACACCCTGGGACGACGCTATTTCGACGGAGTGAGTTCCCTCTGGGTCACGGTACACGGACATAACCATCCGGAGATAGTCCAGGCCCTGTCAAGCCAGTTGGAGCTTCTTGATCATTCAACCCTTTTGGGGCTCTCCCATCCTCCGGCAGTGGAGCTAGCCTCCATGCTCATCTCCATATCCCCTCCCGGCCTCACAAGGGTCTTTTACTCCGAAAGCGGGTCCACTGCGGTGGAAATAGCACTAAAGATGGCCTTTCAATTCCAAAGACAGACAGGGAACACGGAAAAGAAGGCATTCGTGGCCCTTGAGGGAGCGTATCACGGAGACACACTGGGGGCAGTGAGCGTTGGAGGCATATCCCTCTTTCATAAGACCTACGAACCCTTGCTCTTCGCGGTGCATCGGCTTCCCCAGCCCCACTGCAGGCACTGTGCCCTGCATCTGCGCCATCCCGCCTGCGGTCTTGCCTGCGCCGAGACCCTTGAAGAACTACTTCGCAGGGATGAATTCCGGATTTGCGCCCTCATCGTTGAACCCCTGGTGCAGGGAGCCGCAGGCATCATTGTGCAGCCGGCCGGATATCTAAAGAAGATATGGGATATATGCCGCAAACACGGGGTTCTTTTTATCGCCGATGAGGTGGCCACAGGCTTCGGCCGCACGGGTTCCATGTTCGCCTGCCAAAAAGAAGGGATAACGCCTGATATTATGGCCGTAGGAAAAGGCCTTTCCGGAGGGGTTCTCCCCCTGGCCGCCACAATTACTTCAGAGAAAGTATATGAGGCATTTCTGGGGGAATTTGACGAGTTCAAGACCTTCTTCCACGGCCACACCTACAGCGGAAACCCCCTTGCCTGCGCTGCGGCCATAGCGAATCTGAAACTGATGGAGAGCGAGCATCTTCCACAGGGGCTTGATGCCCTTATCACAAGATTTAACGAGGCCGTGGCGGCCCTGGCCGATCTGCCCCACGTCGTCGAAGTGCGTCAGCTCGGTTTGATGGCAGGAGTCGAGATCGTGGCGGATAAAGAAAGGGACATCCCTTATGATCCAGGCCTGCGCATGGGACACAGGGTGATAATGGCCTGCCGGGCCCGAGGAGTAATAATCCGTCCCCTGGGAGATACGCTGGTACTGATGCCTCCTCTGTCAAGCACCGCCCAGGAGATAGACCATCTGGTGGCCGCGGTAGCGGAATCCATCAGCGAGGTGACCGGGAGGTGAACTTGTGAGTAACTACGGCGCCTCTGACATCCTCATCAGGAGGCTTGCTGACATACGTTCCATGGGACTTGAGCGAAGGCTTGTTCCAATCAAGTCCTTCGAAGGCACATGGGTTATGGTGGAAGGCAGGCGTTTGCTCTTGATGGCGGGCAATGATTACCTGGGTTTGACCGGCCACCCGCGACTCAAGGAGGCCGCGCTCAGGGCAGTGGAAGCATTTGGTACCGGAACAGGCTCAAGCCGCCTCATCTGCGGAACCCATTGTATCCACAGTATCATTGAGGAAGAGATCGCCCGCTTTGCTCGCTCGGAGGCGGCGCTTTTCTTTAATACCGGCTACATGGCGAACCTGGGTGCCGTCACGGGACTAGCGCGACCGGGGGACTATATAGTCAGCGACGAGTTCAACCATGCCAGTATCATAGACGCCTGCAGGCTCTCCCGAGCCGCAGTAAAAGTTTACCCACACCGCGACGCAGAGGCTGCCCTTGACCTCCTTTCCAAGGCCCCCCGCGATTGCCTTAAGCTACTGGTAACCGAAGGGGTCTTTTCCATGGACGGTGATGAGGCCCCATTACCTGACCTCCTGGAGGCAGCCCGCATTCACAAGGCCATCCTGATGGTGGATGACGCCCACGCCGTCGGCGTCCGGGGTCCAGGCGGCAGAGGAACCTGGGAAGAGATGGGGCTTTCACCCTGCCCGGAACTGGTCCTCATCGGGACCTTCAGCAAGGCACTTGGAGGTACGGGAGGTTTTGTGGCCGCTTGTTCCGAGGTGATCAACAGCCTTGTTAACAATGCTCGCCCCTTTATCTACACCACGGCCCCGCCACCCAGCCAGATTGCCGCCGCAAGAGAGTCGCTTCGGGTTATAGGGGAAGAGCCGGAGCGAAGAGAAAGGCTAGAGGCCCTGTGCGGCCATTTCCGGGAAAGGCTCATGGAAGAGGGTTTTGAGACCACATCCGCTTCGGGCCCCATCATCCCCATCCTGATCGGGGATGCGGGGGACGCCTTGGCCATGGCAGCAGCCCTCCTCGAAAACGGGGTGCTTGCCCCGGCAGTGCGACCTCCTACGGTACCAAAGGGCTCCAGCCGGCTGCGGCTGACTGTAACGGCAAGCCATCGCATAGAAGAACTCGATCAAGCGGTGGAAGCACTTTGTCTTGCAAGAGAGGCGATGGAATGCCAAAGACATCAGGCTTATTTATAACGGGAACCGACACTAATGTAGGAAAAACCTTTGTGAGCGCCGTACTGCTGGCAGCCCTGCTGGAGTCGGGGATTAATGCATCCTATATAAAACCTATCGCAACAGGGGCCGTAGAATACCTGGGCCGGCGGGCAAGCCCCGACGCCATCTTCGTAAAGGAGTCCCTAGGCTTTTCAAATCCAGTAAAATCCATGACACATCTCTGCCTTACGGAACCCCTTGCTCCGCTAGCCGCAGCCTCCTCAGAAGGGGTGACCATATCCCTGCGCCGCGTAAAGGCCTTTATAAGAAGCACTTTAAAAAAAAGCCGCTTCACCATCATTGAAGGAATAGGAGGCATCATGGTCCCCATTACGTCGGGAACCACCCTTCTAGACCTTATGGCCTCCCTGTCCCTGCCCGTTCTGGTAGTGGCAAGACCCGGGCTGGGAACCGTGAATCATACCCTCTTGACCATCAAGGCCCTCATGGACCGGAGAATCGAGGTCGCGGGATTCATCTTCTGCGCATCAGGGCCGGAAGGCCCTTTTGATACCTCGATCCTCACCAACGCTGAAATGATCACAAGCTTCTGCAAGACACCCTTTTTGGGAAGCCTTCCATGGATAACCGCCTCCGGCCACCTCCTGCGGAAAGCCCTGGCCGAGGCCGCCCGCCTGAACCTAAGCCTCACGCCCATTCTCAGCAGATTTTTATATGAAAATCACCCCATCCCCGCTTTTTCTAAGTAAACACTCATGACAGAAATATTTTGTCGCCCCCGCTAATGAAAATCCTCCTGCGGCTTTACACTTTGCGAGGTCGAGGATTTCCCTCCCCCTCTGCGCGGGAGAGGGTCGGGATGGGGGGTGTATTTTCACGGTAAATAAATCAAGGCGAATTTCTATCTTTAGTCGCGCCCATCAAGGGCATGGCCATCAGGAATTACCCATCAAGTAATTTTAAGGAATTCGACTTTTGCATCGCCACACGGCATCATGACAAATAAGACCCCGGAATAAATACTATGGATGGGGCAGACTGTTGACTGGAACCTCGATAATGTGATTCAATCCGTGAAGTCATAAGAGAAAAACGATCCAGGTGGATACTGAATGATTTTTGATTGCAAGTTATGCGGGCAATGCTGCAAAGGGGAAGGCGGCATCTTTCTTGTACAGGGAGAAGGCGAGAGGATCTCCTCGTTTTTAGGAATACCGAAGGATGAATTCATCCTTCAATGCTGCGAACTGCGAAACGGCCGGACGTATATTAAGACATCACCCGATGGGGCCTGCCTTTTCTACGACCCGGAAAAAAGCTGCACGATACATCCCGTTAAGCCTGTGCGCTGCGAACTTTGGCCGTTTTTCCCAGCTAACCTGAAAGATCCCGATACCTTTGAGGCTGCAAAAGAGGCCTGCCCAGGAATCCGGCCTGATTGCTCTCATGATGAATTTCTAAGGGAATGGGAAAGGATATGCCTCAAAAAGTAGGCTTCAAGAAGGCGTTTCTTGACCTTATATTTCCCCCCCGCTGTCCTTTGTGTGATCGCTTTATTGATTCCAAATTAAGCAGTTATGAGGGCACTGATTTTTGCTCCGAGTGCGTGTCATCCTTTAAGCCCGTAACCTCGCCGCATTGCACCGTCTGCTGGGTACCAATGAAGGGAAACATTGACGAAAACCATCTTTGCGGGGCTTGCGCAGATAACAGGCCCGTCTATAAGGAGGCCGCCGCTCCGTTTATCTATGAAGGCTTGATTGCCGACGCGATTCACCAGTTGAAATACGGTAAAAAAACCCATCTTGCTAAATCCCTCGGCCCATTCATGGCCTCATTGGCCAAGACATGGATTACATGTAAGGGCGGGTTGATCACAATGCCGGTCCCCCTCCACTCCAAGAGGCTCAGGGAGAGAGGCTTCAACCAGAGTCTTCTTCTTGCAAGACAGGTGGCTGGTGCGCTAAATCTGGAACTCGATTATCTCTCCCTTAGAAGAATACGGCACACCTCTCCTCAGATGGCCCTCGGAATGAAAGAAAGGCACGAAAATGTCAAAGAGGCATTTGAGGTGGTTGCAAGGGAGAAGTGTAAAGGCCGAATAATCCTCCTCATTGATGATGTGGCAACTACAGGAACCACCCTCAATGAATGCGCCAAGGCCCTCATGGCGGCAGGGGCCTCAGAGGTATTCTGCCTTACTCTGGCCAAGGCGGCTCTTTAGCCTGAGACACTCGTCTTACCGAGTCAGGAATTCATTGCATCAGCATGGAGAAAGGAAGTTTCTCTTATGGCCTCATACAGATCAAAGATCAGAGGGCTTTTTGAAACAAAACGCCTCCGCTTACAGCTTGGAAAGAGCGGAAAGACAGTTGTCTTTACGAACGGATGCTTTGACATCCTCCATCCGGGCCACGCAAGATACCTTGAAGAAGCAGCCGGTCTTGGAGATCACCTGATTGTGGCCGTTAACAGCGACAACTCGGTCAGGTCCATAAAAGGCCCCAAAAGACCCATTCTGAATGAAGAAAGCCGTGCCGAGCTAGTAGCGTCACTACAATCGGTAGGCACAGTCGTCATCTTTCAAGAAGATACCCCCCTCGAGGTAATAAAGGAACTTCTCCCAGATGTCCTTGTCAAGGGAGCCGACTGGCCGGAAGAGAAGATAGTGGGAGCCGATGTGGTCAGGAATTCAGGAGGAAGGGTTGAAAGAATCCATTTTGCCACGGGCTTTTCAACAACCTCGATCATAGAAAAGGTAATTGAAAGATACGGCATAAAACCGGCATGATCACACACGGTTTTTCTACCGCCTGGGATACCCTTCAACCTTGAGGCCCCACTTCTTTACGATGAGAATAGCAAACTGGTTTTTCCCTACGGCCCGCTACTCTAATTCTTGAAGAAAGCCCCAAAAAAAGTGAAGTTGCTTTTCTCCGCCTTTTCTGCTAGAAACAATAACCCGTCACTACGCGCCCATAGCTCAGTTGGATAGAGTGCCGGACTACGAATCCGAAGGTCGCAGGTTCGAATCCTGCTGGGCGCGCCACTAATGAAATAAGCCGCCTCGGGAATTTTTCCGGACGGCTTTTTTTCTGCCTGGCTTAAATCTGGCTAAAGATTATGGCAAAAGCTGTAAGTAGTGCCCATCCGTGAATGGCTATTTTCAAAGATTTCGGCGTTGGGCTCAAATTTTAATCCTTGAAATACGTCAATGTATTCCTGTGGTTAAAATTATCGCCCGCCTTGACCTAGACTAAACTATCTCATTACCGGATGGACTCTAAGTAATTTTGCGTGGTGCTCAAATCTGTATGGCCCAAGAGGTGCAGTGGAAAAAGGGTTCTTTTGTATGGTATTCCAGATGTCAGAGAGGGTGCTCATGTTATCCTCCTCATATTTATTTTGTGAAATCAAGAGGATATTGGAACACTTTATTTGCTTTTTCAACAACATATTTGCTTTTTAGCAATTATTGTGAAATTATATCGGGTTTAGTCTCAGAATTCTGAAATTACCTCATTTGATTAGATTGGCAAGATTTAGGTTGACTGAGCTGATTTTTTTCTTTGGTTGCATTTTCCCATGGTCAAAACCAGGAGGAGACGTATGATTCGGCCTTTGCGGCCAAGGCGTCGGTTGAAGATATCCGCATTGTTTTCGTTCTTGCTTGCCGGGGCAGCCATGATTCTGCCTCTTGGGCAGGCCCTTGCTGCCTTGGACGGAATGGACCCTACGGTGGAGGAGTTCTGGGAAAGCGAAATCCAGGCGCCCTTTGATCTCCCCGATGTGGAGTCGAAGGCAAGGTCCCTCGCGGCCAAGCCATTTCAGGACACAGCAGGCGGAGTTCCGGATTTTCTACTCAAGGTAAGCTACGACCAGTGGAGGGAAATAAGGTTCAGACCTGAGAAGTCCCAGTGGAGGGAAGAAGAACTTCCCTTTGAATTGCAATTTTTCCATCCCGGTCTTTTTTATAACAAGATGGTCATTATTAATCTGGTTACTGAGGATGGAGTCAGAGAACTTCCGTTTTCCCCCGATCTTTTCAGCTATGGAGAAAACGACTTCCAGCAGAAAGTGGCATCTGCCAAGCTCTCTTTTGCCGGATTCAGGATCCATTATCCCCTTAATAAACCAGACTACAAGGATGAAGTGGCGGTCTTTCTCGGAGCCAGCTATTTCAGGGCGGTAGGAAAGGGAATTCAATACGGGCTCTCAGCAAGAGGCATAGCGCTTGATACCGCGCTTCCATCAGGAGAGGAGTTCCCCTTTTTTCAAGAGTATTGGATTGTCAAGCCAAACGCTTCATCCAAGAAACTTACGGTATTTGCCCTCCTTAACAGCCCCAGTTGCACAGGGGCTTATAAGTTTGTCATCATTCCGGGCCCGGAAACCGTCATTATAGCCGACTGCACCATCTTCCTCAGAAAAGAGGTCGCAAAGCTTGGAATAGCTCCCCTTACAAGCATGTTTCTATACGGCGAGACCGAAAACGGGATGCCGGGCGATTATCGCCCTGAAGTCCATGACTCTGACGGACTTCTAATCAGGACATCGGAGGGCAATTATATCTGGAGACCCCTTGCAAACCAACGGCGTCTGGGAGTCTCCACTTTCAAGGCAAACAATCTCCAGGGATTCGGTCTCCTTCAGAGGGACGGGGTCTTTGATCATTATCAAGATCTTGAGGCCAGATATGAGATGAGGCCGAGCCTGTGGATACAACCCATAGGCAAGTGGGGTAACGGGCAGGTGGAACTTATAGAAATACCGTCCGAAAAGGAGATAAACGACAACATAGTCGCCTTCTATGTGCCGGCAAAGAAGGTTGAGGTGGGGCCGGACGGAAAACCCATCCCGCCCAAGCCTGACGCAATAAAGGAGCCCAAGCGATTTTCTTACATCATGAGATGGATGAAACATCAGGGTAAATCTGTTCCCGTCGCTGAAGCAGTAGCAACGAGATTCGCAAAGGGAAAAACCGACAGGCACAAGAGGACTATTGTTGATTTCGAAGGTGCCCTGATAAATCAGCTTCCTGCCGACACAGGGCTTTCAACCGAGATTTCAGTAGGTGAAGGCGCGCGGCTTGTCGAAAAGCAGCTTATGAAAAACGAAGTGACCGGCGGCTGGAGGCTCGCCTTTGAGATCATGCTGGATGCAAGAGATGATCTGAAAAGCGCCTTCATTGACACATCCAGGGTTGTAAAGCTCTCCGCTCTCCTAAAAAAAGGCGACAATATCCCCGATCCCCTTTCAGTAAACTGGACCTATCACCTGCAGCCATGAACATTAAGGAAAAAGCATTAGAACGGGAGGAGTCAGCCTGGCAACTGGCCAGAGATAGGGTGCTTCTTTACCTGCGGGCACTCAATCTTCCTCCATTTAAGGCTATGGAACTAGGCCTGGAGGCCCTGAAAAGGACAGGACCAGCCGGAATTCCAGTCGCGGTGAACACTCTTAGAGCCCTCCTCAATGAAGAGGGCCTGGACAAGGGTGTTTTAAACGAAGAAGGAGACTATATCTCCTCGATTCCGCCTATGAACCGGGGAGTCATGATACCTGAGGATTTGGCTGCTAAACCAGCAGACAAGCCTTCAGAAGCCCATGATCCAGGGTGGAAAAAGACCGCCAAAATAAGACGGATAATGATGCTCCTCCTTATAATCATTCCCACCATCCTTACCAGTCATTATATGTCGCAGGTACTGCCCCATCGCGGAGGCACGGTCCTTGAAATAATGCTGGTTTCCATCTTCGGTATCCTTTTCGCCTGGATCTCCATCGGATTCTGGACTGCCTTAATGGGGCTCTTTGCAATGCTTTTAGGCTACCATCGCTACTCTCCCTCGCGCAACTACGAGGAAAAGGACACACCTCCTGCCAGGACGGCGGTAGTCATACCTATCTTCGGTGAGAACGTTGACAGGGTCATGGCAGGAATAAGAACCTGTTACAGGTCCCTTGCAAAGACCGGGCATCTGGCAAGTTTCGACTTTTTTATCCTGAGTGACTCCGCCGACCCTGACAAATGGGTGGAGGAAGAGGTAGCATGGTTTTATCTCTGCCGCGACGAGAAAGCCTTCGGCCGAATATTCTACAGGAAGCGCAGGACAAACACCAAAAGGAAGAGCGGCAACGTGGCTGATTTCTGCCGGCGGTGGGGCAAAAATTATCCCTTCATGATAGTCTTTGACGCAGACAGTATAATGGCCGGTCCTACCATGGTAAAGATGGTAAGAATCATGGAATCGCGGCCTGATATCGGCATACTCCAGACCCTTCCCTCCGCAGTTAACAGGCAAAGCCTCACCGGCAGGATACAGCAGTTTATAAACCATCTATATGGGCCGATGTTCGCCGCCGGCGTCCACTTCTGGCTGCTGGGCGATGCCCAGTACTGGGGCCACAACGCCATAATAAGAACCGAGCCTTTTATGAAACACTGCGCCCTTCCGAGGCTGAAGGGAAGAGGCCCTCTTGCAGGCGACATCCTTAGCCATGACTTTGTCGAATCGGCGCTCATGAGGAGGGCGGGTTACGGCGTGTGGCTTGCCTACGAACTGGACGGGAGCTTTGAGGAGACTCCCCCTACCCTTCTTGATGAACTCAAAAGAGAAAGAAGGTGGTGTCAGGGAAACCTTCAGCACATCAGGTTCGTATTCTCAAAGGGCGTCTTTCCCGTCCACAGGGCACTGTTTATGAATGGGATCATGAGTTACGGCTCTGCGCTCTTCTGGTTTGTCTTTCTGCTGCTAAGCACCACAGAGGCGATACTTGAGGCCGTCAATGTGCCGACTTATTTTACCGGAACGAAAAGCCTTTTCCCCTCCTGGCCTGTATGGTATCCCCACTGGGTAATCACGCTCCTGGCCTCAACAGCGGTTGTACTTTTTTTGCCCAAACTCCTAAGCGTGTTACTTATTGTGAAAAACGGACAGGCCGCCCTCTACGGCGGGTACCTTAGACTTATCCTAAGCATATTGATTGAGGCGATATTTTCCACCTTCTTTGCCCCGATCCGTATGCTTTTTCACAGCAAGTTCTTCGTGCAAACCCTTTTAGGCAGAAAGGCCGGCTGGATGCCACAATCCAGGCAGGAGGAGGGCATACCATTGCCCACGGCCCTGCGATTCCATTGGGGAGGCATGGTGTTAGGCCTTTTGTGGGCTCTGCTCCTTTCGTTTTTTAACCCCGCCTTCTTTATGTGGATGATTCCGGTTATATTTCCACTCACTTTCTCTGGGATCATCTCTGCCATCACCTCCGGACCTGACCTGGGAGAGCGCTTCAGAAGATGGAAGCTCCTTCTGGCCCCTGAAGAATCAGCGCCGCCTGAGGAACTGAGAAATCTTGAGGAGAATCTCAGGATTCCTCCGCCCTATTCTCCCTTCCCGATATCCAAAAAAAGAGGCTTTCTTAAGGCCGTTGTTGATCCTTTTGTTCACGCCCTGCATACATCACTTCTACTGACCTATCGAGGAGGAAGAAAGAAAAGGGATACAACCGAACTCAGTAGTCTGATTGACAAGGCCATTGAAGCCGGGCCGGAAGGTCTTGCACCTGAAGAAAAGATACTGCTGCTCAGAAGGCCCCAAGAGCTTTCAACCCTCCATAACAGGGTGTGGGAACTCCCTGACCGCCCCAGGGCCTCGCGCTGGATGCTGACCTTCCCATCCATTGATTAGCGTTCGATCTTACCTGTGGTAATACTCTGTCATATCAGCTTATTGAAGTTATTCAGTGTCAATCCGTAAACGAGATAGTTTCGTCGAGTTCAAGGGGGGCGATAATTTTAACCGAAGGAATATACATTGAGGTATTTCGAGGATTAAGATTTGACCCCAACGCCGAAATCGCTGAAAATAGCTATTTATGGATGGGCACTACTTAAGAGGCGGAGCTTGCGGGATACTGTCCTGCATGATAAATATCTCGAGAGTCCAATCTTGCATTTTAAGCGGGCAGATGTTCCCCCGCTCCAAACCAAATGGAGGAGACCTGAATGAAGAAGGCCCACATATTTTTCATCTTGACGGCTTTGTTGATCCTGCAATCATGCGGAGGCCTGCGTTATTCGCAGTTGTCACCGGAGGCAAAGGATTTTCATCCACAGAGGATCGGGATACTTCCCGCCGATCCCGGATCCTACGAGGAGGCAAGGGATGTGATTGATGAAATCCTTGCCGGAGATCTTGCCGGAA
Organism: Desulfobacteraceae bacterium CG2_30_51_40; assembly: GCA_001874005.1. Lineage (GTDB taxonomy): Bacteria > Desulfobacterota > DSM-4660 > Desulfatiglandales > Desulfatiglandaceae > CG2-30-51-40. The sequence continues at coordinate 24,229 of MNYJ01000186.1, forward strand.
GGGGATGGTTTTCAGATGTTGTCGCGGGCGAAACCATGAAGAGGCTGATAGCGTCCAACAAGGACTTGAGGAGCGCAGTTTCAGATTATATAAACAAGATGGCTACAGTGAATTATTCAGACCCTGAACTCGCCCGAAAGATAGGCGATACCGCCAGGGTTGACGCCTTTCTGTTAGCTTATGTGGATTTCTGGAATTACACGCGTGAGGCGGATGAAAAAGTGGCTAAAGTGGGGCTTGCCCTGAAGCTCATTGATGTATCAAAAGGACAAATTGTATGGAAGGCCGGCCACCATGAGATAGAAGACTACCTTTTTATGAGACCAAGGCTCACCGATGTGGCTGAGCGCCTGACAAAAAAAATGTTTAACGAAATGCCCCATTGAAAGGAGAATGCGTTATGGCAACAAAAAAGATTCTATGGCCTACCGATCTTTCTGAAAATTCCCAAAAGGCCCTTCCCGTTGTCTCTTCCCTGGCACAGGCATACGGAGCGGAGGTGCATGTCCTTTATGTGCTTGAAGATATTGGTCCCTTCGGAGCCTGGTACGGAGACTTCGAACTCTCCCAGATCGAAGCCCTTTCAAGAGTGCACAGGGAAAAGGCTGAGGAGCGCCTAGATGACATCTGCCGCAGCAACCTGAGCGGGTGCCCTCTTTACATACGCCATACTGCAGCAGGAGACCCGGCAAGCGAGATACTCAAGGCGATAGACAAGGAGAAACCCGATTTCGTGATCATAGCAAGGCAGGGAAAGACCGGGAGGTTCGACTCAGGTAGCGTAGCTGAAAAGGTATTCCGCCACTCAAGCATCCCTGTCATAGCAGTCCCGGTGTGACAGCGGGTTAGGGCACTATCCGGGCGCCATGAAATTGATCCGATCCAAGCCGTTATCCATCGAAAGGCAATTTCCTTCAAGGAGGCTCACGTGCTCAAAAAGGTTGATCCCACAAAAACTGAAAACTGGAAGAGACTTTGGGAACACCAAAGGCTTCTTAAAAGAATTCACATGCTGGATCTCTTCCGCAATGACCCTGACAGGTTCGACAGGTTTTCGTTACGTTTCAAGGACATTCTGGTTGACTGCTCCAAGAACAGAATAACCTCTGAAACCCTTGGTCTTCTCCTAGCCCTTGCAGAGGAAGTCGGGCTCCCAGAGGCCATAGAACAAATGTTTAAGGGTAAGGCGATAAACGAGACAGAGGGAAGGGCTGTGCTACATACCGCCCTTAGAAACCGGGGCGGGGCTCCTGTCTATGTAAACGAGAGTGACGTGATGCCGGAGATAAAGGCCGTATTGGCCAGGATGAAAAATTTTGCAGACAGGCTCTTAGGTGGCTTATGGCTCGGCTACACGGAGAAAAGGATCACAGACATTGTAAACATTGGGATCGGGGGCTCGGATCTGGGCCCTCTTATGGTCACGGAATGCCTCAAGCCATACTGGAAAAAGGGTATTCACCCTCATTTTGTATCCAACATTGACGGGACTCATTTAGTAGAAACCCTTAAGGGCCTCTCCCCTGAAACCACCCTCTTCATGATCGCATCAAAGACCTTCACAACCCAGGAGACAATGACAAACGCCCTTTCCGCCCGCCAGTGGTTTCTTGCCAAGGGAGGAAAGCCGGCAGACGTGCCGAGGCATTTCGTTGCCATATCAACCAACAGCGAAAAGGTTGAGGCATTCGGAATAGATGCTGAAAACATGTTCGGTTTCTGGGACTGGGTCGGAGGCCGCTATTCGCTATGGTCTGCAATAGGGCTATCCATAGCCTGCACGATAGGTTTCGAAAATTTCGAGGAACTGCTGCAAGGGGCCTTTGAGATGGATGAGCACTTCCGCCACGAGCCACTAAACCGGAACATACCGGTTGTCCTTGCCCTGATAGGAGTATGGCACAATAATTTCTTCGGCGCACATACGGAAGCCATCCTTCCATACGATCAATATATGCACAGATTCCCTGCCTACTTTCAACAGGGAAACATGGAAAGTAACGGCAAATCGGTTGGTAGAAACGGGCTCGGTGTGGATTACCAGACAGGTCCCATCATCTGGGGAGAGCCGGGCACAAACGGCCAACACGCCTTCTATCAGTTGATCCATCAGGGAACCAGGCTTGTGCCAGCGGACTTTCTCGCCCCTGCGATCAGCCACAATCCGCTGGGAGAGCACCACAGGATACTTCTGTCCAATTTCTTTGCCCAGACAGAGGCCCTGATGACCGGAAAGACCCTGGATGAAGCCGCAAGAGAGCTTCAAAATGAAGGAAGGTCAAGCGAAGAGGTCGCGCGTCTGGCCCCCTTCAGGGCATTTGAGGGAAACAGGCCTACCAACTCGATATTATTTAGAAAGCTTACCCCCAGGACACTGGGGTCGCTCATTGCCATGTACGAACACAAGATATTCGTCCAGGGCGTTATCTGGAATATCTTCAGTTTTGATCAGTGGGGAGTTGAGCTGGGAAAACAACTGGCAAAAAAGATACTTCCGGAACTCTCATCCGCTGATCCGGCCGTCTCTCACGACGCCTCCACCAACGGGCTTATCAACGAATGGAAGAAGATGGCCGCGAACTCGGGACCCCAAGCGCCCTAGACTCCGCACCTGAGCAAAGGCATTAACAAAAACAGCATTAACTTGTTGACATCCCATACTGGGTTTACGCGCGCCAACGGACTTTCGGTCACGAGAATATCCCACGTAGTCAATGGAAAAAGAACTGCAGCCGCTGAGATGGCCTTACTTTTCGGCAAGGCGTTTAACCATACGCCGCGATACCGGATCACCCTGCAGGCGGCCTACGACCTAGTGTCCATCCGGAAATGAGATAGTTTCGTCGAGTTCAAGGCGGGCGATAATTTTAACCAAACGCTCATGACAAAAGAATTTTGTCGCCCCCGCAAATGAAAATGCTCCCCCGGCTCTACACTTTACGAGGCCAAGGATTTCCCTCCCCCCTGCGCGGGGGAGGGTTGGGGTGGGGGGTATATTTTCACGGTAAAGGAATACATTGACGTATTTCGAGGATTAAAATTTGAGCTTAACGCCGAAATCGGTGAAAATAGCCATTTCCGGATGGGCACGACCTAACAATGGCCGAAGTGGAGTGATGGGCCTTTAGCATGGAAGTCGGCAAAAACAAAAAAGGGCCGGCGATAAATCAGTCATCGCCAACCCCTTGATAAGTCCTGGTGCCGAAGGCGGGAATGACATAAGTGTTACATATTATTGAAATATCATCAAAACATAATCTCTTAAACTCATTCATGCGGTCCATAGGGCGTCAAACTCTTCTTGGACCTACGAAATCGCCTCCGGCGATTGGTCTTCCCAGATCAGCTCATAGTTGAGTTCCCAGGTGGTTCGCGATTCATTGGCGCTCCCCATGAAGCAGGTCTTTTCTCCATCCACAAAGGTAATGACCCCGGCTTTCCCATGGATCAGGCCAAATATTCCATCCAGTACAACGCGCACCTGAAGTTTTCCGGAGTGGAGCAATTGGAATAGTCTTCTGAAGCGCTCACGAGCCTTTTCCTCTACCGGCCCTTCCAACCATTGCTCCGGTCTAGCACGGCACCACTAGCGTCTGACCGCCAGACTCGACGCCCGTGCCGTCTCCACATCCGCCCGATCCAGGTCCGAATTACACACCATTCGGATCTGCCCTTGAACAGACTCCAGGGCTTCCCCAGCCACCTCCACAATAGAGGAACTGAAGTATCCCGCGATGCGGTCATAGGATATGGCATCTTTTAGCCGTTCGCCGAGAAATGAAACGCCGAGATGCCGCCTTCGGGAGGAAAAACGTTGCCCTGTCATAGGGAGATGCACTCTCCAGTAAGGGGGTCCATATTCTCGGATACTCAACATCTACCCGTGAAAAGGTCGGCGGAACCGATGCCCTCCCGGCTCGACGACGACAAATGACCCTTCCAGTTCTTCTTGCTTGTACCGATCCAGGACGCGCTTCAACTCCCTGTGGACCGCGTCAAGCGTGGAAGGGAGCATTCGAAGATAGATGACGCCTGAGCCCAGACCCTTCACAAATACAAGGTGTCCGAAATCCCTGTCCCTCGTTATCAGCGCAGCCTGTTGCTCCATGGCGGAACGTAGGATTACCTCATCGGAGCGTCCAGAAAGCCCCAATTCCAGCACGCTTATTACTTCGTGGTTCAACGCCTTGAGAAATCGCCCGGTTGCCGCGTAAACATCTTCGTCCAGAACAATTTTCATAAGGATGCTTCCCGCAGGTGAACTTCCTCAGCAGCCACCAGATCTACGACATACCTGACGCAGGCTTTGATGTCCTCGACGGACAATTGGGGATAGTAGTCTTGAACAATTTCGTTGAAAGAGATACCTTCTTCTATCAATTCCAGCACGTTTTGCACTGGAACCCGGGTCCCTGCCACACAAGGTTTCCCGAAATGGACCTTCGGGTCTATCTCAATTCTTTCCATCATAGACTTACTCCTTTTCCTTATCATGCCTTTTCCAGTCCTATATGTGATCATTCCTAACCGCACCGGCCAGAAGGCCCGCGGCCGCTGCATCGAATCGCCAGTGTTCCATGTTGACCGGTGCGCCTAAAACCTCCGGTCTCAGGCCGGTGCCCGCGTAAGGCTCGGTGGTAACCAGGTTGGTTTTGTCTTGCTCTGTCTGGATCTCGTCTACTGCGGGAAGCACCTGAACGCTCTGGTAACACCATCCGTTGACTTGTTATGTCTTTGAAGTAATTTGGCAAGGTTATACCATTTTTTCTATTCAGGCAACTGGAACATCGATTCGTCCTCAGTTCCCAAGAGACTGACAAACAGACCAAACGCTCATGACAGAAATATTTTGTCGCCCCCGCAAATGAAAATCCTCACCCGGCTCTACACTTTACGAGGCCAAGGATTTCCCTCCCCCCCTGCGCGGGGGAGGGTCGGGGTGGGGGGTGTATTTTCACGGTAAATCACCTTTTCCGGATGGTCACTAGGCTAGCGCCTTCTCCTAAGATAAGCCCATCATCCGGCTTGATCAGATAGCCCAGGGACCGGTAGCCGCGCTGGCGTTTGTCCCACATGCGAGCGAGCTGTGGCTGGTCTTTCTCGACGTAATCGTAGATGCGCACATCCTTTTTATAAGCACATCCACGATTCAGTCTGCCGGCATATTGCTGCAGCGTTCCTTTCCAGGATATCGGCATGGCCAGTACCAAAGTATCGAGCGCCGGATGATCGAATCCTTCGCCGAGCAGTCGGCCGGCGGCGAGGAGGACTCTCGGGGCAGAATCATCCAGCGTTTCAAGTTCGGCGAAAACCGCGGCCCTCTGCTTCTTCGACAAACGACCGTGCAAAACGAAACAGTGCTCAACCTCATCGCCCAACGCCTGCTGCAACAGCGGCAAATGGTCAGTTCGCTCGGTGAGTACCAGGACCTTGCGGCCCACCCGGTAGGCAGTCAAAATATTATCGGCAATGCAGCGATTCCGAGTCTGGTCATTAGCGAGAATGCGAAATACATCTTGTATGGGCGAATCCGGCGGGATTTTCGGAGCGGGCAGATATTTCGGCCATACCTCAAGTTGCGCCGGAGCTGTATCGGGTCTGGCGGCACTGTGGCGGATTGGACCGCACTGCATGAAGATAATCGGCTGATGACCGTTGCGCCGCACCGGAATGGCGGTAAGGCCGACCACAAAGCGCGCTTTGGCCTTCTTGAGAATTGCCTCGAATGAAAAGGCCGAAAGATGATGGCACTCATCAACGATAATCTGCCCGTAGCCGTCTAGCAGTTCGGTCAAATCCTCCCGGCGTGACAGGGACTGCATGACGGCGCGATATCGATCTCACCGGATGGCTTCTTCTTGCCGCCTCCGATTACACCCAGCCCACCTTTGGACATTTCGAGAAATCCGGTCAAGCGCTCATGCCACTGGCGCAGCAGGTCAGTCCGATGGACCAGCACAAGCGTGCTCACCTTGCGCCGGGCGATAAGGGCGGCAGCGGTGACAGTCTTGCCGAAAGCGGGGGGGCGCAAAGGACACCGACCTCGTGCTTGAGCATCTCCAGCACCGCAGACTTCTGATCTTTGCGCAGGGTGCCGGTGAACCTGGGTGATGGAATATCCCTTTGCCATGATCGATTTCATTGCCCGGCTGTCGAAAGCCATGTCGAAAGTTTCAGTTTTTACACTCCGGCTTGGCGTTGCAGCCACCGGTGGCCTTTTCGGGTCAGGCGATATCGCTGAGTGGGGCTCCGCGGGGAATCAGGCTGGGTACGTTCGATCAAGTCCCCTTTCAGCGCCGGATTGAGATAATTTCCCCTAAAAGTGGGGCGATGGGTCAGTCCAAGCGCCTTCATCAGCTCATTGCTTCCCGGTTCGCCGTCCCCAATCGCCCGTATCAGGGTTGCTACTTGGTCGGTTACTTGATCGGTGGCCACGGCCTCGCTGATCGCATCTCGCAAGGCGCAGAGCATAAACTCGATAAACGTCGTAGCATCTGCGCTTTGGTCGGCCTCTGCCAATACACGATAGTAGGTCACCTGGCTGTTGACTTTGATCTAGACCAAAAGGGTAGGTAGTGTCCATCCGGAAATGAGATAGTTTCGTCGAGTTCAAGGCGGGCGATAATTTTAACCACAGGAATACATTGACGTATTTCGAGGATTAAAATTTGAGCCCAACGCCGAAATCGGTGAAAATAGCCATTTCCGGATGGACACTAGGTAG
>MNYJ01000201.1 GCA_001874005.1 Desulfobacteraceae bacterium CG2_30_51_40
GAGAGGGCTTTTGCGAGGTTATACGGGTCTCAGGGGATGCCTCGGGATCGTTACCCGTATGGCGATCAAGACCCTTCCATTCCAGCCTGAATATCTTGAGCCTACAGGGATATCACCCAATACCGCCCTTTCCCTGCCGGAGAAAAGGATCAAATGGATAAACTTCACTGTTTCCTCGAAAGAGGCCCAGATAAAGGCCATGAGAGAGATAGGCCATGCCGAGATAGCGGGGGCGGTTACCAAGGTTCCGCTTTTCTGGCGTGCCATTGCAAAGGCGGAGTCAAAGGAGGAGTTCTGGGATATATGGAGCAAGGAAAACGAGGGGACCGTGGCCGGCTTCTATATCGTGAGGGTACTCTTGATAGGATTTACCTCCGAGGAGCAGATGGCCTACGATGAACGCGTGCTTATGGACCTCATGGCGGAGGTGGGAGGAATCGCTCGCAGGACAAAACCTTCGGATGAGTCATGGATCAAAAACGCCGACTCGGCAGGCATGTGGGTGATGTGCGGCGGCTATGTGTCGGTGGATTACGTGATAGAGACCCTTACACAATCAACCGTGCACGGCACTTCCTACGCCGCCCTCAAGAAAAAATATACCCCGCCTCTTATGGAGGACTACGGGGACCCCGGATGGTTTCAAAGCTTTGAGCTTGGCCATCAGGGGTATTCAGAGTTTCTCATCTACTGGGACCCGGATGCAGACACCAACCCTGTTGATCAGTTCTATGTGGACACATCCAAGATGAACATCAAGAACCGTTACTATACATCGCTTCTTGGCCCTCATCAGCCGCTCTATCTTACCGGTCCCAAGTATGGACCCAATTACCATGAATTCCTGCTGAAGGTGAAAAATGAATTTGATCCCAAGTGGAGATCGCATCCGCCTGTGCCCCTTGCTCATGATGTCTTCGTTGAGAGGGCGCCGTGGATGCATGGCATGAAGGACTGGGATACCCCCGAAGACCTCCCCAAGTAGATGGTCATAGCGGCGTAGGCCGCTAACCGGTATCCACTGTAGATAATGCTGCATGGAGGAGTATAGTATCTGCAAACCTTATCGAACTGACCGGTATCTTTCCATATTTGTCGGAACCGGTGAAGTTATGACTCTTATTGATAAGTCGCGGTCTAGGGCTCTTGCCCGGATAGAATGAAAGGAGCTGTACCCATGGGAGTGGGGGATGTACTTAGAAGGAGCGCGCTTCATTTTCCGGAGAGAAATGCGCTGATTTTCGAGGGGCGGGCAACCACCTACAGCCAACTTGATCGGAGGGTAAACAGGCTGTCTAACGGCCTTCTGGCAAGGGGATTGAAAAAGGGCGATCGGGTAGCCGCAATATTTCACAACGGCCCTGAGTTTTTTGAGCTTTATTTTGCATGCGCAAAAAGCGGCGGGGTCTTTGTCCCTGTGAACAATCTGCTGAAAAGAAGGGAACTAGCTCAAATACTGCTGTATATACGCCCAAGATTTCTCATCTTCGATCCGTACTTCAGCGAACTGGTTGAGGATGTAGCCCCGGAACTGCCTTTTTTGGAATCAAAGGTCTGCCTGGGTAAGGATCATCATGGATTCACATCCTACGAAGATCTGATTGGAGGGGCAAGCGACAGGGAAGCGAACGTGCCGATCTCGGGAGACGATCTCACGAGCATATTTCTGACATCCGGCACTACAGGCCGGCCTAAAGGGGTGATGCGCACCCACTACCATGAGTTGGTAAACATGATGAGCTGCGCCCTTGAACTCGGCATCCGCTATGAAGACCGCATCCTGATGCTTTTTCCTTTTTACCACATTACATTTGCCGATCATCTGCGGCACGTTTTGATGGCCAATACAATAATTATCCGCAGAGAGGGAGGATTTGATCCCTCAGCAGTCCTGGGCCTCATGGCCGATGAGAGGATAACGATCTGCCAGTTCGTTCCCACCATGATCAATTCCTTGCTGCAAGGGGGAAATCCTAAGGAATATGATCTAAGCCACTTAAGGATGATTCTTTATGCCGCATCCCCCATGCCTGTTGAACTCCTCAAAAAAGCCATGCAGACCTTTGACTGTTCGTTTGCTCAGATGTATGGTCAAACAGAAACCGGCCCGGCCACTACATGTCTGAGGCCTGAGGACCACCGTCTCAAAGGCACCGAGAAGGAAATCGCAAGGCTCGCATCGGCCGGCAGGGCCTTGATGGACTATGAAGTTCGCATCGTCAATGAAGATGGGCGGGACATGGACGCCGGCGAAGTTGGTGAGATTGTCGTGCGAAGCGACGCCATGACCATGGGATATTGGGAACTTCCGGATGAAACGGCCCGTGCAATAAGGGATGGATGGCTTCACACAGGGGATTTCGGCAGGCTCGACAGGGAGGGTTATGTCTTTATAGTGGATCGAAAAAATGATATGATCATAAGCGGCGGCAAAAACATTTACCCCAGAGAGATTGAAGAGGTCATTTATACCCATGAAGCCGTATCAGAGGTAGTGGTGATAGGGGTGCCTGATGACTACTGGGGTGAGTCGGTAAAGGCGATTGTTGTTCTTAAGCCCGGCAGGAGCGCAACCGAGGAGGAGATAATATCGCTTTGCAAAGATAACCTGGCCGGTTATAAGAAGCCAAAATCAGTGGAATTTCGCTCACAGCTTCCCAGGAGTGCGACCGGTAAAGTGCTCAAGAGGGTTATCAGGGAAGATTACTGGAAGGGAAGAGAAAGAAGGGTATGATGGAAGCCGGCCGCTTCCTATTTATATCTTGTGAGCTTGTGGGGCTCGCTTGAGAGGAATTGACAGGGAGGTTTCGTTATTATGAAGCATCAGATCACATTTACGGTCAACGGGGATGAAGTCTCGATCCTGGTTGATCCGTGGAAGACCTTAAACGAGGTACTGAGAGAGGACCTCAATTTGACTGGAACTAAGCTTGGCTGCGGTACAGGGGACTGCGGCGCCTGCACGATTCTTCTGGACGGAAGAAGTGTTAACTCATGTCTCACCCTGGCTGTTTCTGTAAACGGAAAATCTGTTCAGACCGTGGAGGGGCTTGCCCTATCCGGCGAAGAACTGCACCCCGTCCAGGACGCGTTTATCAAGGCCGGGGCAATCCAGTGCGGTTTCTGCACGGCCGGGATGGAGATGTCCGCGGTCTATCTTCTGGGACAAAATAACTCACCTGATGAAAATCAGATAAGAGCCGGGCTTTCTGGTAATCTTTGCCGCTGCACGGGATATAACCAGATCGTGGAGGCCATTTCTATGGCTGCCGCAAGTCTGCGGGACGCCCGCCCGGAAGGAGTGAAACAATGAGATTGCCGCATTTTGAATACGCAGCACCAAGAAGCCTGGATGAAGCCTTGCGGCTCCTTGCTGAAGCGGGTGAGGAAGCCAGAGTGATGGCGGGTGGAACGGATCTGATCGTACGCATGAAGCACGGGCTTCTCAAACCCGGTTTTGTAATAAGTCTGGCTGAGATCGAAGAACTCAGACCCATAAGCTTCGACCGAAGAAAGGGACTTTCCATAGGAGCGACGGCAAGGCTTGCAGAAGTTGCCTCTCATGCTGAGATTAAGAGACGCTATCCGGCTGTGGCCTCTGCAGCGGAAAAGACCGCCAATGTTCAGGTTCGCAATATGGGCACGGTCGGGGGGAATATCTGCAATGCAGCGCCTTCTGCAGATAATGCCCCGACTCTGATTGCCATGGGAGCAGAGGCTGTCATTGCAGGCGGCAAAGGCAAGAGGAGTGTGCCTCTCGACCGGTTCTTCAAGGGGCCTCGTCTTACGGCCCTTGAGCCTGACGAGATACTGACCGCAATACAGGTCCCGGTGCCTCCACCTTACTCCGGTGCCTCCTATCAGCACCTTTCGGCCAGAGGGCGTGTTGACATATCGGCGGTGTGCGTCGGAGCCATGACGGTTTTCGAAGGCAGCACCTGCCGTGAGATTCGGATAGCCCTGGGAGCCGTTGGGCCCAAGCCTTTGAGGGCTCTTGAGGCGGAAAATCTCCTTAAGGGGCAATCCTGGACTGCCGATATGATAGATTCGGCTGGAAGGAAAGCGGCGGAGGAGGCAAGGCCCATAAGCGATGTCAGGGCAAGCGCCGAATATCGCAGACAGATGGTGGATGTGCTCACCCGCAGGGCAGTATTGGAGGCCAGAAGTATGGCCGGAAAGAGACGCCGCTAGGCTAAGAGAGGAAGGATCATGAAACAATTTGCGGTTATTGGAAAGGATATAAATCGAAACGACGCCGAGGCCAAAGCGAGGGGACAGGCCCTTTATACGGACGATCTCAAGCTTCCCGGCATGCTATATGGCAGTATCCTCAGAAGTCCGCTTGCTCACGCAAGGATTGCGCATATTGACGTATCCAGGGCCTCTGCGCTAAATGGAGTAAGATGCGTCGTTACAGGAGAGGATATCCCTAAGGTAAAATACGGAAACTGGCGGCTTTTTCCTGATACCCAGGATGAATACGCACTCGCAGTAGAAAAGGTTCGCTTCATAGGCGATGAGGTGGCGGCCGTGGCTGCCACAGACCGTGATACGGCGCAGGAGGCCCTCTCTCTGATCAGGGTGGAGTATAAGGAACTGCCCGCGGTCTTTGATGTGGAAGCGGCCTCGCAGCCGGGCGCGCCTGTCCTGCATGACTACTGCCCGAGTAACGTGAGCGTGAACAGGAAGATACAATATGGAGATATAGAAAAGGGTTTTGCTGAATCAGATTACATAAGAGAGGACGAATTCAATGTCCACGCTGTGAGCCATGCATATCTGGAGCCCTGCTCCGCCCTGGCCCAGTTGGATCAAGACGGCAGAATAACCCTTTGGTCGTCAACACAGGTCCCCTACATTGTTCAGTGTCTTCTTGCCTCGACCCTGGGCATGAGGGAAAACGATATCAGGGTAATCAAACCTTTTGTGGGTGGTGGTTTCGGCGGAAAGATGGAACTCAGGACATGGGAGTTCTGCGCAGCCTTTATGGCAAGAAAGACAGGGCGGCCCGTGAAGTTTACATTGAGCAGGGAAGAGGAATTCCTGACCGGAAGGAGGCGCCATCCTATGAAGATTCGCTCCAGGGTGGGCTTCAAGAAGGATGGAACCCTGGTGGCAAAGGACTTGAGAATAAAGTTGGATGGAGGGGCCTACAACGCTATGGGGCCGACCGCCACCTTCCTCTGCGGGAACTTCGGGGCCATGCTCTATCGCTACCCCAATTACAGGTTCCACGGCGAACACGTATATACCAATAAGCCTCCGGCAAGCGCCATGAGGGGCTTCGGGGCTCCCCAGTCTCTTTATGCCACCGAGACGCAGATGAACATAGCCGCCCAGGAACTGGGCATGGACCCTGTGGAGCTAAGGCTGAAGAACGCTCAGGTAAGCGGAGACAAGATACCGGATGTTGCGACCATCTCCAGTTGCGGTTTTATTGACTCCATCAAGAAGGTGGCCCAGATGAGCAACTGGAAGAAGAAAAGAAAGAGCCTAAAGCCCGGGCAGGGTTTAGGAATAGGTTGCTACAGCTTTATTTCAGGAGGTGTCTTCAACTGGTTCAACACCACATATCCATTCTCGGCCGCCGAGATCCGCGCCTTTGCAGACGGCACAGTGCATCTTCTCACCATGACGGCCGACATAGGACAGGGGTCGGATACTGCCTTGAAGCAGATTCTGGCCGAAGAGCTTGGACTAAGGATGGAGGATATCCGTATAACTTCCGGTGATACCGCCATGACGCCGCAGGCTGATTTGGGATCATGGGGGAGCCGCGTAACCCTGATGGGAGGTAATGCGGTTCTGGATGCTGCAAGGAAGATCAAGGCCCAGTTGTTCGGCGCTGTATCTGCCCGCTTCAACATGAATGTGATCTACGAGCTTGAATGCAAGGGGGGAAGAGTGCAGGCTAAGGGCAGGCCCGACAAGGGGGTGTCCTTTGGCGAGGCTGTAGCCATGGTTCAGAGGGCCAATCGTGGAGAGCCTATTGTGGCCCGTGGCTCTTATACTCCGCGTGACAAGGGACTTGTCACCCCTGCCTTCGGGTTCGGCGCCCAGGTGGCGGAGGTAGAGGTTGATCAGGAAACCGGTATAGTGCAGGTAAAGAAGATGTGGACAGCTCACGACTGCGGCACGGTCATAAATCCCAAAGGAGTGGAGGGCCAGTTGTGCGGCTCCATCCAGATGGGGCTTGGCTATGCCCTTTGCGAGCAGTTCGTTATGGATGGGGGTAAAACCCTTAATACCAACTTTCTCGACTATAAGATGGCCACTGCGGTGGACATGCCGCCTGGTGATGTAGCCCATGTGGAGACCTATGAGCCTGAAGGTCCTATGGGTGCAAAGGAATGCGGGGAGGGGCTTGCCTCTCCGACCGCGCCTGCCATATCCGATGCGGTATTCAACGCGACAGGATATCGCTGCACGGATCTGCCCATAACTCCTGAAAAGATACTAAAAGGAATGAAGCGTGGTTTTATATGAAAATAGATAGCCATGACGGGTAGCCTGTCCCGGACCCCGATCCGGGAGACGCTATCCAGTCCTTGTTCAGACCTTCGCCGGAATGGCGGCCTGGATTCACGACCGAGTCCGGAATGACATGCAGCATTTTCATCCTTCGTTGTGCCCTGCCAGGGCATGGAGGTTTATATGAAAATGCCCCTTCCCTTACCGTAGAAACGTCGTGATGCAGCGGCATTATTCCCTCCCCCTCGACGGGGGAGGGCGGAGTGGGGGTGATTTTCATGCTTCGTTGTGCCAGACCAGAGCATGACCGTTAGTTGGGAAAGGATTTGGGAGATGAATAATTCGGCTGTTGCCGTAATTGGAATAGGGGCGACTG
>MNYJ01000127.1 GCA_001874005.1 Desulfobacteraceae bacterium CG2_30_51_40
GCAGGGTGTTGGTCATAATAAAAGCCGTATTGTCGCAGCCCTTCAGCTAAGAGACCGGCGTCTGTGTATATGAATTATTAATTAGTGTCCATCCGGAAATGAGATAGTTTCTTCGAGTTCAAGGCGGGCGATAATTTTAACCACAGGAATACATTGAGGTATTTCGAGGATTAAAATTTGAGCCCAACGCCGAAATCGGTTAAAATAGCCATTTCCGGATGGGCACTACTTAGTTATTTAATGGAGCTTAGGAGTAATTAGGGGTTCTCAGTAACGCAGTTTAGACCGTAACAAGGCACTCTGCCCATGAAGAATAGGTGAAATATTATCCCCGGATAAGCGCTCAGGCGCGTCTGGGGATTTTTATTGGGTAGGGGGGTAATAGAATGAGAAGGGGGGTGATAGATAGATCTTTCTGGCTGAAGCGTCTTGGCTCTTATCAACAACAAACAAAGGAGGTTGTCATGGCCAACGGACAGAAGAAGTCAGGACTGGATTTTTTGAAGGACTGGGGCGGGGGGCTCACCGCCTGGACCGAAAGATGGATACCTGATGCACTTGTAATCGTTTGGATCCTTACCATCGTCACTCTTATTATGGCCCTCCTGTGGGGAAAAGTCAGTTTGGGAGGAGCTGTGATGGCATGGGGAAAGGGCTTTTGGGTGCTGCTTGCCTTTGCCATGCAGATGTGCCTGATAATGATGACGGGATATATCGTCGCCTGCTCTCCGCCGCTCAGGTGGGTCTTAAACGGCCTTTCCGGATGGCCCAACAGGGAGAAACCCTGGCAAGCGATCATGGTAATGGCCCTATTCTCCATGATTATCGCCTGGATCAACTGGGGCTTGAGCCTTATAGGAAGCGCGATGCTAGCCCTGTACATAGTCAAGAACAACCCCAAGGTTGACTATAGGCTCCTGGTGGCATCCGCCTACCTCGGCCTTGGCTGCACCTGGCACGCAGGGCTTTCAGCATCGGCGCCCCTCCTGGTGAATACCCCGGATAACTTTTTGATAAAAGGCGGCTATCTTACAGAGACAATCAGCACCAGCGCGACCATCTTCTCTCCCTTCAACTTGGTACTTCTTATCATCATAGTAGTGGTGGTTACCGTGCTCATGTCCCTCATGCACCCTTCAGAGGATAAGACCTATAAGGTGAGTCCGGAGTTGATGGGAAAGCTCAAACTCTATGAAGGGCCACCTAAGCCTGCAAACTACGCCAGCTTTTCCGACTGGGCCAACTGGTGGTGGGGCTGGAACATTATCATTGCTGCAGGCGGATTCTGGTGGCTTGGATCGGCAGTAGCCAAGGTGGGATTCGCCAAGGCAATAACCCTCGATAACATAAACCTCTTCTTCCTCGTTTTGGGCATCCTTTTCCACTGGAGGCCCTGGAGCTTTCTCAAGGCCACCGAGGATGCCGGGAAGGCCGTCTGGGGAATCGTGATACAGTTTCCATTTTATGCGGGCATATTCGGTCTCTTCAAGTTCACGGCCCTAGCTACTGTATTCACCAATGCCTTTGTAGCCGTATCGAGCGGAGGAAGTTTTCTCCTCATCACTTACTGGTATGCGGGACTCCTCAACTATCTTATCCCATCAGGAGGATCGGAGTGGGCGGTGACAGCACCGTATCTTCTTCCTGCCGCAAAAGAGCTTGGAATAGCGGCCAACAAAGTCGTACTTACCTATGCTTGGGGAGACATGCTGACAGACATGATCCAGCCTTTCTGGGCCATCGCCATGCTTGCCGTGGCAAAACTCCAGTTCCGAGAGATCATGGGCTGGCTGTTGCTCGTCTTTTTTGTCTACTTTATAATTACATCCGTTGCGTTTCTTATTTATCCGTTTGTTTAGTATAGCGTTTAAAAAAAACTGCGATTGACAGGCTGAGGGGAAATACCATGGTGCTGGGCCTGCGATATCCCGAAAAGCGGGGAGTACTAAAGATGCTCCGCAGTGAAGAGGGATGAGCAGATATCAGCAGAAGAAAGTTTTCTAACGGCCTGTTATGAAAAAGAACCCCCCGCGGCGGCATCCGGGGGGATTCTTACTGAAGACTCTTATATGATAATATGGGTGTTTTCAAAAGCCTTTTATATGAAAATGCCCCTTCCCTTTATTCCTCCCCCTCGACGGGGGAGGGATAGGTGGGGGTGATTTTAGTGTTTCGTTGTGCCCTATACGGGCATGGCGGTTAGAGGAGACTTCCCCAGCATGCATAAATCCGCCTCAAACCTCGCAGCCTCGATAAGAAATCGCAAAGTCTCTCCTGTCGAAATCATGCTGGAGACCATTCAAAGGATCGAGGGCCTGAATCCTGTCTTGAATGCTTTTTCACAGACATGTTTTGACAGGGCCCTTGATGAGGCCAAGGCAATGGAAAAACGCCTCGCTAAGGGAGAATACCTCGGCCCTCTTGCCGGAGTTCCCCTGGGAGTAAAAGACCTGGAAAACGCCGAGGGTATGGTCACCAGCTTCGGCTGCACGGCGTTTAGGAATAATGTCGCCGGGCAGGATTCCATACAGGTGGCAAGACTAAAGAAGGCAGGGGCCATAGTGGTTGGAAAGACCAATGTCCCGGAATTCGGATTTACCGGATTTACGAAAAACCGACTCTACGGCGTAACCCGAAACCCCTGGAACACTGAGAGGACCCCAGGCGGTTCAAGCGGAGGGGCTGCCGCAGCGGTAGCATCTGGAATGGTTCCTCTCGCTACCGGTTCAGACGCCGGAGGCTCCATAAGGATACCTGCCTGCTACTGCGGTTGTTTCGGCGTCAAGCCATCATTCGGCCGCATCCCCCACGGGCCGCAGGAGATACTTTTCATGACCCGCACATGGACGCTCGGCCCCATCACCAGGACAGTCGCAGACGCGGCCCTGTATCTCGACAGCGTGTGCGGTTATCATTCATCTGACCCCGACTCCATTCCGGCTCCCGAACTCAGCTACGCTGTGGCCATAAAGAAGCCGCTCAAGGCACTCAAAATCGGCTTCAATCCCACCTTGGGATATGCGAGGGTGCAGGCCGAAGTCATGGATCTCGCCCATAAGGCCCTCAAGGTATTTGAGGAAATGGGACATAAGGTGGAGATACGCGATGACTTATTTCCTGATGCGGGCGATGCCTGGTCTGATCTTATGGGTCTGGAGATATACGGACAACTAAAAGACCGGCTCGATTCAATAAGACCTGAACTGGGAAGGACACTTGCCGCATCCATTGACCATGCAAGAGTGCTTACCGCCGAAGCGCTTCTTGCTCATCAAAGAACGAGGAGTGTGCTGCAAAAAAGGCTTGCTGATTTTTTCTCCTCCTTTGACATCCTTCTTACCCCGTCCATGCCCACGGAGGCATTCGGGGCAAAGGGCCCACCGCCTGCTGAGATAGAAGGCGCCCCTGTTCCACTTCTGGGGGCGGTAGCCTTCACCTATCCTTTCAACCTCACGGGCCACCCGGCTGCAACCGTAAGGACAGGACTTACCTCCTCGGGGCTTCCAGCCGGTATCCAGATAATCGCCCCACATTACAGAGACGATTTGGTGCTTCGCCTTGCAGCCTCCTATGAAGAGGCATCTCCCCGAGACGGAATCCGGCCCGCCATTTCCGCTTAGCCCATATTAAACCGTGCATGACTTAGTTTCAGTAACCCCCATGCTATAGCCCCCATGCATGAAACTCTTTACTGCGGCTATCAACTTCCCTCCCCCCTGGAGAGGAACGCCCCGCAACTTCCCTCCCCCCTTGCGCTCGTGGGTCAGGGTGGGCAGGGGTGTATTTTCAAGGTGATTATCTTAAGAAATTTTCCCGCACTGGAAACCGGGCGGACTCCACAAGACCATTTCCGCCTCATAGGCATGTGACAGGCAGTTTTGCCTGGGTATCTTTCAGGACCAGCCCCCGCCTGAGCTTCAGCCTCTATCGGATGCAAATTTCTTGTATAGTTCCTTAAGCTTAGCCTTATAATAGGTGATATTCTCATCGGGATTTCGAGGATCGTAGCCTGATACCGTCTTGCAGTTCTCATAGACGGTTACGTTTTTCTTATCCCCTGTCACATAAAACGCTATCTGGTCTCCGGCCCTGTATTCCCTTTCAGAGTCTAGCGCCAGCTCATAGAGGGCGGAGGGGTTTCGTTTTTTGGCCTTGACCTTTTCCAGATATCCCCTGGGGGATTCTCTGAGGGTCTCTCTCTTGGTGAGCCAGGAGATCGGAAAAAGGTGTTTTTCCAGTTTAACGGAGTAATCCTTAAAGAGCCCGTGAAGCCCCTCAGAGTTTCCTTCAAGGATCAACCTGAGCATCCTGGACAGAAACTCCCTGAGATACCTCTCCATGCCTTTTGAGCGAAGCGCGCTTCCCTTTATGATGAGGTTTCCCTTTTCATCGAGAAGGGCATAGTTTTTCTTTTTATAGGAGTACATTGATGGGAATATGCCATCGGTCAGAACCTCTATCCCGGCAGGGAGGCTCCGTGAGAGCCGCTCAACCAGAGCAGCAACTTCCTTTTCACCTGAAATATCCTTACCGGGGACAAAATAGATACCGTCCGTGTCAATCTCAACCGGGATGGCGCCTTCATTCCTGAGCCAATCCACCATCTGGCGTATTATTTCCCTTCCACGTTTCGTCACCTCGCCGGCAATCTCAGGGTCTGAGAAATTGTGGATATCTGTTCCCAGATAACCGTAAAATGAATTGATGAGAACCTTAAATGTCTGCTGCAGGGATTGGTAATAGGCCTTTTCATGACTTTCTTTCGCCGCTGCCGCCTTTTCCTTGGCCTCCAGCCTGAAATCCTTGAGCGTCTTCAGAAGGGGAAGAAACACCTCCAGGCTGTCGGCCCCGGGTTTAAGACCGTAAGAGAGCATGATTGAAGGATAAAGGGATGCCACATCGCAGTGGGCAACGTTTTTTACGACCCCTTCAACAAAGACATCCGTATATCCACCCTCAAAGGCCCTGCCTCCGGAGGGCTTTGGCACAGAGGCCCTTTGTCGCAGATATTCCCTCAAGAAAAGAGCGTTTATCTTGGTCGCGTTGCCCCGGACAAAGATATTTTGAAAAGAATAGGGAAATATCTTTGCCTGGAGAAAGAAGGGATAGCCGAGAAGCTCCGAGAGGGCGAGGGTCTCGCGGGCATCATCAAGATTGTATTTCTTGAGGGATTCGGGATCATCCCGGTAGTATCTGTCCACTTCGCCCCCCTCAATATATACCCTGTCTTCCTTTGAAAGGCCAAAATGGAGGCTTGCAGCCTTAAGCCCGTAGCTCTCGAGTTCACGCGCACTCACATCGTAATATTGCAGAAGAAACATGGTATCAACCACGTGTCTGCCGTATATTTCAACCCTCGGATAATCAATGACTCTCTCGGCCACCGTAAAGCGCGAAGGCCTTATACGTAAATCGCTTCCGTCCCTTCCCCACAAAAGCCCCACATTTTGAGTCCTGGCCCTCTTGATTACGTAATTCAGATCGAAGTTAAAGATATTGTGTCCTTCTATCACGTCCGGGTCAACGCCCCTGATCCTCTCTCCGAGGGTGTGAAGCATGGTCTTCTCATCCATGTCGCCTCCGAAGATGACCTCGCTGTATCCGCGGTTGTCCATGAGGGCAATGGATATGATCCTGTCTTCAGGACGTTCCGGGTTTGAGAAATCATAACCCGGCGTGCAGGCCGTCTCTATGTCGAGGGCCAGACGATGTAGGTCGCTGTAGAGCATACCCTTAAAAAAGGTCATGCCGCTCAGAAGCAGGTATTGGTGAACCGGATCGTTTATGAAGAGGTAAGGAGCGCCTGGAGAAGAAGGCGGCTCCCCGGAGACCTTTTGAAGATGCACTTTGGCCTTCTGGAGATCCTGCCAGTCATCCATGAGAAGGAGCCATTTGAAGGGGTTATTGCCCTCCATGGCCTCGAGTCTGCAAGGCCTCTTAAATCCTTCAATCAACGCCCTGTCTTCAATGAGGATAAAGCCCGAAAAAGGCTTGTCCAGCTTCTCGACTCCGGCATCTCCGCGGATAAAAAGCCTGATGACCTGCGGCCCTGACAATTCAACAGCTACCAGACCCGGCAGGGGATCAGCGCCGCACAGTACCGCGTTTTGCTCAAAGTTTAATGGCTTTGTATTCATCGTTTCCATCGTCCCTCGTCACCGTCATGCCGACGAAGCCTGTCCCGGACCTCGATCCGGGAGCCGGCATCCGGTCATTGTTCCGGCCTTCGCGGAAATGCCGACCTGGATTCCGGATCGAGTTGGCTTTTGACATGCGCCGTTTTCATCCTTCGTTGTGCCCTGACCGGGCATGACCATTTATATGAAAACCACCTTCCCTTTATCCCTCCCCCTTTACCGTCGAAGCGTCGGGATGCGGCGGCATCCTTCCCTCCCCCTCGATGGAGATGGGAGGGCAGGTTACGAGAATCTCGTAGTCCCTGTCAAATTTCCTCCCCCTCGACGGGGGAGGGAGGGGTGGGGGTGATTTTCATCCTTTGTTGCGCCCCATTCGGGCATGACCGTTTATACTAAAAGCTATCATATCCTCCATCCGCTTAGAATGGATGCATACCCACCGCCTATGGCAAGGGCAAAAAGTAGTACCACCTCCAGAATCTCATTAGTGGCACCAAGAAGGTCTCCTGTTATTCCTCCGTAGAGCTTAAGGAAATACCATCTCAGAATGCGGCTCGCCATATAGCCCGCCAGAGGCACAATAACCCCAACAGGCCCGAATGGGATGCATATAACAAACACCCCTATAAGCGATAGGACCCTGTGATTCTTTGACGCGCCTGCGACAAAGGGGGCACCCATGCCCTGAGTGCTTCTCGCGTAAGGCATGCTTGTGACAAGCTCGGTCATCATGGCCCGGGATGACGCCATGACAGGCACGATCAGAAAGAATATTTCACCCTCGATCAATGCGTCAAAGGCAGCCCACCTGCCAAGTACATCAACAACCAATGCAGTCACACCGAAGGCCCCTGTGTGGACATCCTTCATGATTGCAAGCCTTCTTTCCCTGTCAAAGATTCCTCCTATGGAATCGGCCCAATCGGCAAGACCGTCCAGATGGAGACCTCTTGTAAGGACAACTTCCAGCACAACCATCAGGACAGCGATTCCCGCTGGCCACGGTCGAACGGATATCATGCTCAATAATTGTGAGGCTCCCAGCATCAAGGCCCCCAACGCGGCACCCACCCAGGGAAACCAGGGAAGGGCCCTATGGAGTTCTGCGAGTCTTGAACCCGCCGGGATGATCGTGAGCGTATTTAAGGCAGCACTCAAACCGCTCAATATGGAAACCATGTTAACTCCTTTTTTACCTGGCGGCCATGACCATTTCCTTTTATGTTACGAAGGATGGCAATAGTCTTTATCCTCATCCGCAACTCTGAAAAGCGCATTCCTGCTACAAGGCGTTATTAATGCCCCGTACGGCTCAAATCTGTAAATGTAAAGGGCGTCCCCCTATTGGGGGGTAATGCCCACGGACGCGAAGGTGGCCATCTCGTTAAATACCCTTACGGCTGCCTCGATTATCTGCAGGGCAAGGGCTGCGCCTGTGCCCTCTCCAAGCCGCATATCCAGATCGAGAATGGGTTTTATTGCCTCCCTCTGGTAGAAGACCTTGTGACCGGCCTCCTGCGACAGATGCGAAAAAAATAGATAATCTTTCACCTCCGAGCAAAGCCGCATCGCAACAAGGGCCCCGGCGCCTGATATGAATCCGTCAACCACGACTACCAACCTTCGGGAGGCTCCGCCAAGGCACAGGCCCGTTATGGCTGCGATCTCAAGCCCTCCAAGGCATGAAAGCACTGAAAGAGGATCAGACAAGCAGGCTTTGTTAACTCTGAGAGCCTTCTTCACTACCTCTATCTTGCGCATGAGTGCTTCTCCCTCAACTCCCGTACCCTTCCCAGTTACATCTTTCGGAGCGGCAGGAAGAAGGGCAGCAAAAATCGCGGCAGCAGGAGTTGTGTTACCTATGCCCATCTCTCCTGTCGCGATCATTCCCGCGCCTTCCAGAAAAGCCTTCTCCGCCATTTCAACACCGACCTCTATCGCCTTCTCTGCCTCTTCACAGCTCATGGCCGGTCCCTTGGCTATATTTCCCGAAGCCCTTCTTACATTTCTTTTGATAAGGCCCCCGGCATCTTTGATCTCCTCCTTGACGCCCACATCAACCACATTGACCTTTGCCCCTGCCCATCTTCCAAGAACGTTGATCGCGGCTCCGCCTCCAAGAAAGTTCCTGACCATAAGGCCCGTAACCTCCTGAGGATATGCGCTTACGCCCTCTTCCACAACGCCGTGATCTCCTGCAAAGACAAATATCTCCTTTTTACCGGTATCGGGCCTCGGAAGACCCCTTATGGCCGCAACCCTGGCGGCGATCTCCTCAAGCCGCCCCAGGCTCCTTCTGGGCTTTGTAAGATTGTCCAGTCGCTCCCAGGCCTTCACCAGATCCTCTTCTGGTACCGGCACTATACTTTTGCAAACATCCCTCCACATGGTTTTCACCTCCTGCATTTTTGCCTCTTATTTAGTCTCCATCCATCTCTTCCATTCACTGATGGTCGGGTTTCCAGCCAAACCCTCCCATGCCCGCCCTCAAATGAAGATCACCCCCACCCCTCCCTCCCCCCTCGAGGGGGAGGGAATAATGCCGCCCTTCTCCAGAGCAAAAAAAATACCCCGCCCGGACATCCCCCTTTTGGGACGTCCGGATGGGGTACTGGCATATCCATCCGTCTGAGATCGGCAGGTCTTCTGGCTCACCCTTTCCAAATGCTCGCCTTCCCACCCACCAGGCAGTGGCTTTTAACCCGAACTATCTCGGGACATCGCAAAGGATATTTTTCCGCCTGCAGCGCCCGGAGGGACAAACTCAGTCGCGTTAGGCTCAACGCGCTTAACAGCGTCCCGACTCCAATGTTCACCACTCACCAACAGGCATCGAGGGAATACAGCACCGGCCAATATGCGGCGGATTCTCACCGCCTTCCCTTTTCATCCTCACGGCCGCAGAATCGTATTTACGGCCCGGGGAAACCAATCACAGTATTTCTTCACATAAGCGATAAGGCGCAACCTGTCAAGGGCACAATTCAGGAATTATACTAAATCCTGTTGCAACAAAGCTTGAGATATCCTAGAATGCCATTCAGCATCGTTTTATTCTTCGGAAGTTCCACAAGGAGGCGAATGAGGCACGTTAATGCTGCCTCGCGACTCCATCCCGCCGGTCGGATTTCCTTGGACATTCGGCCATGGCCATGGAAGGGAGGTGATAACCCCTTTTTCTGTAGAGGCGTTCTGACTTAAACCCTATCTATCTGAGAGGAGAAAACAATGGCCGGAAGCGTTTATAAGATCATAGAACTTGTCGGAACAAGCGATGTTTCATGGGAAGAAGCCGCAAAGAGCGCGGTTGAAACCGCCTCTGAGAGCATTAAGGATCTGCGGGTAGCGGAAATCACGAAACTCGACTTTACAGTTGAAAACGGAAAGGTGGTTTCATACAGGGCACGGGTAAACA
Source organism: Desulfobacteraceae bacterium CG2_30_51_40 (assembly GCA_001874005.1). Classification (GTDB taxonomy): domain Bacteria; phylum Desulfobacterota; class DSM-4660; order Desulfatiglandales; family Desulfatiglandaceae; genus CG2-30-51-40. The sequence continues at coordinate 9,553 of MNYJ01000127.1, forward strand.
TCTCCTTCAAGTACCACAAGGGAGACTAAAGCGGTTGATACCCTGCCCGCTTTCAGTTAACCATTTGCCGGAATGCTGTTAATTATTTACCGTTAAAATAAACCCACACCTCAACCCTCCCCCGCAAGTGGGAGAGGAAACTTTTCGATCCCCAGGGGGAAGACTTGCATGCGCCGGGATGGTTAACCCCCATGCCCGGGTAGGGCACAAAGAAGGATGAAAATCTCCCCACTTCCTACATCCCTCACCCTCGACGAGGGAGGGAAGGGTGGGGATGATTTTCATATAAATTTAGTTGCAATTAAGGGTTAGGAATACGCCATGAACCAGGAAAAAAGACAACTGACGGTCCTTGATCAGATAAAGGCCTCGCGAGAGGTCAGAAAGGCAATAACCGACGCGGCCAGCACCCTTTATGCCAAGAAGGGCTTTGCGTCAACCTCAATCCAGGAAATCGCGGAGGCAGCCGGTGTAGCACTCCCTGTGACATATAATTATGTGAAGAGCAAATCCGAGATTATGCATCTCATAATGGAGGACGTCCTGGAGACCTTCAGGGAAAGCCTTACAAAGGAGACAGAGGGGATAACCGATCCCGAGGAAAGGCTTGCCATTGCCTTTATCGTCTTTGTCAGGGTGGTGGACAGGCATAAAGATCAGCTTCTTCTCCTATATCAAAAATCCGGAGCCCTGGACAAATCATCCAGGATTAGCATCATGCAGCTTGAAGTGGAGGTAAGTGAAGTCTTCGGAGAGATCATCCGACAGGGTATCGCACAGGGGAGCTTCAGGCCTGTTGACGTTGACCTGATGGCTTATAACATTATGCTCATGACCCACATGTGGGTGCTCAAGAACTGGCACTTCAAGAAAAGAATGGATTTGGATAAGTACGCCAACTTCCAGCTCAAGAACGTGATGCACGTTCTCAAGAAAGACGAATCGGAAAACCTTTGAAAAGGACTTCCGCAGGCAGGCACCCTGGCCGAAGTGCCAGGTCAGGTGGGGTATACAACGGTCCTCTGACCTACGTCTCCTTCTTCAGGATGACTATACTTCGTGGAGAAGGCTTGCCCGGTATCCTGTATTCAAATACCTTCTCCAAGCACAGGCCGTTTGCCTCAATAGTATCTCGGGCGGAAAGGATTTCGCTGTCGCACTCCGCTCCCTGGAAACATACCAGCACACCTCCCGCCTTAACCATAGGAGCGCTCCAGGTGATGGCCTGAGGCATTTTGGCAACGGCCCTGGCAGTAACCCTGTCATAGCTCGCGGTTAAAAGCGGGGTCGGGAGTTTTTCCACCCTCCCCCGGATGACCATGCAGCCGCTAAGCCCGATAAGCCTTACGGCCTCCTTTAGAAAATGTACTTTTTTTTGAACTGAATCAAGTAGATATGCCTCAAGCGCAGGCCTTAATATCTTAATTGGTATAGCGGGGAAACCGCCTCCTGATCCTATATCCAGATATCTTCCTTGAGAGGGGAAAAAACGAACAGCGGCAATGGAATCAAGAAGGAGGTCTCTTACAACTAAATCCCTGCTGGATAGACCTGTAAGATTCATTCGCTTGTTCCATTGCCAAAGCGTGTCCAGATGGATTTCCAGACGGCGGAGTTGTTCTGTGTCCAACTCCACACCCATCTCCGCTGCCCAGGGAAGAACAGTCGCGGTCATTACATCTTCTAAGCGCCCCTCATTCATCATTTTTATCCATCATTTATCACCCATCACTCATCATTTCCCTCACACAATCACCCTCCTCTTGATGATGGCCACCGCCTCCTCAGGGTTATCCACCACCCGGAAGAGGTCAAAATCCGTAGCCGAGATGGTCTTCTGCTCAAGCATCGCAATCTTCATCCAGTCAATCAACCCGCCCCAGAAGGTGGAGTCAAAGAGTATCACGGGAAAAGACCTTATCCGCTTTGTCTGTATAAGAGTCATAGCCTCAAAGAGTTCATCGAGGGTGCCGAACCCGCCGGGCATGATGATATATGCGACCGCATATTTTACGAACATGACTTTTCTTATGAAGAAATACTTGAAAGCAACCTTGACATTTGCAAACTCATTGGCTTTTTGCTCGTTTGGAAGATGTATATGGAGGCCTACGGATTTCCCTCCAGCTTCGGCGGCCCCCTTGTTGGCCGCCTCCATGATTCCCGGGCCGCCTCCTGAGATGACATTGAAACCGTTTTCAACAAGAAGCCTTGCAATCCTCACAGTAGTGCGATAGGCGCTGGTATTGGGCTTCAGACGCGCGGAGCCGAAAATCGAAACCGCAGGATAGACCGTCGGCATCACATCAAAGCCTTCTACAAACTCGGCCATTATCTGGAAAAGTCTCCAGGTATCCTTTACATTTATGTCATCAACAAGATACTGTTTTTCCGTCATGGCGAATGGGTCTCCCTCTGCCCTGCGAAAGATTCCCCGGCTATACGGGGGATTGTTATTGAGCTTTGTTCTTTGTTGGGATACACTATCAGCCCATGCTTGATTCAGTCAAGCATCCAGGCTTCTATCTTTCTTGAAGGAAAGGCTGGTTTTTCCCGGATTGAAAATTGACCTCGTAACACAGGAAAACTTTTTCAGCTTCATACATGCGGGCGGAAAGCCTTGGCACAAAAATTATCTTGGCATGTACTCGAGCCAGTGGCGCGGGGCCACGATTGACCCTGCACTCATGATGATACCGGCAGACGATCATCTCGTGCACCGGGGGGACGGCGTCTTCGACGTTATGAGATGCATCGAAGGCAGTATCTACCAAATGGATGGACACCTGGCCCGTCTTGACCGATCCGCGAAAGCCGTCTTTCTTCCCCTCCCTGCTGAATATCCCCACCTGAGGGACATCATAAAAGAAGTTACCGTCCTGGGGGGCGCCAAAGACTGTCTCATCAGGGTTGTCCTTTCAAGGGGGCCTGGAAGTTTTGCCGTTAATCCCTCCGACTGCCCTGAAACGCAGCTCTACATCAACATAGTGGGCTTTAAGGGAATCCCTGAAGAAGCATATCAGAAAGGCGTATCCACATGCACCTCAACTATTCCCATAAAGAAGGCCTTTTTCGCCACTATAAAGTCATGCGACTATCTCCCCAATGTGCTTATGAAGATAGAGGCCGCGGCCAGGGGATGCGCCTATCCGGTATCCCTTGATGAGGATGGTTTTGTGGCGGAAGGGGCAACCGAAAACATAGGCATTGTTACAACAGATGAGATGATCTTATTCCCTGACTTCCAGAGGACACTTGCGGGCACAACCGCCCAGAGAGTATATGAGCTGGCCGAGGAACTGGCAGCCGCAGGACTGATACGCGGGGTGGCCTTCTCAAGGATCAGGCCGGATGAGGCCTGCAAGGCGAAAGAGATGTTTCTTACGGGAACATCCATAAACATCCTGCCGGTTGTCGCCTATGACGGAAAGATCATTGGAACCGGAAGACCGGGCGAGGCGGTTAAACGCCTTTCAGCCATGCTCTCAAAAGACATGGCTGAAAACAGGGAACTCTTGACCGAACTCAACTGGGATGGCCGTGGAAAAGTGTGATTTTAAAACAGGAGGAGACAGTATGGACAGGGTCGCAAGGGTTTCAGAGATAATTGCGGGCTCGCCCATCAGCTTTGATGATGCGATAAGAGTGGGTTTTGAGCGTGCCAACAAGACGCTTCGCAATATCACCGGGATGCGGATTCTTGAGCAGAGGGTAGCCATTGAAGACGGAAGAATACAGGAATACCGCGTAAGGATGGAGGTCATATTCGTCCTTGAGCCATGAGCCGTCACCCTTGACCGTGGCACGCAAAAGATGTAAAAGACCTCTTAGATAGTGTCCATCCGTAAATGAGATAGTTTTGTCGAGTTCAAGGCGGGTGATAATTTTAACCACAGGAGTACATTGAGGTATTTCGATGATTAAAATTTGAGCCCAGCGCCGAAATCGGTAAAAATAGCCATTTACGGATGGATACCTAATAACATCAGAAACATTCATCAGGGCCGTTAGAGGCCATTGGCCAACGGTCATGCCCAAATGGGGCACAACGAAGGATGAAAATCACCCCCACCCCTCCCCCGTCGAGGGGGAGGGGCAAAGGGAAGGGGCGTTCTCGTATAAACCAAGATCAAAAGAGGGTGTCAGCCATGACCACGCAAGGCACGAAAAGGAAAAAAGGCAAAGTCCAGCCGGCCGCAGTCCATACTGCCCGTGACGCGGAAAAGGATTTCCTCGACAGCATCGGAAGCCATGTCCAGCAAGAAGACATTGAGACCCATGTCGGTGAAAAGGTGAAGACTGTCCGGGAATCCAGGGGCCTGAGCCTCAAGGACATGTCCCAGAGGACAGACCTCTCCGTCTCCCTGCTTGAGAAGATCGAAAAAGGGGACGTTAACCCGCCCCTTGGAACTGTTATAAAGCTTGCAAAGGCCCTCGACATGAAGATGGGCTACCTCATTAGCGGTGAAGAAGACAGGCCTTTCACCATCGTTAGAAGGGATGACAGGAAGGTAGTTTCAAGATACGATTCCAAGAAGGGCAAGTATTACGGATATCAGTATGAATCCCTTGCCCCCCACAAGAAAAACAGGTTCATGGAGCCTTTTCTGGTAACCCTCGAACCCTCGGCCACGAAAGAGGAGAGATCAAGCCACGACGGGCAGGAGTTCATCTTCGTGCTTAGCGGAGAAATGGAGGTATGGCTAGAAAAGGAGATCTATGTCCTTGGTCAGGGTGATGCTATATACTATGACTCGGCCATCTCTCATCTGGTCAAGTGCCACGGGACTGAACCAACCAGGATACTGGCCGTTCTGAATTCGGGCCGCTAGTCCAAACCGATATGACGAGGCCTTTGATTTGATTGCCTTTGACCTGCAGTGCTCCCGGGGACACGTCTTTGAAGGATGGTTTGCAAGCAACGAATCCTTTGAGGACCAAAAGCTCAGAGGGCTAGTGGAATGCCCCTTTTGCAGCGACAGGGCGGTTCAGAGGATGATTCCCGCCGTGTCGGTAAAAAAATCCATCCGCCGGGCACCTGAGAAAGGGCCGGATTACAGGAAACTTGCCATCGAGGTAATGGAATACATCCGGAACAACTTTGAAGACGTCGGCACCAAGTTCACCTCAGAAGCCCTCAAAATCCACTACGGAGCCTCCGAACAAAGAAATATAAGGGGTTCAGCCACTGAGGATGAAGAAAAGATCCTTAGCGAAGAAGGGGTTCAGTTCTTCAAGCTTCCTCTTGCAAGGAAGGAAGAAAAACCCCCGAACTGATTTTTTTCAGTATATTGCCGCCTCACACCCGGCGGCAATGGTCTTTCCCATCTCCTCACAGGCACTTATTGCCTCCGCGCCTACCTCTCCTCTGGAAATAACCGGCTCAAGTACCTTCTTGAACTGATAGCCCAGGCATATCCGCTCGATGGCCGCAAGGGCGCCCATGCCGTCGTTTCCTGCGCTAACAAAGACCGCGTAAGGCTTTCTGAATATCTCCCTTCTGCCCCTCGCGGCCTCATAGGTCCTGTCAAAGAGGTCCTTTACAGCTCCTGCCATGTAACCGAAATACTCCGGGGAACCTATCAAGAGACCGGAACAATTGATAAGGTCTTCAAGGGTGGCATCATAGGCCCTCTTTAAGACGACAATCACTTCTTCAATTGAAGCGGCACCCTTTGCCGCGGCCTCGGCCATGGCCTTTGTTCTGCCTGTCTGGGTATGATAGACTATAAGTAAGGTAACCATTTTCCATCCCCTTCTGCCGTTTGTCCCATAATTATCAAAATCCGTTACTCTTCGGATGCCGGAGCAGGTTCATCACCCTTCGGCCGCATCCGGACAATGGCATGATTCATGATCAGATCGTTTAGAGACGATCTGAAAACCCTTCAGTCCAACTTCGCACTTGAAATTCCACTTTATTTGCTCTAGGATGACACCTGATAGTCCAGTTGTGGCCTTGCTTAAGGTCATTTGGTCCCGAACCCTTTAACGGACTTTTTGCACTATGGAGCAGGTGCTTCTTCTAAACATCACCTATGAGCCTCTAAAGGTAATAAATTGGAAAAAGGCCCTTACCCTACTGTTTCTGGGAAAGGTAGAGGTCCTTGAGGAATACCAGAAGGAGGTACATGCCGTTTCCTTTCGAGTTCGGCTCCCCGCGGTCGTGAGACTTCTCAGGATGGTGAGGAAGCCGCATATTCAGCCCCGGTTTTCAAGACAGAACATCTATGCCAGGGACAACCACTGCTGCCAGTATTGCGGCGCGAAAATGAGTCCCGAAGAACTCACATACGACCATGTGATCCCCAAATCCCGTGGCGGCAAGACCGAGTGGAGCAACATCGTTACCTGCTGCATGCCCTGTAATCGGAAAAAGGGGGGCGCCACCCCGCAGGAGGCAGGCATGAAGCTCCTGAGAAAACCCACAAGACCCAAATGGGAGCCTGCGCTGAAGATCACCGTGGGCTACAGGGACGTGCCCCAGTCCTGGAGGGACTACCTCTACTGGAACGTGGAACTGGTGGACTGACCACCTCGGAACTAACCCCCATGCCCGAATGGGGCACAACGAAAGATGAAAATCACCCCCACCCCGCCCTCCCCCGTCGAGGGGGAGGGAAATAATGCCGCCCCATCCCGACGTTTCGACAGTAAAGGGAAGGGGCATTTTCATATAAAGCCCCATGCCAGGATAGGGCATGGGCCCTAGAGGGCATGCATTCTATCCCAGGGCGGATGTGATCCTCTCCGCGACTGCCTTTATCCTGGCCATATCGCCTGCCTTCAGCTCCCAATTGCTCACTGGAAGAGGCGGCCCTCCTTCCAGCCTTGGTATGAGATGAAGATGATAGTGCATCACCACCTGATTGGCTCCCCGGCCGTTTAACTGAAGACAGGCTACCCCGGTTGCATCCAGGGCCTTTTTTATGGCAAGACCGATTCTTTTTCCTGCGATCTGCACGGCAGCGAGATCCCCATCCGTCATCTCCCAGAGGTTTCCCGCGTGTCTTTTAGGAATCACCAGGGTGTGGCCCTCCTGAATGGGATTTATATCCTCGAAGGCAAACACCTTTTCATCCTCATAGACCTTAAAACTTGGTATCTCCCCCTTGATGATCTTACAGAAGATGCACTCATCCATGATTCTATCCTGTCTCCTTTCTTTACACTTTTACAAAAAATCCGCTTCCCCGGGCACTGCCACTCCCTCATGACAGGCCCCGGCGTTACCAAGGAGCCCCCTATGCGCCCGTCAGCATCCTCTCCAGGGCCTGCCTCTTTACTTGATCCGCATCCTTGAACTTCCTTATTCCCAGTCCCCTCATCACATTATAGGTTCCGTCCTCAAAGAGGACCGGTACCTGCGTGGTGTAATCAAGCACGTGACAGCACCCCGGAGCAAAATGGCTACCTGGTCTTCTACCCTCCCTGAACCTGGCCTTTACGCCTTCAAGTTCAGAGAAATCTACAATAATCCCCACCTGCCCCCCCGAGGCTATGACCACGTCATAAGGCTCAAAGGCCCTCTTTCTCTGCATTGACTCCTCCTCTGTAAATCACGGGCAAACTTCCCGGATCGCTTCCCCCTTAAAGACCATTCCACAGCATCTATAACATAAAACAAAACCATCCGGCAGTTAAATGATTTCCCGTACCATGAATGAATAAAACATCCTGTCGAGAAGTATTACAAATGACTTCTCTGTATTTTTATATGAAAATCCTCCTTCGCTTCACTCCTCCCCCTCAACGGGGGAGGGAGGGGTGGGGGTGATTTTCATCTTCCGTTGTGCCCCATTTGGGCATGGCTGTTAGCTGTTAATACAGCTCATTATATTCTCAAATAGTTCGTAGGGTAGATGTCTAAGTCGGAAATCTTTACATTACGGCCCTTTAATGAGGCACCAGGGATGCGGACAGGGCAAAGAGAGGCCCAATAAAAATCGTGATATATTAGTATGTTACTCCAGGATAGGTTGCAGGACGTGAGAGAAGGGAACGTTATTTGCATAACTTGATAGAAGTTATAGCTATCTAGTATCCATCCGGAAATGAGATAGTTTCGTCGAGTTCAAGGCGGGAGATAATTTTAACCACAGGAATACATTGACGTATTTCGAGGATTAAAATTTGAGCACAACGCCGAAATCGGTGAAAATAGCCATTTCCGGATGGACACTGTCTAATTGAAAGACTAGTCTTTATGAGGAGATACGCCTTGAAGAACCCAAGATGGCTGTTTTATCTTTGCGTTTTAGCTTTCCTGACCCACGTCTTTGCCGCAGGTGCGGCGGCAATCCCCGTAGCCGAGGCAACGGCTAACCTTTCTCTTGCTTACACCCTCACTGCAGCGCCTGGCACAGAGACCTTCAGCCTCAAATTTAACGATATAAAGAGCTATGCATTCGGCTCCATAGAAACCTCCTTTTCTTATGATTTTCTAACCGGTGAATTCGATGAAGAAAGCGGCGGAGTCTCGGCCTTATTTGAGGAGGGCATCAGCGGCTCCCGGATAGAGGCACGAAGCCCCTTTACTGAGCTACCTCTTTCCCTCTACTCCTACTCCAAGGCAAGGCCCGCAGACGGCGGAAAGGTAATTGCCCAATCTGCAGCAGGTTATTCGGCATCCTTCACCTCGCTGGGGTCTGGCACACTAAATCTTTCTCTGCTGTTTGACGCGCTGGTAGATCTTCGCACTTCCGGTCCCTCGGAGCCTGTAAACGGAGAAGCCGGATACCAGGTAATTTTGGATATTGAGGGCGACGGCCGCGCGCCAGTCCTCTTGAGCGGGGGAACGGGTCTTGTTGAAAACGGCAATCTTGACAAGTGGACCAACCCTTATCAGGAAGCCATTGAAGAGGCGTTGGCCCTGGCAGACGGCCAGGCGGGAACCATACAGTTACTGGCTTATACCAGCGCAGACCCCCCTCCTGGCGGTTCTTCTGTTCCCGAGCCCATGACAGTGCTCCTGCTCGGATTAGGGCTTCTTGGAATCGCTATCCTGACCACAAGGAAATCAGGCCTTTTTTCTCGAAACTAACCCTCATGCCCTTTAGGGGCACAATGATAGATGAAAATCGTCCCCCTCCCTCACCCATCTAGGGGGGGGAGGGACAAAGGGAAGGGGCATTTTCATTTAATACCGCCAGCAGGGAGTCGGAAAATTTCGCCGAGACCTTCCAGTCCCCTGTTTTGAACCCCCTCAATCAGTCCTTTCAGGCTTTTGACAGCCCCGGGTATATAGGCCTCAAAATAGGTCTTTTCCCGAACTTTTGAAAGAAATGCAAAGGCCCCCAGGATCTGGAGGTTTCTCTGGAGGGCAAGATAGGGATAGGTCTTGTCAAGCTCTGAGGCAAGGAGTGGATTTTTCTTCTCAAGGCGGAGGCGATAGTATTCATATAGGTTCAGCCTCAGGTCTTCACCGAGGGCCGTGTAGGGATCAATAAGCAGGGAGGCAAGATCATAGCCGAGAGGCCCCATGCGGCCTCCCTGCCAGTCAACGATCCCGATCCCTCCTTCACTTATGATGATGTTTCGCGACTGAAAGTCCCTGTGCATGAAATGGCCGCAACCGGCACTGGATGCACGCTCAGCAATATAGTCAAAGGCGGAATCAAGGAAACCAAGGTCCCCGCTCATGCCCAGATAGCCCCTCAGAAACGCGCTTCTGAAATAGTCCGACTCATATCGCCTCATCACCTCCCGGTCATAAACCTTTGTCTGGCAGCACCACTCCATATCAAATCCGACAGAACCATCTGTTTGAAGCCTTAGAAGCACATCCAGCACCTGCTCATAGAGCCCTTTAGGATCGCCTCCCTTAACGATCATATCCTGGAGGCTCTTTTCACCCAGATCCTCCATGAAGAACAGGCCTGATTCAAGATCGGCCCCGTATATCTCAGGGACAGGGATACCTCTTGCCTTGAGGTGCCTGCCTATCAAGAGATATGCCCTGTTCTCCCTTTCGGCCGCCCCATCCAGGGGTTCATTTAGCATGGCTACCCCCAGGGAAAAACCATCTGCTGAAAGAACCCTGAAAAACCTCCGCACAGAGCCATCCGCAGCCATGGGCACGATGGTAATTGCCGATTCAAGGCACTTTTTCCTTCTGAGAAAGCCCCTTATAAATTTCTCAAGTCCGCCGTAATCGTCCGTCTCTTTCAATCTGCTTCCGCCTTATCTAGTGCCTATCCGGAAATGAGATAGTTTCGTCGAGTTCAAGGCGGGTGATAATTTTAACCACATGAATACATTGACGTATTTCGAGGATTAAAATTTGAGCCCAACGCCGAAATCGGTGAAAATAGCCATTTCCGGATGGACACTATCTAAACAGGCCCTTTAAAAATCCAAGTCTGCCAAGCTTTTCTCATCTTTTGTCCTTTGGACGCACTCATTTCCTACGAATTATTTCCCGGGACTTGTCCTCGCATATCGTTTTACGCCATACCCTTTGGCCGGGTTTCCTTGAGCGCAGGCCTTGCATCCGGCCATCTTTCCCTGAGTCTGTAAAGAGCATCTCTTAAACACGCTGTTGAGCACCTTATAAAAGCACACCCTGAAGGTCTTTCCCTATGGTTTTACGCTTGCTCACAACGCTGTCTGCTATCCTCACCCCTGCCCCCACCCTTACCCCGTCCCAAAGCACTGAACGGCCAACAAGAGTTCCCTCACCCAGCTCCACTCCATCCCCCAGCACTGCCCAGTCAAGAAGCCTTGCAGAGGGATGGATCAGGCAGCCTGAACCAAAAACAAATCTGTCCGAAGGAGGCCTTTTCAAGCATAACTCCTCATGCACCCTGATGTAGCTCTTAAGGGTTCCCACATCATGCCAATAGTGCCCTTTTGAGATAAATGCTGCCGGGGGGCTTCCCGCCCTTATGAGATCCCTGTAGCAGTCAATGATATCGGAAAAGACACCGGGTCGGATAAAGTCAAGCAAGGCGGGCTCTATCACGTGGATTCCCGTAAAGGCAAGCCTTCCTGGCTTGACATCCCGGCTTATATCCTTGACAAGCCCTTTCTGATCCAGTTCTATCTTGCTGAAAGAAGGCATCTCATGCACAATCAGGGTTGCAAGGCCCCCTGAATCCCTGTGTATCTTGAGGGCTGCGGCAAGATCAATGTCGGTAAGGATGTCCGCGTTTATTGCGACAAAGGGCCCGCTATCCCAGAAATCCTTTGTGTTCCTGATGCCCCCCCCTGTGCCAAGTATCTCAGGCTCGTATCGTGTCGTTATCCCGACTCCGAAGCCGGAGCCGTTCCCAAGGTAATCCTCTAATATCTTTGCGTGATGGTGCGCGTTGACTATAATCCGGTCGAAACCGTGGGACTTGAGATGATCAATAACCCAGGCTATCATGGGGCGATTCATGACCGGGATAAGGGCCTTGGGGATGCTTTCGGTCAGGGTACGGAGCCTTGTTCCCAGGCCCGCTGCAAGGATCATTGCCTTCATTGTTTCTGCTTTGCCTGTAATTGTTTTCTTGCCAAGTTCTACTTTGAAGGTTTAGGCTCTGTCAACCTATTTGACTAACTGCCATGCCCTGAAAGGGGCACAACGAAAGATGAAAATTACCCCCATCCCTCCCTCCCCCGTCGAGGGGGAGGAAAAAAGGGAAGGGCCATATTTCGTCATTCTCCGACTTGATCGGAGAATCCAATATATCATTGAATCAATGCGTTATGGATTTCGGCTTTTGCCGGAATGACGAGTAGTCATGGTTTTGCAATTGGCTCTTTTGTCTATGATATCGAATCAATGAAGCAAAGCCTTCTGACGCTAATGGAGAAACGATGAGTCATTCAACCCTTGAATTATCAGAGCTTCACTCCAGGATCGGACAGCTTTTCATGGCTGGGATGCCTGGGACCGAGATGGATGCGACCACTGAGTGCCTTATTTCCGAATACGGCCTCGGAGGGGTAATCCTTTTCAAGAGAAACATAGAAGACCCGCTTCAGCTTGCAAGGCTATGCAACCGCCTCCAGAAGACCGCCATGAAAAAGCGGGGTCTTCCGCTTTTCCTCGCCATTGACCAGGAGGGGGGAAGGGTCGCCCGCCTCTCCGAGCCTTTCACGCGCTTTCCCGGTAACGCCTCAATCGGCGAATCCGCCGATCCCCTTGAAGAGGCCCGCGAGTTTGCCGAAAAGACAGCTCAGGAAATGAGGCTCGTAGGTTTAAATATGGATCTTGCGCCTGTTGTTGATGTAGCGAGAGACCTGGTTGAGGCACACCTAGAAGGCCGAATATTTTCAAGAGATCCCGAGATGGTTGCCAGACTTGGGGCGGTTGTTGTAAATGGGCTTCAGGATAAAGGTGTCATGGCGGTCGCAAAGCACTTTCCGGGCCTTGGAGCGGCAGGCCTCGATCCCCACCACAGGCTCCCTTCCATCAATATTGAAGAAAAAGAACTTACAAAGACAGACCTGCGTCCATTTGCTGCCGCAGCGGCGGCGGACGTATCAGGCATTATGACATCCCACGCAGTCTATCCCGCCCTCGACCCAGGCGTTCCCGCCACCATGAGCCATAGGATCATAACTGGAATCCTGCGCGATGAACTGGGATATCAGGGCCTTGTGATTTCAGACGACCTCGAGATGGGCGCAATAGCGGGAGATAGAGGCATCTCGGAAGCAGCATTGGCGGCCTTTATGGCAGGGGCGGACATCCTTCTTATCTGCAAGGATCAAAACAAGGTGCTTGAGGCCATGCACGCACTGAGGGATGCGGTACTCAGGGACGAGCGGCTTGTATCGAGGGTCAATCGGTCGGTTGCCAGGGTCGAAGGAGCAAAGGCAAGGCTTATGGAATCAACCATATTTGCCTCCATTGAGGATGTCTCGGAGTATTTTGGAATGGCTTGATGGTTCTCAGGTCTAGGCTTTGATCCAGGCATTGGCTGTTATTCATGGGAAAGCACCTTACTTTGTCACGCGAGGTCTGATCCGATAAATAAAACGGAAAAATAGCCGGTTAGGGTGCCTTCCCTGGTCTGACAATGGATACACCGAAATGACGGCGCAGTTACACGCCTTCAATCCTGGAAGGACATCAGCCCTTGCAGCGAGACCCGCGGCTGAAAATATCTCCGTTAAGCCTGCATAGTATTTCCTGGAAGGAAAGGATGGTTTTACAGTGTTAGATTCTGTCGTTGTAGCTTTCTATTTTGCCTTCATGCTCTTCCTGGGCTGGAGGAGCAGACGTCAAGATGCCCAGTCCTACTGGGTTGCAAAGAGGAGTTACTCAACACCAAGGATCGCTATGAGCCTGGTGGCTACGGTCTTCGGCGCTTCATCTACGATGGGCATAATCGGCATGGGCTACCAGCGGGGACTGACGGCAGCATGGTGGGCACTGATAGGAGGAATGGCACTTATCCCGTGCGCTTTTTTTCTGGCCGAGCGGATAAGACGGCAAAAGGCCATGACCCTTCCCGACATCCTGAGAGAGGCATACGGAGACAGGGTTTCGGTCCTTGCAGGAATAATGATCGCCATTGCATGGTGCGGGGTAATAGCAGCTCAGATCATAGCCGGAGGGCGGCTCATTTCTGGATTTTTCGGCATGGATATGGGTCTTGCAATAGCAGGCGTAGCTGTGGTCTTTACGATCTACACCTTCTGGGGAGGGCAGCTCTCTGTAATCAAGACAGATTTCTGGCAGCTATTTCTTTTCATTGGTGGTCTCATTGTTGCCCTTGGCTTTCTTTGGTCTGGTGGCAATTCTTTTCAATTGGGAGCCGGCGGCCTTCCCGAAGGACACCTTGACTTTCCGGTGACAAAGACCTTCGGATGGTATGAGGTGATGATCTTCTATCCCCTGATCGTGGGATTCCCCTATCTTGTTGGTCCAGACATCTATTCGCGGATATTCTGCGCCAAGGACGGCCTTACCGCCAGAAAGGCTGTTTTTGCCTCCGCCTTGGTCATAGTGCCCATCGCCTTTCTCCTCGCATTCTTCGGGGTCATGGCCAGGGCGGCCCTTCCGGGGATCGCGCCGGAAGCGGCCCTGCCTCAGGCAATATCCTCCTTCGTCCCGGTAGGGCTCAAGGGAATAATACTGGCCGGGTTTCTGGCCGCAGTCATGTCCTCGGCAGATACCTGCCTCATATCCGCCTCGACAATCATAAGTTTAAACGTTGTCAGGCCATTTAAGGATCTGGGCGAGGAAGGACATTACCGCATTACCCGCGTTCTTGTGCTTGTCCTCGGCGTCATATCCTGGCTGATTGCAAGCCGGCAGGCGGGAATCATCGCCTCGCTTCTGCTCGCTTACTCGGTCTTTGTAGGAGGGGTTGTTTTTCCGACTCTCTGCGCCCTCTTTAAGGATCGAATCAGGGTGAGCAGCACCGCGGCCCTTTTTTCGATTATAGCTGGCGGCGGACTCGCGCTCCTTGGAAAATTTGAGGGCGGAATCATCGTCAAGATTTTTATTACGGAACATGGCCAGGCTCTTCTCCAATCAACCTTTGGTCCCCAGTACCTTGCGATCCTGCCACTCATTGTCTCAGCCGCGATACTAGGGGGACGCCCTTTACTTTTGCAGATTTCTAACCGTTCCCAGAAAAAGCATACCGGAATCGAAAATAACTTATCTTTTTGACTATGGTTTTAAAATTTCCTTTTTTAAGTTCACATAGATCTTGAAGTCACTAAAGGGTGGTGCTTAATAATGAGTATTGAATGAAGTCAGGAATATTGTTGAAGATGATTAGCCGACAAGGAGCGTGGAGGAGGAGCCTGTATGATTGCACCGGCTGACCTTTTTGAAATGGATGGTTTCGGCCATAAGGGATTTTTTGAAGGAGTTGATTATGTATGGGAGGCGCTTTCCAGACTGAAAGGCTATCTCAAGGACAAAATCTCACCTAACGTGGGGGCGGCCAAAAATGCAATGATATCAAAAACCCTCATCCTGCATCAGGGAAAAGTCCTTAAGGATAATGCCGAGATTGACGCTGGCGACGCGACTAAAGGAGACTTGAGGGTAATTGTTGACGGCGAACTGCTGGAAGGCGCATCCGTAATATTCGCCGGGGCCTTCCTGTTCGGCGAGGATATACAGCTCGGGAAAGGTACCGTGGTCGAGCCAGGCGCCCTTCTAAGAGGCCCAACTATAATAGGCGATTGCACTGAGGTAAGGCAGGGGGCCTATGTGCGCGGGACATGCCTTGTGGGCGACAGGTGCGTGGTAGGGCATACAACAGAACTCAAGGCAGCCATCATGCTTAACGGAGCCAAGGCAGGTCACTTCGCCTACGTTGGAGACAGCATACTCGGAAACGACGTAAACCTCGGCGCCGGAACAAAACTTGCCAACCTGAAGATCATAACCCAGGACATAACCATAAGGATTGAAGGCAAGCTATTTCACACTGGCCTGCGAAAGATGGGCGCTATCCTGGGGGATAGGGCCGAGCTCGGGTGCAACTCCGTCACCAACCCCGGCGTTATCCTCGGAAAGGGTTCGCTGGTCTATCCTTGCGTTGGCGTGCCACCCGGCTTTTATCCGGCCAAGACAGTTATCTCCATGAGGCCGAAGGATGTACTTTCCATCCGAACGCAGGGAATCTTCTGAGGCTTCTCGTAGAGCAGAATGCTAAGCTCGCTCTCGCTTTGGCATACAAGGGATATGTATTAGAAACAGGGACCATTGTCCTCGCCGGTGAAGCAAAAAAGTTGCTGGAAAACCAAACTGTCAGAAGCGCCTATCTCGGAGTGTGATGATCTCTCCAGTAAGTATTCCCCGGAACAGCAAGACGGTTCTATCAAGGAGGAAACGAAGCAATTTGGGATCTTCCGAAAGCATCGTCGTCAGATTGTCAGATGGCTGAAAAGCCTTGATGTGAAACAGATTGGCCGCCTGAAGGAACGATGCAGCCGGAGCGCTCGCCATTTTGAGATCATTGTTGAGAAAAATGACAAAGACCGCGCAACCTCTCTTTCATGGAGTTTGAAAGGAGACTGCGCTTCCATACAAGGGAGCTGCAATCACTCTCTGTGCTGTAAAGCGATTTCTGAAGAGCGTAGTGCGGGAAATCCGCACGCTACTTTGCGAGAGAGCCGGAGGCGGGCGACCGCCTATGGCGACCTGGTGAGGGAGGGGGAATTTTTTTCCTATCCGATTATGGGTTTTTGCTTTGCATTCTTGGCTCATATAATTTGATCGGCAATACAGATGCATAGGACTCAAAGTCTTTGTCAATTGTGAAAATTGACATTTTATGACTGTATGCCAAAGAACAAATTATGAAATCAGTATTCGAACCTTGAGTTCCTTTGCTTCTAGCCAAATTAAAAAATTCGGCAGCTAACTCAAAATCGCTTGAAAGAAGCGGTAAGTCAGGAAATGCGGAAAGATGGTATCAGCTCAATAAATAGGGGAAGAGGGGGAGGTATCAACCTCAGAGTAGGGTAGCATCTGGTTTTGCGTCAGTGGATGTGTAGGGCCTGGGACTGTGCAGTCACCCCCGTTGGGGGGTTCTTTTTAAGGCAGACCACCGGGTCGGAGAAAAGATTGGAGTTATAGACCAGGCTCCGTGAAGGGGTAAAATATCCGGATAGTAGTGCGAAATACCCTCCCTTGAAGGGTCCCCCGTAATGTGCCGGAGGGGGTAAATTTTCACGGTAATGGTGTGTGTGGCGTAAGTTGGTATCTTTATTGTTAAAGGTTTGTTATGGGCCTTGGCCCCAAGAAGCCCCCAAGTTCAGGACGGCGGCTCTCTGTGTGATGAGTTCTGCCTGATTGGGGATGCTGCAGAGGCCGGAGATTCTATCGTAGAGATAGTCCAGGAAGTTGATTCCCAGTTTTCTGGTTGTAGCCGCCAGGGACATGAAGGTGTCCCAGGCTTTGGTTCCATCCTGAACTCTGGTGCCGAAGCTGACCACGCGTTTGCAGACCCTGCCCCGGGCGGAGAGTTCTGCATCGTTATTGTGGAGAGGGAGT
>MNYJ01000184.1 GCA_001874005.1 Desulfobacteraceae bacterium CG2_30_51_40
CGACGCCCAGAAGATCTTTCGCCATTTTATACGGGGTAAGGCCGATGTGGACATCAGCTGCGGAGAAGTGAACGTGACCTACCCTCGCAGGGCGCATAACCCGATCCTCCGAAACGTTCCCTGGCACAGAATGCCCAAGACCATCTCCTGGCTCGACGACGCCAAGCTGACCCTGAAGTTCCAATGACGGAGGCATCAAAACCTTCCCCTCAAATGACGGTTATAGCTTCGCGAAAATCGGTGTTAAAGTGACTTTGTTCACTGCTGCGTGTGCCTCGCAGAAGGTGGATATGGCTCAAAGCACTGTCGGACTGCACCAACCTAAACAGACTTATCCTGCTCATGAATCAGCCAAAGAGGCCGTAGTAAATGCAAACTTATCCTCTTTGCAACCTACTGAAGCCCGAATCATTGAAAAACTTACAATGGCAGATCTAATTGTTCTCACTCTAAAATACAATTCCACACTCGCGGCTTTCAACGACGAGATTAGGTCCAGGGATGCGCTGATAATGCAGTCAGGCTTACTTCCAAATCCCAGCCTCAGCATTGATACGGAAAACTTCGCGGGAAGGAATGATCTACGAGGATTCGATGGAGCTGAAACCACTATCTCAGTTGCCCAGTTGATCGAATTGGGAGGGAAGCGCAGTAAACGCAGCCGGATGGCTGCGATGGAAAAGGATGTCGCCGTTTGGGAATATGAAAGCAGGAAACTGGATATTCTAAATGACGCGGCAAAGGTATTTATCCATGTGCTTGCGCTTCAGGAACAGGCTGCACTGAACGAGGATTTGGTAAAGCTGGCGACAAAAACCTTTGCCGCAGCAAGAGACCGAGTTGAGGCGGGCAAGGTCTCTCCAGTCGAGAAGGATCGAGCACAAATTGAATTGGCCTCCTCTCGAAGCGAGGCTAACAAGGTGAATCGGGAGCTGAATGCCGCTCAAAGGCGCCTGGCATCCTTCTGGGAAAGAATCCATGTCAAGTTCGAAAAGGTCGCGGGCTCTCTTAGCAAGATGGAGCCGCCCGTGAGCGAAGAGCAAATAAGAGACCGCCTGGACCTCAATCCTGATTTTTCTCGCTGGAGGACAGAGATACAGAGGCGCGAAGCCGCTCTGGAATTGGCGCGCTCTCTTTCCCTGCCCGACGTCAGCGTCAGACTTGGTATTCGTCATTTTCAGGAAACGGATGACAGCGCCGTAGTTGCCGGAGTCGAAATCCCCCTGCCTTTTTTTGATCGTAATCAGGGAGGGATTCGAGAAGCCCACGCAAATCTCGCTAAAACCCGCCAGGAGAGCCGTGCCGCAGATATCGAAGCCCATACGGTGCTATATGAAACATTGCAGAGATTAAACGCATCCCACGAAGAGGCTGTCACCCTGCGGGACGAAATCCTTCCCGGGGCAACCGGCGCTTTCGAAGCTGTTGAAAGCGGTTATCGTGAAGGAAAGCTGAATCTCATGCAGGTACTCGATGCACAGCGGGCCCTATTTTTCGTGAGGCGGCAGTACCTGCAGGCCTTGGAGCTATACCACATAGCGCGAAGCGATTTAGAACGCCTGGTTGGCGGGCCTTTGAAAAGCAGCCTTAAATCCATGACTGATAAGAATTACTAAAGGAGCTGAGAGATATGAAAAAGTTCACTTTAAGCGCAGTTTTCTTAGGGGCACTCGCCATTGGAGTTTACTACTTTTGGCCTGCGGCGACAGCAGGGGAGGCTGAATCACCCCACGACCATAATGAGCAGGCTCAAGGAGAATACCATGGCGATGAAAAAATGGCCGATCAAGCTATAGAAGGGCGGAAGCCTATTTTATCTAAGGATGCCCACATGAAAGAAAATAGCACTGAGAAACACTCCAATCATGAAGGGGAGGGCGGGCACGGCGAAGAGGTTGTTCGTCTATCCGATGAGGAGGTAAAAGAGTTTGAAATTGAGCTGGTAACAGCGGAGTCCGGCATCTTGGAGCAGTATATTGATCTTCCCGGCGAGCTTGTCATTAACAACGACCGAATGGTTCATGTTGTTTCCAGGGTCTCCGGCATAGCTAAAGAAGTAAGAAAGTCAGTCGGTAATTCCGTCGAGGCAGGGGAACTTCTTGCGGTTCTTGAAAGCCGGGAACTGGCTGAGGCCAAAGCGGCCTACCTAGCCGCCATTGAGCGTGAAAAGCTGGCGACAGCCGATTTCGAGCGGGAAGAGAGGCTTTGGAAGAAAAAGATTACGAGTGAAAAGGAATATCTTGACGCCCACCAGTCCCTGGCTGAGGCCCGCATAGCAAGAAAGTCGGTGGAACAGCAGCTTCATACCCTCGGTTGCTCTGAAGAGGAGTTAAGGACTTTGCCTGACAAATCGGATCTCGCATATACCCATTATAAGCTTAATGCTCCCTTTGCAGGAACCATTATCGAAAGACATCTCACCCTCGGAGAAAACGTCAGTAGCAGCAATGAGCTGTTCATCATCGCTGATCTCTCCTCGGTATGGTTGGACATCAACGTCTATCAGAAGGATCTGATTAACATCCGCAGGGGGCAGACCGTGAGGATAGAGATAGGTCATGGTATCCCTGTGGTAACAGGAAAGATCGCGTGGGTAGGCCCTATTGTCGGTGAGACAACTCGAACCGCTAAGGCTCGCGTTGTTCTACCCAACCCTGACGGGAACCTGCGCCCTGGAATTTTCGTGACGGCAAGGGTGGAAGTGGAAAGATATGAGGCAGTCGTAGTTGTTTTAAGAAGCGCGCTTCAGAACTTTGAGGAGCGAACCGTCGTTTTTGTCCTTACTGAGAAAGGATTCGAGCCCAAGCCTGTCAAGACTGGCAGACAGAGCGATAAATACGTGGAGATCCTGTCGGGAGTCGAAAGAGGCCAGGTCTATGTGGGCAAAGGGGCCTTTACCCTTAAGGCCCAGCTCTCAAAAGGCGCCTTCGGTGACGGCCATAACCACTAAACAGAGGGGTTCAGGGGATGGAAAGAGTTATTCATTTAGTTTTAGGGAGCAGGCTTCTCATGAGCGTGTTCGGTATAATCGTGCTTACGGCAGGATGGTTCAGTTATAAGAGATTGGCGGTGGAAGCCTTTCCCGACGTAACCCCTGCGCTCGTGCAGATCTTCACCGAAACCGAAGGTCTTGCTCCTGAGGAGGTAGAAAAATATGTAACCTACCCCGTGGAAACAGCGATGAGCGGGCTACCGCAGCTTAAAGAAATCCGTTCGATTTCCAATTTCGGTCTCTCTGTTGTCAATATTTATTTTGAAGAGGGCACTGACATCTACTTCGCCAGGCAACTGGTCGGCGAGAGGCTGCAGGTGGCTCGTGATGAGATTCCCGCGGGATTCGGCGAGCCGCAGATTGGGCCGATTACCACAGGGCTTGGACAGATATTGTTTTTCGTGTTGGAAGATGAGACAGGCAAGCGCAGCGCCGAAGAAATGCGGGAGATTCAAGACTGGCTTATCAAGTTCAATCTCCAGACTGTGCCCGGGGTCACCGAGGTGCTCTCCCTGGGCGGAGAGGTTAAGCAATTCCAGGTTCAGGTCAGACCGCAAGATCTTCTTCGCTACGACCTGAGCATCGGAGAAGTAATTGAAAAGATCAAGGCAAACACCAGTAATGTCGGAGCCCAGTTTCTCGTTAAAAATGCTGAGGAATATATCATCAGATCTGTCGGGCTTGCCGAAAAAATTTCTGACCTTGAACTTATCGTGCTCAAAGTTAAAGACGGCACTCCAATTTACCTCGAGCAAGTGGCGGATGTGGTCATAGGCGGCGAGATCAGGCGAGGCCTGGCTACCATGAACGGCGCAGGAGAGGTTGTGGTCGGTATGGTTCTTAAGCTGATCGGTGCGAATACCTCAGCGGTAATCGCGGATGTCAAGGCCAGGCTTGGAGAGATCAACAGAGTTCTTCCGGAGGGAGTGAAGGTTGTGCCCTATTATGATCAGGCAACACTGGTCGCCAAGTGTATAAAGACGGTAGCAGATGCCCTTATTTTCGGCGTCATACTTGTAACAATAGTCTTACTGATCTTCATGGGAGGACTTCGCGCCAGTGCAGTTGTTGCGCTTTCAATTCCCTTTTCAATATTTTTCGCCTTTACCATGATGAAGCTCTTTAATATCAGCGCTAATCTGATGTCTCTTGGAGGGCTTGCCATTGCTATCGGGATGATGGTTGACGCCACCATCGTCATAGTGGAAAATGTTGATAGAATGCTTCGGGAGGCCGATCCCCGTGAAGCGCGGCTGGCGATTGTGGCTCGGGCTTGCGTAGATGTAGGCAGGCCTATTATCTTCGCCATTGCTATTATCATCATCGTTTTTCTTCCTCTATTCACGCTCCAGGGGGTTGAAGGTAAGACCTTCACGCCTTTGGCCCATACGGTGGCCTTGGCAATGCTCGGATCTCTTATCTACGCGCTCCTGCTGGCTCCTGTGATCTCCTTTTTTCTTATGCGTAAACCCAAAAAGATATTGAGCGGAAAAGGCACCCGGGAGGCTAGGATTGTAACCTGGCTGCTTTTGCCTTACCGCCCGGCGGTGAGTCTTCTTGTCCGCCATCGTTCGCTCGCTTTAGGGCTTGCGGTAGTAATGCTTGCCATCGGTGTGCTGTTGTTACCGCGTCTTGGCTCCGAATTCGTGCCGCGCCTTGATGAGGGCGACCTTCTGATTCGAGCGACCATGGCTCCGTCCATATCACTGGATGAGGCTAGAGACACAATGCTGCGGTTTGAAAAAAGATTGATGGCCAGATTTCCGGAAGTGATAAGGGTCGTCACCCGGGTTGGCCGCGGTGAGGTAGGCGCACACGCCGATCCGGTGAACAGCGCCGAGGCATTTGTCGCCCTTAAACCGCTGGAACAGTGGACAAGCGCAAGCAAGCCCGATGAACTCTATTTGAAGATCAGTGAAGCATTCGAAGATTTCCCCGGATCTCAGTTTAACGTCACCCAGCCGATAGCCGCCGCGGTAGATGAGCTTATTACCGGCACAAAAGCTGAACTGGCGATTAAGATCTTCGGCCCTGACATGGAAGTTCTGAAGGAAAAGGCGGAAGAAATAGAGAAGGTTATCCGGGGGCTTCCCGGGGCTGCGGACGTACAAAGAGACCAGGTGACCGGCACGCCGCAATTGCTTATAAGAATTGACCGAAAGGCCATTGCCCGCTACGGCATCAATGTGGATGATGTTCAGAATGTCATCCGCACCTCAGTCGGGGGCGAGAAGGCGGGAGAGATTTTTGAAGGGGTCAGACGTTTTGATATCTTCGTGCGGTTTGCTGAACAAGCGCGGAATCAGGCTGAGTCCATTCGGCTCATCCTCATTGCGGCCCCTGGCGGAGCCAAGGTGCCGCTTGGCCAGCTCGCATCCATTGAGGAAATCTACGGACCGAGACAGTTCACGCGAGAGAATAACCAGCGTTTCATCACAGTACAGTGCAACGTCAGGGGCCGCGATATAGGCTCCTTTGTTTCAGAGGGCCAGAAGGTCATAGCTGAAAGGGTAAAGATGCCGGTGGGGTATCTTGTAAATTGGGGGGGACAATTCAAGTTGCAGCAGGAGGCCAATAAACGCCTGGCACTTGTCGTGCCTGTTACCCTGCTGATCATTATCCTGCTCTTGTTCGTAAATTTTAATTCGTTGAAAAGCACTTTTCTTATCCTCTTAAATATTCCGCTTGCCCTGGTAGGTGGGGTAGTCGGCCTTTGGCTTACCAATCAAAATCTCTCGGTACCGGCATCGGTAGGCTTCATAGCACTCTTTGGTATCGCGCTCGAAAACGGCATGGTGCTCGTAACCTGCCTTAACCAACTGCTGAGAGACGGCGTTGCAGTCAGTGAGGCATCTATAAGGGGAGCATGCCTGCGACTGCGTCCGGTTCTGATGACAGCCCTCACCACAGCCCTGGGCCTTATTCCGCTCCTATTCAGCAGCGGAACCGGCAGCGAAGTCCAGCGGCCTTTAGCTACGGTTGTGACAGGGGGGCTCATAACCTCGACCATATTGACCTTGCTGGTTATACCGGCTCTATATAAATGGTTTTCTATGAGTGTGGAAAAGGAGGAGAAATGAAAGTTTCATTAGTAAAATCATTTGTGGCAGCATTTTTTAGCTTGATCGTTATATCAGGGTGCGCAACAACCCAAAACCTCTTGGATAAGGAATACACCAAGGAGACGGTTCCAGACCGTCAGACTTCTTTTACCCAGCTCTGGGCAGTGGAGGATGAGGGAGAGTTCAGGGTTTCAGGAAAGCTTCGGGTAAACGGAAGTATGGCAAAAAACGTCCCCTCCTTTGTAGAGGTCGCCCTATTGGACAAAAATGGAGTAGTCATTGATAGGCAAAAAGTTTTGTATCACCCTGGAGTACTCAACGGAAGTAAGGGCCACAGAGAAGCCCGCTTCATTGCGCGTTTTCCCGTGGCTCCTCCCAATGGCACAATTATCCGCCTGAGCAACGTAGATTAAAGGTATCCGGCCCCTTAAGAAGGTCACCGATAGGACTATTCCATGGGTATGGCTCTATCGGTCGGCCTTCCTTAATGGCTCAGCCATCATGCCTTTCATCATGCCCCTCATTCTCTCCATATCCATACCTTTTGACTTCATCATGCTCATGCAGAAAGGCATCATCACTGATTTTCATACAGATAAATACACCCTAAATTTTAGGTTACGGTCAAGGTAGAAAACTTAAGGGGCCTGTTTTGGAGCCAGGGTATCTTGGTATCACCCATGTTCTTGAGGGTTGCCATCAGGGTGGGCAGATGCCTCTTTTTCTTGAAGTTGATCTGTATTTCTTTGTCCTTTACCTCAAAGCTTCCGCCGTTTGAGAAGAACTTCGTGTTGAGACTCTTTGATGTCTCCCACTCAAAGCCCTCAAGCATTATGCCCATCGCCCTGTAGAGATTGTGTGCGGCTATCGTGAGGG
>MNYJ01000097.1 GCA_001874005.1 Desulfobacteraceae bacterium CG2_30_51_40
GCTCCAGCGATTGTTCGAAAGGCCGCCTCCGGCGGCCTGTAGGACAGGCGCTGGAGCGAAGCTCAGCTCGCCCATTCGCGGCGCGCCGGAGGCGTGCCGCGAACAGATATTGGACTGAAAAAATATATTACAAAATACTTACCTGCGATAATTACTTAACTATATCTGATAATTATAGATTTTATGCCGCCTCATTTAAAAAATAGTATTTAATATAAATATGTTATGACTAACAGTGAAATATGATATAATAATTCTGTCTAGCATTACACCGCACGTTGCAACTTAACTAGTTGACTTGGATATATTTTATGACCCTATAAAGCCAAAAACAATCCATGGCGATTCCGGGATGCTTACAAGGAATCCGTCGAGGAAAACCGCCGGCTGCTTGGGTGACCGTGCCGTATATTGTCCAAGCAGAGGGTAGCGCGCAGCCCGTTAAAGAAGACAAGTTGTGACGTTTCATTATTTAAACTAAAAATACAACCTGTTGCCGGGTAGGGGTCGCAATCAAGAAGGTCAACCCAGGGTTATCGTCAAAAGAGGAGACCAATGCCGATGGTGATGCCGACCCCCGATGGATTTTCAGGGCTGTGGCGTGGCCTTTCGCTCAGGAATGTCAGGCCCCGGACCCATTCTACTGATATAGTCTTCCCGCCTGGGGGAAAAAACCTCTACTACGATAGAATCATCAATGACTTCGGCCCGGTGTGTAACTCCCCCCGCTATGCACCATGCATCGCCGGGGCCGGCATCAAAATCCTTCCCGTCTATGTTGATAATTATGCGTCCCGACACAACAAGCCCTGTCTGCTCATGTGGATGGCTGTGATCTGGAAGCCTGGAGCCTTTCCTTAGCTTGAATTCGCACATATGGGTCTTTTCCCCATATACCATGCTCTTGATGCCGACACCTGCGGCTGGCTCAAAGTAGCCTCCCGCGTTTTCATCACGTTTGTACAACATTGAAAGTTACTCCTTTCTTTCCATCAAAATCTTTTCGGCTACCTCCATGTCCGGGGGGCACAAGGGATACCTGAGCAACTCGTGGGGCAGGACCCACCTCAACGCCTCACAGCCGATCGGCTGAGGTTCTCCTGAAATAATTACGCCTCTAAGAGTCGTCAGGCGGATCTTTCTGGTAGGATATCTATAACAGGAATCCAAGAAGGTTTCCCCGACCTTGATCTCCACCCCCAGCTCTTCGACCAGTTCCCTCCGGAGGCATTCCTCTATGGTTTCACCCTGTTCACGCTTTCCGCCGGGAAATTCCCAGTAGCCCCCCATAAAAGAAGCCCTTGGTCTCTTGGTTATCAGATACCTGCCGTTCCGCAAAATCAAACCCGCCGCAACCCGCAAGGTATCTCCCGAATCACTCTCCCTCAAGGCCGATACCTTTTAGTCTAAGGCGCAAGTATGCGCTCTCCGCCTCCTTGTTTTGCGGGTCAATCTCGATCACACGTCTGTAAAGGTCCATTGCCTTTGCAACCTGCCCGTGCTTTTCCCTGAGGACGGCAAGCCGTATGAGGAAGGCGGTGCTCTTTGAGCTTATCTTCAGTATGGCCTCCATCGTATCCATGGCCTGGAGTTCCTGACCGGTTCTGACATAAGCATCCAGCAGATACTCAAGTATTTCCTGCGAGTCGGGATTGGCCGCTGCCCCAGTCCTCATTACGCTGATTATTTCATCATACAATCCCTTATCCAGGAAGTAGGCAAAAAGAAAACCGTAAGGCGCCGGATAGGTGGGATTGATGGATATCAGAAGTTCCGCTTCCCTTGCAGCCTCCTCATAAGCGTTCTTGCTCTTGTATATTTCAAAGATGATCCTGTGGAGCGATTCATCCCTGGGATGAAACTCCTCATACCTTTTAAGATGGGAAAGGGCATCATCAAGGCTGCCCATTTCGTATTCAAGCGCTGCCAGATTATAGATTACAACCTCGTCAGAAGGGTCAATATCCAAAAGCTTTCTGTAAGTATCAAGGAGTCTTTCGTTTTCCTTGAGACCCTCAAGGGCCCTTGCAAGAGTCATGAGGGCCTGCCTTGAGTCAGGCGTCTTCTCAATGACCTCCTCGGCAAGTTTTTCGGCCCTATTCCACTCTCCGGTGTCAAGGAAACGCTCAGCGAGCCTTAGCCTTCCTTCTGCATCATCAGGATTAAGGGTCAGGGCGTTTCTAAGGTAAAAGGCGGAGTTATACGCATCACCAAGTTTGTCGTAAAGGTAGGCCAGGTTATAATAGAGATTGACATCCTTCTGATCCAATCTAGCTGCGCTCAAAAACGAAGAAACTGCCTTTTCAAAGTCTCCCGCCCTGAGAAAGGCATAGCCCAGGCGCTTAAGAAGTGACGCCCTTTCCTCCTCCGGAGTCGCAGCAACAAGTGCCTCATATTGTTTTGCGGCCTCATTCCATCTTTCTGCCTTCTCAAGTGTTTCAGCAAGCTTGAGCCTTGCCTCGGCGTCTTCAGGAGCAAACTTTAGAAGCCTTTCAAGTACCGTGATCAGGCTGTCCGGATTCGCCGCTTTTTCATAGAGTTCGGAAAGTTCCCACAACCTTTCCTTAGTCTCAGCGGGAAACCTCTCCATCAGGCGGATCGCCTTCTGAAAATATCCCCTGGTCTTGTATTCGCTTATAAGCCGCTCTGCGATGTCCTTTTCTGTAGGCAGAAGAGCAGCCGCTTTTTCTAGAAAAAGTATCCTCATATCGGAATTTATTATTCTGCCCGCCCTCTCGATCCAATCCTCGAGATATGGTCTTATCTCAAGGTCAAAAAATCCGAGGGTCTTGTTTTTATGCTTGATTTCCACATGGAATGAGTAATGCTCATAGATATCATGATCAGGAAGGATTTCTGAAAGGGGGGTTTCGTAATCAGAGAGAACGGCGATATCCGCCCTTTCCGTAAAGAGGCGGACCCCAAAGCCGAACGGGATATTGGTTGAGATCCCGCTTATCATTACTCTGTCTAAAGGATGCAGGGATATCTTTTCCCCGGGCAAAATCTTTATGATCTGCGCGTTTACCTTCAAGACAACGAAATTTACCCTGCTTGGCCCGCTATAACGCGATACCCAAAACCACAGCGCACCTGCCGCCGCAAAAAAAAGGCACAGAATCAGTAAGGAACGGAAGCTAAATAATTTCCTTTTCTTATCTGGTATCAGCAATCACGGCACTCACTTAACGGCGCCTTTCTCTTCCCTTGCAGCCCTGCTTACGGTCTTCTCAAAAAGGAGAAGCAGAGGAGAGGCTACATAAACGGACGAGTAGGTACCCACAATGATTCCTACAAGAAGGGCGAAGGCAAAGTCGTGTATTACGCCGCCACCCAGTATGAACAGGGCCAGCACCACAATGAGGGTCGTTCCGGCCGTAAGCACTGTCCTGCTGAGGGTTTGATTCACGCTGTCATTGATTATCTCAGACAGAGGCCTTCTTCTGGTCCTTTTTATGTTTTCCCTTATACGATCGAATACGATGATCGTGTCATTCAAAGAATATCCCACAATCGTCAGGATGGCGGCAATAACCGACAGATCTATTTCCTTATTCAAGAGAGCGAATGCCCCCACGGTGATAGTGACGTCATGCACCAGGGCCATAATGGCCCCAAGGGCAAATCTCAACTTAAGGAACCAGCAAAGCCCTATTGTTACGGCAAGAGCAGCCACTATCAGCGAGGTGACCCCAGCGCCCAGGGCTGAGATAAAATAGACAACAACCGCAAGCGAGATGGCCATTACAAGGCTCATCATCCATTTAAGCTCGAAGCGCCCCGAGATATAAATAGCCATAAAAAGGATTGAATAAAAGATAGCGAAGAGGGCCTTTTCAGCGAGGTCTTTTCCCACCTTAGGCCCCACCATTTCAACCCTCCTGATCTCGGTTCCCTCGCCGAAGGCCTGCCTGAGCGCAGCGCCGGCCTTGTCGCCGACACCTGTAAGGTCCAAATCCGTTTTCTGAACTCGGATAAGATATTCAAGATCCCCTTCCTGACCGAATTCCTGTACGATACTGTCTTCGAGCCCGATAGGCGCCAGGGCCGACCTGATTTCAGAGGGGGCCTTCTTCTGTTGAAGCTTCAGTTGTATCAGCACACCGCCTGAGAAATCCACACCATATCGGGGGCCCCCACGCCATATAAGCATAAAGATCGTCAAAAGGATAAGTGCCCCAGAAATAACAAAGGCAATATTTCTTTTCCCTACAAAATCAATTGAGATATCAGGTTTGATTATATGCATAATTGCTCCGCTAATACGGCACCGTTATATGCTTACCGTCTTCATTCGTTTTACTATATAGATATAGTCAAAGATTATTCTGGTTAAGAATATAGCTGTAAAAAAACTGGCCAGTATCCCTATGCTCAGCGTAACAGCAAATCCTCTTACCGGCCCGGTGCCGAACTGAAAAAGGACCAGGGCCGTTATCAAGGTTGTCACATTGGAGTCTAGGATTGTTACAAAGGCCTTGCTGTATCCTGATTCGATTGCCGCCCTGGGCGGTTTACCCAGTCTTATCTCTTCTCTTATCCTCTCAAAGATAAGCACGTTAGCGTCCACAGCCATGCCGATCGTAAGTATGATTCCCGCTATTCCGGGAAGAGTCAGCGTGGCTCCGAAGAAGGCAAGCCCCCCCATAATAAATACGACGTTAAGAAGCAGCGCCAGATCGGCTATAATCCCCGAGAGGCGATAATAAATGATCATGAAGATCACTACTAAAATTCCGCCGATAAGCATGGACTTGAGCCCTTTGTCAATGGAATCCTTTCCTAATGAAGGGCCTACGGTGCGCTCCTCCAGAATCTTTACAGGCGCAGGAAGGGCACCCGCCCTCAGCACAATGGCAAGGTCCCTGGCCTCATCCATGCTGAATCGGCCGGTAATCTGGGCCTTGCCGCCGCCTATCCTGTCTTGAATCACAGGTGCGGAATAGACGTTATTGTCCAAGATTATGGCAAGTCTTTTCTTTATGTTTTCACCTGTTATCTGTTCAAAAAGCCTTGCCCCTCTAGCGTCAAACGCAAGAGAGACATAAGGTTCGCTGTATCGGCTGTCTATGGCAACCCGGGCATCTGTTATGTATTCCCCGGTCATAAGGGTCCTCTTCTTCAAGAGATACGGGACCTTTCTCTTCGCACCGGTTGATGCGTCGGTCGCGGTTTCATATAAGATTTCGCTACCGGGGGGAACTGTTCCCTTTAGTGCCGCTTCCAGGTTTCCTTCTTCATCAACCAGCTTGAATTCGAGGATGGCCGTCTTGCCTATCAGCTCCACGGCTCTCTTTGGGTCCTTTATGCCGGGAAGCTGTACCAGTATCCTTTCTTCTTCCTGAGGTCTTATGTCGGGTTCGCTTACGCCGAACTGGTCAATCCTGTTTCTTATAGTTTCAAGCGCCTGATCCACCGCCATCTTCCTTATGCGCTCTGCTGCCTTAACATCAAGCCGCATCGAAAATGCGGGCTTTCCTTCTACAGGAGGAGCTGAGGCAAGACGGAATTCAGCGTAGCTTGAAGCTATGAGTTCATTAAAGCCGTTAACGTCTTCGTCCCTCATAAGTGTTACAAGGATTTGATCCGTTCCTGCCCGCTTAAGCTCTCCGTACCGCAATTTGGCCTTTCTGAGGTCGTGTTTCAGCTCTTCCGACACCCTCTCGACATGGCTTTCTACCGCCTTTATGCTCTCCACTTCCAGTATAAGGTGGATGCCTCCCTGCAGATCAAGTCCCAGTTTGATCTTATCGCTTGGAAGCACACTTGACCACCAGCCGGGAACCTTCTCTCCTATGCTGGGCACAAGATAAAGAAGACCCAGGAGAACAGCCGCAAGCGCAATCAATGATCTCCACATCAGACTTCTAGACACGTTTATTTCTCCATAAAAATTTCAATGCTCTCCGCACTGTGATGCAGTGCGGATGGTTTTTCAGACAAATAGAGAAGAGACAAAACGATGCTTCCGCTCAGGATTCCTTCACAGCCTCGCTTCCGAGCACGCCTGCGACGGCTGATCTCGAAATCTTGGCCCTTATCTTGGGCGCTATCTCCATTGTCACCGAATCGTCTGCCACTCCGGTAATAACACCGTGAAGACCGCCGCTTGTGACAATACGGTCTCCGCGCTTCAGTGAAGAGAGCACCTGTTTGTGTTGCTTGGCCTTCTTCTGTTGCGGCCTTATCAGGAGAAAATAGAAGATTGCAAACATCAAAATAAGCGGCACGAAGGCTGTCAAGCCGCTCCCCTGACTACCGTTTCCGGCTCCGCCGGTCCCCATCGCATATGCCAAAAAATCCATTAGGAAAACTCCTCCTTCAGTAAGGTTTGTCTCTCATAGAACTTTTCTATGAACTTGTCCAGTGTGTTTTGCCTTATGGCATTCCTGATACCGGACATAAGTTTCATATAATAGCTGATATTATGCAACGTATTCAATTGGTAAGCAAGTATCTCTCTCGATAAGAAAAGATGTCTCAGATAGGCCCTTGAAAAATTAGCGCAGGTATAACATTCACATTCATCATCCGGAGGTCTGGGGTCATCACGAAAATGAAGATTTTTGATCGAAAGCTTCCCCTTTGAGGTAAAAAGCATCCCGTTCCTCGCGTTTCTTGTGGGCATAACACAGTCGAACATATCAACCCCCCTGAGAGATGCCTCAATAAGATCCTCAGGCGATCCCACCCCCATGAGATATACCGGTTTATCCTCAGACAAGCATTTCTTGGTTGTTTCGATCATATCGAGTCTGGTGGCCATATCCTCCCCGACCGAAAGGCCGCCTATGGCGTAGCCATCAAAAACCAGGGAAACCATGTCCGCCGCGCTTTTTTCCCGCAGGTCGGCATACATCCCGCCCTGAACAATCCCAAACAGGCTTTGCTCAGAGCCGTTCCAGAAATCACGACATCTTTCGGCCCATCTGGCCGTGAGTTCCACCGACCTTGAGACATAATCATATTCCGACGGATATGGTACGCATTCATCAAAGGTCATGGCAATATCGGCTCCGAGATCTCTTTGGATTTCCATGGACTCTTTTGGGCCGATGAAGTGAAGGGAGCCGTCCAGATGCGAACGAAAGGCTACCCCATCCTCCGATATCTCCCTCAGGTCTGCCAGGCTGTAAACCTGAAACCCGCCGCTGTCTGTGAGGACCGGATGAGGCCATGCCATGAAACGGTGGATGCCTCCCATTCGCTTTACAAGATCATGG
Organism: Desulfobacteraceae bacterium CG2_30_51_40; assembly: GCA_001874005.1. Taxonomy (GTDB): domain Bacteria; phylum Desulfobacterota; class DSM-4660; order Desulfatiglandales; family Desulfatiglandaceae; genus CG2-30-51-40. Next base: position 7,224 of record MNYJ01000097.1, read on the forward strand.
CCGGGTCTCAGATAAAGATGATAAGCGTTCGCAAGGACAATGCCTACTCCTATGGACTCAAGGTCTCTGGGGCAAATAGCCTTAACAGAGGCATGGGTTCCAACCGGCATGAAGACCGGCGTTTCAAAACTGCCGTGAGCAGTATAAACAATACCGGCTCTTGCCTTTCCAAACGAACTCCTTGAGGTTATATCAAAACGCAAGACATCCCCATTCCATAGGCCCCTTACAATATAAGCATGGCATCGCCATAGCTGAAAAACCGAAAACGATTAAGAACCGCATAATTATAGGCATCCTTTATGAATTGCAGCCCGGCAAACGCCGACACAAGAAACATCAATGAACTCCTTGGAAGATGAAAATTGGTTATGAGTCCGTCAACGACAGAAAAACCAAACCCCGGAATTATGAGAAGATCAGTCTCTGCATCCCCGCTCCTTATTTCACCGGTCTCTATTGCAGAGCTTTCCAGTGCCCGTACCGCGGTAGTGCCGACGGCTATTACCCTGCCTCCCCTTGCCTTTGCGGTGCGTATTCTCTCAGCGCTTCCATCGCTTATGCAGTAGCGCTCTGAGTGGAGGCAGTGCTTCCGAATGTCTTCAACCCTGACGGGTTGAAATGTCCCATAGCCGACATGGAGGGTAATCGGACAGACCTCAATACCCCTTTCAGCCAGCCTTTCGATGAGAGCATCCGTAAAATGTAGGCCGGCGGTTGGGGCCGCAACCGCACCGGGCACCCTCGCGTAAACCGTCTGATAGCGCTCCCTGTCAATATCAGCAGATTTCTCGCCGTCACGCTTTATATAGGGAGGAAGAGGCACCCGCCCTATCCTTTCGAGAACATCTTCCAAAGGAGAATTAGAAAAGAAGGATATCCTCACCATCCCATCTCCTATAACCCTGTCAACGCAACCCGATAAGCCGCCTTCAAAGGAGATTTTCAAACCCTTCCTCGGCGGCTTGGATGATTTCATCAGACAATCCCGCTCTGCACATCTGGATCCATCGGAAGACCCCAGTACCAGTAATTCAACCGAGCCCCCTGATTCTTTTCTCCCGGAAAGTCTTGCCGCCATAACCCTTGTATCGTTTATTACAAGGACATCTCCAGGGGTTAGCAGCTTTGGGAGATCGTAGAAACGTCTCTCTGAAAGCCTTCCTTCCGCACGGCAGGCCACGAGGAGTCTGGAGGCATCTCTCGAGGCGGCTGGAGCCTGCGCAATTAGTTCAGGGGGAAGATTATAATTATAGCTCCCGATGTCGAAAATGCCCATAGATTCCTGACATATTGACCTTTATATGAAAATCGCCTCCCCGCCCCTCCCCTCCGTCGAGGGTGAGGGATATGGAAAGTGGGGAGATTTCTATTATTCGTTGTGCCCCACCAGGGCATGGGGGTTTTAGTGTTGATTCGGTCTCTTTCCATCTGCCTACTCTCTGAAAAGATAGGCCAGAACCAGCCCGGTGGCCATGGAGACAAATCCAATCGTCCGGAGTCTGTAATCCGGGCTCTCGAGAAGTCTATATGTCGCCCGCCTCATTTTATCCGGAAAGGCGAAGTAAGGAAGCCCCTCGACAAAAAGGATGAGCCCTATCAGGAATAGTATCGTTTTCATATCCTTTCGCTTTGTCGGCCGCAAGATTTACTGAAGTAGTGTCCATCCGGAAATGAGATAGTTTCGTCGAGTTCAAGACGGGCGATAATTTTAACCACAGGAATACATCAAGGTATTTCGAGGACTAAAATTTGAGCGCAACGCCGAAATCGATAAAAAAAGCCATTTATGGATGGGCACGAAGTAGCTCCTGAGACATTCCGGGGGATACACCTGCATCTTAACAGGAGGCGAAAAAGGCCCATCTGATCTTCTTACTAATCCCTCGTCATTACGGTGTGCTTCTAACCGCCATGCCCGAATGGGGCACGACAAAAGATGAAAATCACCCCCACCCCTCCCTCCCCCGTCGAGGGGGAGGAATAAAGGGAAGGGACATTTTCATATAAACCTTGCGTGATATTAGAATTTCCGCTCAATGATGTCAATGCATTCATGGAAAGCCGACTTATCGCTTGATATGACCTCCAATATCGTATAGCTTTTCCAGGCGGGGAGATATATTCTGCAAAGAACCCCGACAGCTTGATACAGGGTACCTTGGGAGACGGCAGTTGCAATCCGTTAGGCTCACAGTTGATCTATCCGCCATAAGAAAAAATTTCAGGATGCTGAGGTCGCTCCTGGGGCCTGCCGTGGGAATAATGGGCGTGGTCAAATCCGATGCCTATGGGCACGGCATCTTGCGTGTCGCACGGGTACTGGAAGATGAAGGCGCCGAGTATCTCGCCGTAGCGTATCTGGAAGAGGCCATTGTCCTCAGAGATGGAGGCATAAAAGCTCCCCTTGTAATACTCTGCGGTCTGGCCGGAAGGGGGGAATTTAAGGAGGCCGTCGAAAGAGGCCTTATCCCTGTCCTCTATGACTTGGAGGCAATAGCAAAACTTTCCTCCGCGGCGCAACGGATTGGCAGGCAGGCGTCATTTCAGCTAAAGATTGACACCGGGATGGGAAGGCTTGGAATATCCCCGGATGAAGTAACGCGGTTTATCGAGGTCATCAGACAGTCACCCGGGCTAAGGCTGCAAGCACTTATGTCCCATCTTTCAAGCGCGGACGATCCGGACGGTCAGTTCACGATGTTACAGCTTGACAGATTTCGGGATGTCTTGAATATTGCCGGACCGTCGGTATTGGACTTATCATGCTCCAGTCTCGCTAATAGCGCAGGAGTGCTCCTGCATCCCGAGACAAGGCTTGCCATGGTCAGGCCGGGCATCATGTTATACGGATACGGCCCGGTTACCGCAGATGCGATAAAAAACATCATGCCTGCCATGCGTTTTACGGGCAGGATATTGCAGACCAAGATTCTTGAAAAGGGAAGCCCCGTAAGCTACGGAAGGACATATTACACAAGTTCCCCCAAAAGGATAGCGATAACCACCGGAGGTTACGGTGAGGGGCTGATGAGGGCCATGTCCAACAAGGCAAGCGTCCTGATAGCCGGAAGAAAGGTGCCCGTGATAGGGGCCGTTTGCATGAACATGACGATATGCGATATTACTGAATTGCCTGTAATCCCTGCGCCCGGAGACGAGGTTGTGTTTATCGGGGCACGGGGGGAAGAAAAAATCACGGCAGAGGATCTCGCGAAATGGTCAAGCACCATTTCCTATGAGATACTGTGCTCGATAGGCCAAAGACACAAGAAGGAATACCTGGATGAAAAAACGGATCATCTCTATCCTGAATAAGACCGTACAAAGGGCTGCCCAGGAAGGGGCACTGAAATCACCCCCGGAAGGAGGCTTTGTTGTTGAGGTGCCTTCAAGCTCCGACCACGGTCATTTCGCCACAAATCTATGCCTAACGCTGGCAAAATCTCAGAAGCAGCCTCCAATGAAGATCGCATCGGTGCTTTTGCCGATCCTCAAAGAATGTCCTCTCTTCGAGAGGGTTGAAGCAGCCCCGCCCGGATTCATCAATTTCTTTGTAAAAAGGGATGAGTGGATGCCCATTGTAACGCAGATACTTGAGGAGGGGGCATCCTACGGCAAAAGCGACTTTGGAGAAGGAAAGAGTGTGCTGGTTGAATTCGTGAGCGCAAACCCTACAGGCCCTCTGCACCTTGGCCACGGCAGAGGGGCGGCCCTGGGAGACACACTTTGCAGAATACTTGAACTGGCCGGCTTTAATGTCGGACGGGAGTTCTATATAAATGATGCGGGAAGGCAGATAAGGCTTCTGGGTGAATCGGTATTTGCCCGCTGGCAGCAGATAGAGAACCCGGATTACCCCTTTCCTGCAGGCGGCTACCATGGAGAATACATAGCGGAACTCGCGCGCATGATATCGGCAGAGACGGATTTGGCCTCTCTAAGCGACGAAGAGGCTATTGAGGTCTGTGCTTCTTTGGGTAAGGATATCATGCTCGATGACATAAAAAGATCCCTCAATATGTTTCGTGTGGATTTTGACGTATGGTATAGTGAAACCTCTCTGCACGAATCCGGAAGGTTCGCAAAGAGCCTCAGCTCAGGCGCCATAGCGGAGAAGATTTATGAGAAAGATGGCGCTCTCTGGATAGCCACATCCGAACACGGTGACGATAAGGACAGGGTCATAAGAAAGCAGGATGGATCTTACACCTACTTTGCCTCCGATATATCATACCACCGCGACAAATGGGAGAGGGGCTTCAGCAGGGCTATAGACATCTGGGGCGCCGATCATCACGGATATATACCGAGGGTTCAGGCGGCCCTTGAGACCATGGGGGTGCCCAAGGGATGGCTTTCCGTCATGCTGATACAGCTCGTCAAGCTATGGCAAGCAGGAGCGGAAGTAAAGATGAGCAAGAGGGCGGGAACCTACGTAACCCTTCAAGAGCTGATGGACGAGGTCGGGGTTGATGCTGCAAGGTTTGTTTTTCTAACGAAGCACAACGATTCGCCCCTGGATGTGGATGTAGATCTCATAAAGAAGCAGGAAAGCGATAACCCCGTTTTCTATGTTCAGTACGCCCATGCCAGGGCGAGCAGTATCCTGAGAAAGGCACAGGAAGAGAGTGTCTTTAATGGCATCGAGGACGAAAAACTGCTTAAAAACTATCTGAAGCTCGAAGAAGAGATAGCACTTATAAGGATGATGGGTGATTTCCCGTCCCTGGTTGAGGAAATGGCCAAGTCACTGGAACCCCATAGGTTAACCTATTACCTTCAGGACCTTGCTGCGATGTTTCATCGTTATTTCAACCTCGGCACCAAGAATCCGGAATTGAGAGTTATTACAGAGGATGCCTCAGTCAGCAGGGCTCGGCTTTTCCTCGTAAAGGCGATAAGGACGGTCGTAGCCAATGGGCTTTCCCTTCTCGCGATAACCGCTCCGGAGCAGATGTAACGATAAGAGGGAGGAAAGGGCTTTGGTTGAGGAATTAAGGCACTCAAAGGCAAGACGCTACCACTTTGAACTCTCCCTCGCAGGGATCATATCAATTGCGTTTGCGTGCATTATCTTACTAGGCTGGATATTTTTCGCTGGGGTACTGGCAGGAAGGGGACTGTTTCCGGACGTGATAAAGGTCCTTGTCCCGGCGAGTCAGGAAAAGAGTCAGGCGTCAACATCTCAAAGGATCCAGGAGACTCCTAGTGAACCCCCCCTCGCCTTTTACAGCGAACTCAAGAAAAGTGGAGAAACGCCCTCCGAGCCTTCAAAGGACAAGCCTCCCGGGGCGATTTATGCCGACGATAATCTTTATTGCGTGCAACTTGTCTCCCTGGAGAGCGAATCGAAGGCGGAACAGTTGGCTAAGAAGCTTCGAAATAGAGGGCAATCTGCTTTCGTAAACAAGAAGGAGCAGCAGGGCAAGGTCATGTTCAGGGTAAGATGCGGTCTTTTCGCCAGCCGATCAGAGGCAGAAAGGCTCAGGAACTACCTGATAGAGAAGGAGGGACTCCAGGGCCTTGTCGTAAGGGCGGACAGCGATACATGAGCGATATCATTATTCGAAAGGCAATGTTATCAGACGTGGCAAACATGCACAAGCTTATCAATCATTATGCCGAAAGGCGTATCCTGCTTGCGCGCCCTCTAAGTGAACTCTATGAGAGGGTAAGGGATTTCTTCGTGCTTTTTGTCAATAGAGGTCCGGACGGCAATGAAGTTCCACAGGACCGCGGCGAAAACGACGGCTTCTGCGGAGTCTGCGGTCTTGGGATCTGCTGGGACGATCTGGCCGAGATAAGGTCTCTTGCCGTATGGGAGTCGTGTAACAGACGAGGCTTCGGGGCAATGCTGGTGGAAAAATGCCTCATGGAGGCCGGAGAGCTTGGGATCAAAAAGGTCTTCACCCTGACCTATGTCCCTGCCTTTTTTGAAAGACTGGGGTTCAGGAGGGTTGACAAATCCTCTCTACCCCAAAAGATATGGGGGGATTGTCTAAGATGCCCGCAATTCCCTAATTGCGACGAAGTAGCTCTTGCCCTCGAGCTTGATTCCGGAACTTAGGGGGTTACTTGAAGAGGTTTTTCTGACAGCGCACCAAGGGAGGATGACATGTTCGGTATAGGAATGCCGGAACTTATTATAATATTGGTCATAGCACTGGTAGTTATAGGGCCTAATAAACTGCCGGATCTCGCCAAGGCTCTGGCAAAAGGCCTGGCTGAATTTAAGAAGGCGACTCAGGATATAAAGGAGAGCCTCAAGGTTGACGAGGAACTGAACGAGGTCAAAAAGGATATTGCAGATACCGTATCAGGACTGAAAGACTTCAAGGCCTATGATGTGCCGGAGTCTTCCAAACCAGCATCAAAAGAAAAAAGGGAGGCGGTGTATGAAGACTTTGACCAGGCCATAGACGAATTCAACGAGGCAAAATCATCCGGAACAGAGAAGAAGGACTTAGAGAAAAAGGGGGATCCCGAAAATGCAGCCGGATGACAAGAAGCCTTTCATGGGTCATCTTGAGGAGTTGAGGTCAAGGCTTGTAGTATGCGCCATAGCCGTGGGGGTGTCTTTCTTTGTCACCTATTTCTTCTCAGAAAGGCTTTTTAGGATATTGGTGGCCCCGCTCATAAAGGTTATGCCGGCAGGGGAAAAACTTGTTTATACAGGTCTTCCCGAGATGTTTATGGTCTATATCAAGGTAGCCTTGATCGCGGCGGTGCTCCTGGCCGCGCCTGTCATATTTTACGAGATGTGGATGTTTGTCGCTCCGGGACTTTACCAGAAAGAGAAGCGATTCATGCTGCCATTTGTGATTTCTTCGACCCTGCTGTTTGTGGGGGGCTCTCTTTTCGGATATCTTATCGTATTCCCCTTCGGTTTTCAGTTCTTCATGGGTTTTTCAAATGACTTCGTAAGGGCGCTTCCTTCGGTAGGCCAATACTTTTCATTTTCGGTAAAGCTCCTCTTCGCCTTTGGGATAGTATTCGAACTCCCAGTGGTAATTTTTTTCCTCACTAAGATGGGAGTGGTAACACCCGAGTTTCTTGCAAAGAAAAGAAAATACGCAATCTTAATCGCCTTCGTTGTGGCGGCCATACTTACGCCCCCCGATGTCATGACTCAGTTCATGATGGCAGTTCCCCTTATCGTCCTGTACGAGGTAGGTGTCCTGGTATCCAGGATGGCGAGGAAGAAGGTTAAGGGGTAGAGAATTACGGAAGGACCTTTACAATCCTTCCGTTTGAGATGGTAAGCAGAGGGGCCTTCTGTCTTATTTCCCTTGACGCAGTGCAGGTTGCCTTCCCTCTAAGAGTTTCAGCATCCGATATCTCAAGCAGTGCCTTTGCAAGATGTTTTCGAGTTCTTACATCGTCTCTGCACATAGCCTGAGCAAGAAGCCTTAGGCTGTCGTATCCCTGGGCGGACAACAACCGCGGGCTTGATTCATAGGCATTCCTGAAGGCCTCACCGAATCCGCGAACCATCTCCGAATCAAGTTCTTCAAAGAAACTCGAAGGAATAAACGCATTATTTAAATATTCACCGGCCGACTTTACAAGGTCGGGAGACTGCCAGAGACTCGTCCCAAAAAGGGCTGAAGGGACTGCATCATGATAGATCAGTTGAGGCGCGATCATAGCCACCCTTTCAGCCCTGTCCGGTATGAAAAGGGCCTCAAAGTCAATAATGGATCTCGGATGGTCCTTGATTATAACCGTCTCCTCCTCCTCGGGTGTGATCAACTGTCTGAGCCCCTCCATATCCTGTCGTGTATTGGGATAGTAGCGACCCGTCAATTTCTTTATCTCTTCTTCAAAATCGGTCTCGTCTTCCCCGTAGGATTCAGCGGCGGTTACGCTTCCCCCCCTGGCTGTTACTGCATCGAAGAAAAGGGCCGCAAGAAGCCTTCCGTAGGCATTTTCCGGATACATAACAGCAAATCGTTCTATGCCGAGCCTATCAACCGCCATTTCCAATACACTGTCAACCTCTATGGCAGGAGTAGGAAAGAACCTGAAGACCATATCTCCTGAAGAGGTGATCTCCTCCCTCTGTGTAAGAGTTACAATCGGAACCCCCAGCCCCTGAGCCGTCTCAGCGGCAAGTAATGCAACGCGCCTTGACAGAGGGCCTATTATGGCCATGACCTTTTTCTTATCTACAAGATCCATGACGGCCGCTTTAACCGACTCTTCATCGCCCCCCGAATCCTTCACGATAATCTCAACAGGCGAACGGCATTGGCCATTTTCCTGCGTCATGATCGCAAGCTGAATCCCCATTAAAACTTCTTTACCAAAGTTAGCGAACGGACCGCTAAGAGGCAGAAGGCAGCCGATAACGCCCTTTCTGGTCTCCTTTCGGTCTTTGAGTTCGGTCACAAGCTCAAGCGCATCCTGCCTTTGCTGCGGATCGCCCTCCAAAGTCGCCAGTCTTGAAACAATGATTTCAGCTTCTTCCAACTCCTCAAGTTCCATAAGAAGGCGAGCAAGTCTTTTCAGCGCAATTGGGGCATAGGGAGTACTTTCAGCTTCAGATGCCATCCATCTCAGATCCTCTGTCCCGGCTGCCTCAATTATTGTCTCTATCCTCTTACCTACCGATGCACCTACTGGAGATGAATCGCCAAGTTCATGCTGCGCCTTAAGCCAATACCTGAAGGAAGTCTTGCGATCGCTTACGGCTCCCGCATTGTCTGCCATCAAGAGAAACACCTCACCGCGTCTCGGATGATCCGGATAAAGGTTCAGCCACGCCTCAGCCTCGGTATTGGAAGAAGACGGATCACCCATTACAGCCAGGAGTCTTGATATCTGATACCGCACCTCCGGAACTCCCCGGTAATACGGTCCCGCGATAGGAATTTGTCTGTAGAAACTTAACGCGCCCGCCTCATCTCCTCTCGCAAGAGCCATCTCCGCCATGCGCTGTAGAGACAAAGCTGCCTTATCGCCTTTTGGATTAAGTAAGAGATATTCACCATAAATCTTCGAAGCCTTATCTGCCTGCCCGTTCAATCTGTAGGCCTCTGCCTCGGAAAAGAGGTCTTTTTCAATAATCCTGCTCTCCATCTTGGGCTGTGACGGCTTCTGCGCACAGCCGAAAACAAAAAAGGCCATCCCGGCCAATATCACTGCCGGGATGGCCTTTTGAAGCCAGGCTGCCCTAACTATCACTTCTTCACTTCCTCAAAGTCAGCGTCAACTACCTCATCGTTTCCTGCGGGTCCTTCCTTCGGGCCCGATCCGCCGGCATCCCCTGAAGGCCCCTGCCCCTGGCTGGCATGCGCATACATCTTTTCCGCCAGTTTGTGGCTTGCCTGGGTCAACTCATCAGCCAGCCTTTTGATTTCCTGCGCGTCATCCCCTTCAAGGGATTTCTTTAGTCTTTCGACAGCGCCTTCCACATCCGATTTGGTTGAGGAATCAAGCTTATCCCCAAGGTCTTTTATTGATTTTTCGGTGTTGTAGGTCAGAGAGTCTGCCATGTTCCTCGCATCTACAAGCTCTCTTTTCTTTCTGTCTTCCTCGGCGTGGAGTTCAGCGTCCTTTACGAGCTGCTGTATCTCCTTTTCGCTCAAGCCGCTTGAGGCGGTAATCCTTATTGATTGCTCCTTACCTGTCCCCATATCCTTGGCGGAGACGTTTACTATGCCGTTGGCGTCTATATCGAAGGTGACCTCTACCTGGGGAAGCCCCCTTGGTGCCGGCGGGATACCAACCAGTTGAAAGCGACCAAGTGTCTTGTTGTTTGCCGCCATCTCTCTTTCACCTTGAAGCACGTGGATCTCCACCGCCGGCTGGTTGTCTGCCGCAGTAGAAAAGATCTGGCTCTTTCGGGTAGGGATGGTGGTATTCTTTTCTATAAGCTTGGTGAAAACCCCCCCTAAGGTCTCAATGCCCAGTGAAAGAGGAGTAACGTCAAGCAGGAGCACGTCCTTTACCTCACCTTTGAGGACACCAGCCTGTATAGCTGCCCCGACCGCCACAACCTCATCGGGATTGACGCCTTTGTTCGGCTCTTTTCCGAAGATATCTTTCACCTTGGACACTACCTTAGGCATCCTGGTCATGCCGCCCACAAGGATAACCTCGTCCAGCTCATTTGCCTTCAGGCTCGCATCCCTCAGCGCCATCCTGCATGGTTCTACTACCCTCTCTACGAGATCGTCAACCAGGGTCTCCATCTTGGCCCTCGTCAGTTTCATGGTAAGGTGCTTTGGTCCGCTGGCATCCGCTGTAATAAATGGCAGATTTATATCCGTTTCAGTAGAGCCGGAAAGCTCCATCTTGGCCTTCTCGGCCGCCTCCTTGAGGCGCTGGAGTGCCATCTTGTCTTTGCGAAGATCAATCCCCTGATCTTTACGGAATTCATCCGCCAAGTATTCGATTATGCGCTGATCAAAATCCTCCCCGCCAAGGTGAGTATCGCCGTTTGTTGACTTGACCTCGAACACTCCCTCACCGATCTCGAGTATGGAGATATCGAAGGTCCCGCCTCCAAGGTCAAATACCGCTATCTTGCGATCGCCCTTCTTGTCGAGGCCAAAGGCAAGTGAAGCCGCTGTAGGCTCATTTATGATCCTTAAAACCTCCAGACCAGCTATTCTGCCCGCGTCTTTTGTGGCCTGTCTCTGGCTGTCATTAAAATAAGCAGGCACTGTGATCACAGCTTCAGTGATCTTATCTCCCAGATAATCCTCCGCAGTCTGTTTCATCTTCTGCAGCACCATCGCCGAGATCTCAGAAGGACTGTATGTCTTACCCCTTATGGACACGTGGGCATCACCGTTGGAGGCCTTACTTATCTTGTAAGGAACTGTCTTCACATCCCTCTGCACCTCTCCAGAATCAAATTTTCTGCCGATTAAACGCTTTACAGCAAAGACAGTGTTTTCAGGATTCGTTATTGCCTGCCTTCTGGCGGTCTGTCCCACCAGCCTCTCCCCACTATCTGTAAATGCCACAACAGACGGCGTGGTTCTGCTTCCCTCTGCATTGGCAATTACAACGGGATCCCCACCCTCCATAACGGCCACGCACGAATTGGTTGTCCCTAGATCAATACCGATAACCTTGCCCATTTCATTGCCTCCTTTATATATGCACAATTTCTTTAGCTATATATTGACTATCCATCACTTTGATCTTTTTAACTGACGCCCTTACCTACCACCACCATGGAAGGCCTTATGAGCCTTTCATTAAGAAGGTATCCTTTTTGAAGTTCTTTGATAACAATCCCCGCCTTTTTCTCTTCTGTCTCCTCATGCATCACGGCCTGATGGAAGTTGGGATCAAATGCCTCCTCGACGGCCTTTATCTCCTTTACTCCCGACTTCTTCAACACCTCAATGAGCATCTTTAATGTGAGACTTATACCCTCTAACATTGAAGCGGAAGCATTAGCTCTCTGCGCAAAGGATATCGCGTTTTGGAGATTGTCGAGTACCGGAAGGAGTTCTCTGATTATGGATTCGTTGGCGAACCTGCCCAGATCCTCCTTCTCTTTCCTGAAGCGCCTCTTGAGGTTTTCAATGTCCGCCATCGCCCTCAGATAAAGGTCATGGTTCTTCTCCGAGGAGGCCCTCAGTTCCTCAAGTTTTTTCAGCAAATCATCTCTTGAAAGCTCGCCAAGGTTCTCCTCCGGCGTTTCCATGTCCGATTCAGTATGGTTCTGGTTGTCATCCCCATTCAACGCCTGATTTCCGATTTCCGAATTCTCCACTCCCTTAAGCCCCTCATTGCCGCTATCTTAAGAATTTAGGAAAGCCCACCCTTCATTGTCGGATAAGAGCCGCTTTCCCGTTCGAACTAAAATAGTAAGCCAACTTTAAGCATCCAAAAAGCTTTGTCAAGGCAATGCAAGACAATATAACTTATTGATTTGGTATAGTTAGTCTCCATCCGGAAATGGCTATTTTCACCGATTTCGGCGTTGGGCTCAAATTTTAATCCTCGAAATACGTCTATGTATTCCTATGGTTAAAATTATCGCCCGCCTTGAACTCGACGAAACTATCTCATTTCCGGATGAACTCTAGTTAAAAAAGAATATTTCAACATGGACTTCGTCAGAAGAGATCAATGCCCTTTCCGGTAAGACGTGACAATGCCTCGATGTATTTGTCTCTTGTCTTCTTGATTACTTCGGGCGGCAGAGGAGGTGGAGGAGGTTCCTTGGGCCATTTTATGGACAGCAGATAATCACGCAGATATTGCTTGTCGAAGCTTTTCTGTGCACCGCCGGGCCTGTATTCGTCAACCGGCCAGAACCTGGAGGAATCAGGGGTCATGACCTCATCTATCAGGATAAGCGATCCGTCGTAGAATCCGAACTCGAACTTGGTGTCTGCGACAATGATCCCGCTTCTCAAGGCCAGCTCCCTACCGATTTCGTATATCTTCAAACTCATCTCAGTGGCTCTTCGCGCGGTATCCTCTCCCAGAATCTCGCAAGCCCTCTCAAAAGAAATGTTTTCATCATGCGTCCCGTCCGGCGCCTTTGTGGAGGGGGTGAATATAGGTGCAGGGAGCCTGTCGGATTCCTTCAATCCCGCTGGAAGGGATATCCCGCATATCTCTCCTGAGCTTTTGTATTCTTCCCATCCGGAGCCGGAGAGGTATCCCCTCACAATGCACTCAACAGGCAGGGGAGTCGCCTTCTTTACCAACATGCTTCTTCCCCTGAGGACTTCGGCATATCTCTTACAGGAGTCAGGATATACGGATGGATCGCCGGAGATGAAATGGTGAGGTACGATACCCTCAAGTTTCCTGAACCAGAATATGGAAATCTGGGTAAGTATTTTACCTTTTTCAGGTATGGGGTCAGCCATTATCACATCGAAGGCCGAGATCCGATCGCTTGCCACGATAAGAAGTTTATCGCCCAGATCATAGACATCTCTTACCTTGCCTCTTCTAATAAGCTTTAACTCAGAAAAATCCGTTTCTATAGTGATGTTATTCATATGCCCTCCTGAATCCGAAATCTCTATCATTATAAGGACCGTTTAAAAAGCCGGCCTTCTTCAACTCCACTTTCTATAAAAATGCCGCCAACCCCATTTACAAAGGGGTATGATCGAAGTAACGCCCCAACCATGGAAACCCATGCTCATGAGGGTTTATATGAAAAAGTCCCTTGCCTTTATTTCTCCACCTCGACGGGGGAGGGAGGGGTGACTTCCATCCTTCGTTATGACCCATTCGGGCATGGCCGTTGGTTGATGAGCCATCTTCAATGCCGCATATTTTCGAAACCGGCAATACTAACCTCATATTCATAAAGAAGACCAAACTGTCAAGTCATTATTTCTATCCGATATTTTTCCAGCTTCCATTCAAGCCTCTTTTGAGCTAATAAAAAGACGGAGATACCGGTTATGGATATACTGAAAAAGAACATGCAGTATGCAGTCCTCGCCATATGCGAGTTTGACTCCAAGATTGAAGATATCCACCGGGAGTTCCTGCGGTATCGGGCAGGGGATATCCAGATAATGCCTGATTGGAAAACGCTTGAAAGAGATCTAATTGATTTCTCACGAAGAAAGTTTTTCAGCGCAGCATTGAACAGTCAACTTGACAGGATTCTTCATAAATTTCAAAACAGGAAAAAGATATGGTTGACATGGGTGGATGAACTCCACGGAACAAGATAACCCATCCGAATGCGGATAACTTAGTTGCCTTGTCTGACGGCCGCGGTCTTCAGGTATTCTTTGTAGAATCTCAGGATATTGTTACGAAAGGATACGGTTTCTTGATAAGGGGGCAGTCCTCCGAACTGCTTTACCCTATGAGGACCCGAATTGTAACCGGCCAGGGCAAGACTTATATCACCCTTTTGCTGTCGCAAGATTCCGGCAAAATACGCATAGCCGTATCTGATCGCCTTGGCCGGATCAAGGCGATCGTCTTTGACCCCTCCTGAAATCTCAGCTTTGTACCTTGAATAGAGTTCTGTTCTCTTCCTCTTGCGTATATTTGACTTAATCATTTTATCCACAGCGTGCAAGGCACTTCCTCTCTTATCATTCCTGCAAACGCCCTTAAATAGTGAGATCGCTCCCTTCTTCAGCTCCATCTCCTTTACAAAAAAATCCCTTGCCTCCTCATAATAAGAAGGCATATAGATATTTTCCATTCCTAATGACTTTCCGGTTGAAGGCATGATCTGTGTAAGACCGGCTGCCCCCACATAAGAGACTGCAAGGCTGTTGAAGTTGGATTCCTGCCTCATAAGCGCCGCAAAGAGCAGAGGATCAACCACAACTCCGGTCCTCAGATTTTCCATGAAGACATCATCCAGGTATTGTTTATATGGAATATCCATTCTGCTCTTGACACGCTTCCATCTATCCTCAACCTCGGATGCCCCTTCATGGAGGTCGAGATCGAAAACCGGAGACGCCCCGGTCTGCTCGATCGTCTCAATATAGCCTCTATAGACCTTGTTTACAAAAGCCACGTTTCCGGTATTGAGCTGAAAGCCGTTCTCCTCTGCTCCCCTTGTCTTGTTATGGAAGCAAGCCAAAGAATCCCTCAGGTTGCCGCTGGCGCTCTCGATACAGAGTTTGATTATCTTGTCCGCCAGATTCCTGGATGCCTCCTTGTTGAATCGCTCATCATTCTCATTTTTAAGGGCTTTTCTGTAATCCTGCATCAGTCCTGCTGATTCGTCCATGGCTCTGTTATATTCACAGGAATAATCTGCTACAAGCTGTAGAAGCTGCTCCGAAGCCTTATCCACTCCGGCTGCATTCATTGCCTCAATCCCAAGACTCAAAGCCTTCTGCGCCTCTCTGAAAAGCCCCTTACCCCTGACATAGTCTTCAGTTACGATGGTTTTTAGCCCCAGCGCCCTCCCCGTAAGGGGGTCCATCATCAAGAACCCCTCACGTCCGCGGTAGGAATTGCTTGAGGCTGAACCTCCCGAGTTCTTTTCGTAAAAGAGGAGTATGAGATTTCTCAAAACAGTTTCCTGAGTTGTCGGTTTGCTGTCTTGGGAAATCGCTTGGTCTCCCATAGAAAGAATCCCTGTCACAACAAGCAGCAGCAACAGACTGATCAATTTCGGCAAGAAAATACGAATCATCAAGTTGTTCCCCATTCGGAAATACTATAAGCACCTAAAATGGTTCAACCGGCGGACAGAGTAGGTTTTATAACCCTCGAAAAACTATGACCTCTGCGTCACTCTTAACACACAGGGCTCCTTATTGGAAGCCTTCCTTATAGTAAGTTGGAAACACACGCGTTTCCTTAGAAATCGAAATCGGTATCGAAATAGGCATCGGTATCAGGGTCGGTATCGGAGGTCGCTATAGCTATAGGTATCGGAGGCGGGGGCGGCTGCGAAATCACATTTGGGATCGGAAATCGGGTTTCGGGGAGGAGTGGCAATCGCAATCGGCAAAAACAGGCCAGACTAATCGTTAAAAGGCGATAGTGATACCGACCCTGTTAGATTTTCATGGCTTGGGGTGGTCTCAAGGCCATGAACGTTTACCGTGAAAATACACCCCCCACCCCGACCCTCCCCCGCGCGGGGGAGGGAAATCCTCGACCTCGCACAGTGCAGAGCCGGAGCAGGATTTTCATTAGCGGGGGCGACAAAATATTTCTGTCATGAGCGTTTACATTGACAAAGCAGCCCCGGGTTATATAATGACATCAAAACAAAATCAGAAAAATAGGCTAAATGGAAAAGTCAGGGCGCCTTGGGATGGAAAAGGCTCCGGAAGTAATTATTTTTCGTGCCGATAGGTTATATGAAAATACATCGTCATACCGGAGTAGGCCGGTATCCGGTCTTTTACACTTGGATTCCCGATCGGGTTCGGAATGACATGCGGCATTTTCATATAAAGATAAGGGAAAAGGCATCTTGAATACCTTGGATGTAAACAACCGTTGGCCCATAGCGAAGGCCGGCCTGCCTTTTATTCTGACAGGGCTTGGGCTGACATTCCTTTCGGCGTTGTTTCAGATGCCTGTTCTGCCATTTTTATTTTTCTCCCTGACGCTTATGACTATATACTTTTTTAGAGACCCTAATCGCAAAAGCGACTGCGGCCCTGAAGATATAATTTCTCCGGCCGACGGAAAGGTGATAGCGATCGAAGCAGTTGATTCGGAGGATTCTCCCTCCGGGATGCCTTGCACGAAGATAAGCATCTTCATGTCAATATTCGATGTGCATGTCAACAGAATCCCTTTCGGAGGGATAATATCGGACATTAGTTACCGCCCGGGGGCCTTCTTATCCGCCAACCTTGACAAGGCATCAAGAGACAATGAGCGCAATAGCGTCATCCTCGACTCGGGAATCGGAAGGAAAATTGCCGTGGCGCAAATAGCGGGGCTTGTCGCCCGGCGGATAGCCTGTTGGCTGGAAACCGGTGAAAGAGTTGAGAAGGGTCAAAGGTTCGGCCTTATAAGATTCGGATCAAGGGTAGAGCTTTTCATCCCCGCGGATGCAAGGGTACGTGTCGAACTTAATCAAAGGGTGGTTGCAGGTACAACCATCATGGGGGAGTTCCGATGAAGAAAAGAAGAAGGCCCAGACCTGATAGGCCCAGAAGGAGGGGGATATACATACTTCCCAATCTGTTTACTTCGGCCAGCCTTTTCAGTGGATTTTACTCTATCATAGCTTCATTTGAAGGAAGGTTTGAGGCCGCCGCAGTAGCCATTATCATATCCTGCGTCTTGGACGGTCTGGATGGCAGGGTAGCAAGGATAACAAACACAACTACTAAATTCGGCATTGAATACGATTCGCTCTCCGACCTGGTGGCATTCGGCGTTGCTCCCGCCGTTATGGCCTATCTCTGGGCTTTGCAGCCCATAGGCAGACTCGGCTGGCTGGCATGCTTTATGTTTGTTGCCTGTGGAGCGCTTCGCCTTGCAAGATTCAACGTACAAAAGGATGTCGTAGATCCCTCCTATTTCAGAGGGCTTCCAATACCTGCCGCTGCATGTTTTGTAGCCTCGGTAATACTTTTTGAAGGGGCGGTTCCTGCGATCGGCTCCATCAAGGATGGCCTTTTACTGGTAATAATGTACCTTCTGTCTTTTGTTATGGTGAGCACACTTAACTACGTGAGCTTCAAGAAACTTCAACTCGGACAGAGGAAACCATTTAGAGTACTTGTAGCCATAATCCTTTCATCCATGGTCATTGCCTATATGCCGTCCGTCATGTTCTTCGTGCTTCTTCTGGTCTATGTGATATCAGGCCCGGTGATGACCGCACTGCGAATTTACAGACGGCGAAAGTACGGCGATGCCCCGGAACCGCAAACCTTGGCGTCACCTAATTCAGAAGGCGAAAGCCGCCAGGCTTGAAGGCCGGAGAAAAGGTCATTTTTACTGATGAGGATAACGGGGGGCTTGCTGAGGGGGCGTTCTCTGTATTCATCGAGATCGCGTCATATAAGAAGCACCCTTGATTCCGTAAGGGAATCAATCTTTAGTATGATAGGGCAGGATCTTTCCCGGCTAAGAATTATAGATCTTTTTTGCGGCAGCGGAATTTTGGGCATAGAGGCATTGAGTCGTGGCGCGCAGTATGCGGCATTCATAGATAACAATAAGGACTCTTTGGATCTTACAGCAAAGAATCTGAAGGTCTGTAACCTCGAATCCAAGGCGTGCCTGATCCGAAGGGACTTGTCGAAGGGGATTCCTCTAAACCATCCATGCCTCAGCCCCCTCTTTGACCTTGTCTTCATGGATCCACCCTATCAAAAGGGCTTCATAACCGGAATGATCACACAGCTATCAGAAAGCCGTATTATGGCCCCTTCAGGCCTCCTGATAGCCGAGACATCAAGCAGAGAGAAAGAATGCAAGGGGTGTGGGATGACCAGGATTGTTAATTCGAAAATCTATGGAGACACATGGATAACAATATACGAGGTTGACTCATGAGCCAAAGGACAGCCATCTACCCCGGGACTTTTGATCCCATCACCAACGGGCATCTCAGTATAGTTAAAAGAGGACTCCAGATATTTGACAGGCTGATCGTTTGCATCCTTCACAATCCCAATAAAAAATCCCTGTTTACCATTGAGGAAAGAACTCAGATGATAAGAGAGTCTGTCAAGGGGTTGGAAAATATAGAAATAGACAATTATAACGGACTGCTGGTTGATTATGTTATGTCCAAAAAATCTAACGTTATCTTGCGTGGATTAAGAGCGATGTCCGACTTTGAATACGAATTTCAAATGGCTCTTATAAACCGAAAACTTAACAGACAAATCCAATCGGTATTCCTCATGACGGATTATAAATGGTTTTATACCAGCTCAACAATTATAAAGGAAGCAGCGAGCTTTGGGGGGGAAATAAGCGGCCTCGTGCCCAGGATCGTTTACGAAAAGCTAAAGGCAAAGTTCAACCAAACAAAAAAAGCTTGACACAGCCATGCGCTCAACTATTATATCCCACTGACAAAATTTATGTAACTAGCCGTAGTTATGTATCATTATTTGGCGTCATGCAGCCAAGGGCTGCAATGCCCGTTGCAGAGCAGGCCAAAGGCGGACGCAGGATCAAGGCCGGGACGAGCGCATTGGCCCGGCGTTTTTAGCGTCCCAGATAAAATTAGGCATCACAAAAGACAAGATTGTCACGAGACGATTGACATCCATTATCAAGCTGTATTCTATCACCGGGGAAGGACTCCGTGGGCCTTGTGAAAATGACCGAATAACGGCCCAGGGAAATTGTTCACATTATATTTGTGGCTGGGAGGTGTAGAGTGGCCCTAACAAAAGAAAAGATAATCAGCGACGTCTATGATCAGGTCGGACTGGGCAAAAAGCAATCACGGGCGGCAGTTGAAAGCCTTATTGAAACCATTAAGGCCACACTGGAGAAGGACGAAGACGTCCTCATAAGTGGTTTCGGAAAACTGATTGTCAAGCATAAAGGTTCCAGGAGAGGCAGGAACCCGCAGACAGCGGAAGATCTCCAGCTCAGGGCGAGAAATGTCATAGTCTTTAAGACCTCAGGCGTGCTCAGAAACAAGTTGAATCAGGCATAAGAGGCTGTTAAAAA
>MNYJ01000185.1 GCA_001874005.1 Desulfobacteraceae bacterium CG2_30_51_40
CACTTCCCTGACCAACTCCTCTGACCATGCCAGAGAGTAGTGAAAGCCGTAACGCAGCACCACGTTGGCAAACAGGGCTATCAATGCGGCCATGGTAGCCAGAAAAAGCGACCAGTCTTCAATAAAACCCAGAATTTTATCTATAACATTTAGGACTTTTTGCATTAAATATCCCTCGCTCAAAATCCCTGAAAGGGAGGGTTATGGAAACCCCTCCCTCATGGTTGGACCCCTCAGGAAAGACTAATTATATCCCAATAGCTTTTGGACATCCTTGAGATAATCATCGAAACGATTCTTATCCCCGGGATAGAGTTTGTTGATTTCCTGGGCATAGGCCTTATGGACTGCATCGCCTTTTTTCTTAAGAAGGGAAACCTCATCAGCGGAAAGCTTAAAAAACTCTATGCCGGCTGCCTTGGCCTTTGCTATCTCGTCGTCTTCCTGAACTACCGTCTCCTTGCGGATATTTGCTGCTACTTCGTGAACCACCTCAACAAAGGTTTTCTGAAGATCAGGTGGCAGGGTGTTGAACCAGGCCTTGTTGAAAAGCCAAATAAAAAGGCCCTGTGCATAGTTGATCTGCATAAAGTATTTTGCTACCTCGAACTTCTTTGTGATGTTGCAGACCATCGGCGTGTGATCCAGTCCGGTAATGACTCCCTGCTTCAGGGCCACAGGAACATCGGGCCATGGCATTACAACCGGGTTAAACCCCCACTCGTTGTAAATCATCTTATTGACCGCTGCCTCTGCGATCCTGAACTTCACTTTTCTTGCGTCTTCGATGTTCCTTACCGGCATGGTCGTAGCCCATCCGTAGTTTCCGTATCCTGTTATGTCAATGGCCATTATGCCCTGGTGATCCATGGCCATCAGAAAATGATCGAACAACTTTCCGCTGTTTATGAACTTGTCGAGCTTTTCAAACGAGTTAACCAGGAAGGGTAGATTTACTATACCGAACCTGGGCCCCAGGTTTGTGGATGCCACTGAGCTGCAGCTCATTCCCTGAATGGCGCCCATCTGGAGCTGGTTTAGAACCTCGACTTCTCCTCCCAGCATCGAGAACGGCTTGTAGTCCAGATATATCTGGCCGTTGGTCCTCTTCCAGAGTTCGTCGCGGATGGCAAAACCGGCATATACGCCTTTAAGTACGGGGTGAGATACGTTGGATACAATGCACCTGTATTTGGCGGTTGAAGGATCAAAAGCGGGTTTCCACTTGTCAAGAGAGGCCTGCGCCCAAGCAAAACCGGTTACCAGAACAATGGCCAAAAAGCACGCTGCAATACAAAACAATCCCTTTTTCATACCCATTACTCCTTTCCAGCACGTTAGTATTATGTTGACAACACACGCCTATGCCGTACGGCTTTACCCCTGCGGCCGAGCCGGAATCGGATAAATCCGGCGCTCGATTAACAGCAAGGAGGCCTAGCCGTCTTTTCTCCCATCCTATATGCCTCTCGATGTAATCTTTTCATCATGGCTCAGTCTGCTCTGGATTCCCTTTCCTATCTGGTAGTTCCTGCTGAAATCCGACCAGAACTCCTTATCCTTTTCTCTCCAACCCTTTCCGAATTTCTGGTCAAAAAAATCGCCCAATTTATCAAATAGCAGTTTCCATGTAGGCCTTCCCTGTGTCATAGCCTCAAGCAGCTCAGTCAGGATTGAGTCGAGTTCGGCCAGCTTCTCCTTCGGGAGATAAGAGAGCGCTCCTTTTCTTATGGAGGCCATAAGTGTCTGGGCATTTAGCGCGTGGGCCGTGAGCATCACAGTAGGGATGCCTTTCTCAACCGTCTTTTCAAGAAGGGTAAGCCCGTCAACACCCATTATGTCGAGTATAGCCAGGTCGTAACGGCGGGAATTGATAAGCTCAACAGCAGTTTTGAAGTCAAGGGCTTTATCAACATGGGAGTCCTCAAGGGCCTCTTCAATGGTATCCAGCACGTCCTTTTCATCATCAACGGCCAGGATTTTTTTACCCTCGAGATAAGGATTCTTGCCAGACATTAAATGACCTCCTTCGTAGCCTTCATGCAATGCCGCCCGTTCGGAAACCGCGCAGTGGATCCCAGGGCTATCCGTCAAGGATTTCTCGTTGCTGAAGGCCCAGTGGGTTTTGCTTGGTGCCAATATAGAAGAAAGCCTTTAGACGTGTCAAGTTCAATCGGGCCGATACTCGACAAAAAAAATTGACACATCTTGGCTGACGGTGTAGGAATGAATGAATAGTCACTCATGATTGAGCAGGGATATGGCCAGAAACAGAAGTCAAGATAAATATCTGAGGATAATCCTCGCCGCTACCAAGGTTTTTGCCAGAAAAGGCTTTTTTCATTCACGCATATCGGACATAGCCAAAGAGGCCAAGGTAGCTGATGGAACCATATACATATATTTTGAAAACAAGGACGCTATTTTAATTGCCCTGTTTGAAGAGCAGATGAAATCCGTTATCGAAAATATGATTTCTCAGCTCGGCAGCCAGACCGATTGCCTCAAGAAACTGGAGATATTTGCCTTTACCCATCTGGAACTTATAGAGCAGAACCAGGATATGGCCGAGATCATTCAGGTTGAACTGAGACAGAGCGGAAAATTCATGAAGGAGTACAAAAACGAGGGCTTCGCTAAATATCTTGACATTATTGCCGAAATCGTAAGACAGGGCCAGTCGGAAGGTATATTCAGGAAAGATGTCATCCCGAATGTTTTTAAAAGGGCATTTTTCGGTGCCCTCGATGAAATGTCGAGGTTCTGGGTATTGTCAAGCCGAAGACAATATGATATTAGGACCGCAGCAAGACAGATAAGTGAATATTTTGTAAACGGTATAAGGGGTTAGGCAAGCCATACAACGGGCGTGCCGCCTTGCCGGCAGCGCAGACCCCGCCTTTGAGCGGGTGAAATCTTTAACCAGGACAAGGAGGACAGGGGGAGTGAAGATCATTGTATGCTTAAAACAGGTCCCGGACACAGAGACTCAGATCAAGATCGCCCCGGGCGGCGAGAAGATTGTTACAGACGACATCAAGTGGGTGATGAATCCTTACGATGAATTCGGAGTGGAAGAGGCATTGAGACTAAAGGAAAAGTTCGGCGGCGACGTTACGGTGATCGGTATGGGGCCCAAGAGGGTTACCGAATCCATCAGAACTGCGCTTGCAATGGGGGCGGACAAGGGAATTCTTATCTCTGATGCTGCCCTCGAGGGAAGTGACTCTTTGGGAACGGCCAAGGCTTTGGCAGCCGTCATAAAGGGGCTCCAGTTCGACATTATCTTTACCGGACAGAGAGGAATTGATGAAGACCAGGGACTGACAGGCGCGTGCATTGCAGATCTACTTGGGATTCCTCAGGTATCTCTTGCAGTCAAATTGGAGGTTGCAGCCGACGGCAAGTCCGTCAAGGTCAATCGTCCCGTGGAAGGGCAGACTCTGGTAGTGGAGGCTCAGCTCCCGGTTTTGATCACAACTCAAAAGGGCCTCAATGAGCCGAGATACGCGAGCCTCCCGGGTATTATGAAGGCAAAGAAGAAACCCCTTGAAGAAAAGGCGCTGAAGGACCTGGGACTGGATCCTGCGGAAGTAGGCCTCGGTGGGCGAAAACTGAAGATCATTAAGATAACGCCTCCGCCGGCAAGGGCGGAAGGAAAAATCGTTCAGGGCGAAACACCGCAGGATAAGGCTACTGAATTGGCGAGGCTCCTCCATGAAGAGGCAAAGCTGATATAGGTCCGGTAAATGGATCACCTATCCGGAAACTAGATTGAGGAGATATAATATGGCACAGGGAGTTTGGGCAGTTACAGAGCAAAGAGATGGAGCTTTCAGAAAAATTTCCTATGAATTAGTGAGCGAAGGAAGAAGGCTGGCAGATAAGCTTGGACAGAAACTAACGGCAGTGGTGATAGGCGCTTCCATGAAGGAAAAGGCCAAAGAGCTTTCCCAGTACGGGGCAGACAGGATTATAGTGGCGGACGATCCGAGACTTGGCCAATACACCACTGATGCCTATGTTGAGATCATGGGCCAGTTGGTCAAGGCAGAGGAACCTTCGGTTCTTTTGATGGGAGCATCTGTTCAGGGGAAGGATTTTTCCGCTCGTCTGGCAGGCAGGCTTGGCGTGGGCATGGCCCAGGACTGCACGGCGTTTGATATAGAAAACGGAGGTCTTATAGCCACAAGACCTGTTTATGCGGGCAAGGCCTACACAACGGTTGGTTTTGAAAATAGTTTTCCCCAAATGGCTACGGCAAGGCCCAATGTCATGAGCGTCCTTGCACCGGATGCGGGAAGGTCGGCGGAGCTGGTGGATGCCCAGTTTACACTCGATGACGCAGCGCTTAAGACAAAGGTTGCAGAGGCGATCAAGGATGCCTCAGGAAAGGTTGACCTTACAGAGGCCGACAAGATAATTTCAGGTGGTAGAGGCATGAAGGGACCTGAGAATTTCAAGATACTGGAGGACTTAGCGGATGTTATCGGGGCTAGCGTGGGCGCGTCCCGCTCCGCAGTGGATGCGGGCTGGAGGCCTCACAGGGATCAGGTCGGCCAGACAGGCAAGGTTGTCTCACCGAACCTCTATGTTGCCTGCGGCATATCAGGGGCCATTCAGCATCTTGCCGGCATGAGCACGTCAAAGGTGATCGTAGCCGTCAACAAGGATGCGGAGGCGCCAATATTCCAAAAGGCTGACTATGGGGTCGTAGGCGATCTTTTTGATGTTGTCCCGGCACTTACAGAGGCGGTAAAGAAGTATATGTAAGGGATTTTACGCAAGGGGAGGGCTATTTACAGCTCAGAAATAAAAGGCCCTCCCTAAACTATTTTCATTGACAAAATCACCGAAAAATCTAGAGTAGTATTCATCCGTAAATGAGATAGTTTTGTCGAGTTCAAGGCGGACGATAATTTTAACCACAGGAATACATTGAGGTATTTCGAGGATTAGAATTTGAGCCCAACGCCGAAATAGCTGGAAATGGCCATTTACGAATGGACACTTGAGTAAGAACACATTGAGGGCGGTGTAGCTCAGATGGTTAGAGCATACGGCTCATATCCGTAGAGTCACTGGTTCGAGTCCAGTCACCGCCACCAAAAAATTCTCCATCTAGCTACTTTATCATCCATTAAGATAATCCTTTTAATAAGATAAATCATTCATTCAATTCCCTGCTGTTACCGCAAATGCTGTTGACATACCGTAGAAATGACGGTATTTCTGACGGTATTTTAAGGTTTCGAAAAGGAGATACCGTCATGCCTCTTACAAAAACCTCATTAAATAACGCTGAAACCCGTATCAAGCCATATAAACTATCTGATTTTAATGGGTTGTATGTCTTAGTGAATAAAAGCGGGAAGTATTTCCGTTTTGATTACCGGCTTCCAAACGGCAAGCGTAAGACCCTTTCTCTTGGAGTTTACCCCAAGGTGAGTATTGAAAAGGCACGAGAGAAATGCAATCAAGCGCGTAAACTGCTCAAGGAAGGAATTGACCCCTCCGAACACAAAAAACAGATGCAGGAAGCCAAGGAAGGACTTGAAGGTGATTGCTTCGAGATGGTAGCCAGGGAGTGGTATTCCCGGCAAAGCCATATCTGGGCGGAATCTCATTTAAGAATTGTCATTACA
Source organism: Desulfobacteraceae bacterium CG2_30_51_40 (assembly GCA_001874005.1). Taxonomy (GTDB): domain Bacteria; phylum Desulfobacterota; class DSM-4660; order Desulfatiglandales; family Desulfatiglandaceae; genus CG2-30-51-40. Next base: position 5,646 of record MNYJ01000185.1, read on the forward strand.
CGCCTGGAACAAAACATCTTCCCGTGGCTTGGACAAAAATCCATCAAAAGTATAACTGCCCCGGACCTGCTGAAAGTATTACGGCGCATCGAAGAGCGGGGCTCCTTCGAAGTGGCTCACCGGATCAAACAGGTCTGCGGGGCAATATTCCGGTATGGAATTGCTACAGGTAAATGCGACAGGGACCCGGCAGCAGACCTCAAAGGTGCGCTGACACCCGTAAAACCAAAGCACATGGCTGCAATAACGAAGCCTGCGGAAGTAGCGGGATTGTTGCGGGCAATTGACAGCTATCATGGGCACTTCGTCGTCAAATGCGCCCTGCGGCTTGCCCCACTTTTGTTTGTCAGGCCCGGAGAACTACGCCATGCAGAATGGTCAGAGATAGACTTCGAACATAACCAATGGCGAATCCCTGCTCAAAAGATGAAGATGAGAGAAGAGCACATTGTTCCCCTGGTGCGGCAGTCCATGGAGATACTGAAAGAGCTTTATCCCATGACGGGCAGAAACAAATATGTGTTTTCTGGACTTCGCGGCAACGACCGGGCAATGAGCGAAAACGCGGTATTAGCGGCCCTCCGGCGTATGGGATATGCCAAAGAAGAGATGACAGGACATGGATTCAGGGCAATGGCTTCCACCATTCTGCATGAACAAGGTTGGCCTTCCGAAATTATTGAGCGCCAACTGGCACATGCCGAACGTAATAAGGTTCGAGCTGCATACAACCATGCCGAGCACCTGGATAAACGCAGAGAAATGATGGAAGCCTGGGCTGATTATCTCGACAAACTGCGTGATGGAGAACCTCCTGGCCCTCCCACGGCTCAAGTCGGAAATTAGTTTGTTTCGATCCTACGTTTCTGCATCCATTCTATAGCATCAGCGATGGAGTATCTAATGCTTCGTTCGAGTTTGCAGAAGGGAGGCCCTTTCTTCATTGACCTGTAACCCTACAACGATATTTATCCAGATACTTGAATAAGTTTCTTCTTCTTATGCGACGAATACGCACGGTAGTTTTTCAATTGTATCAATCTTACCAAGTTCATAGAAGAGTATATATCAAAGACACGTATGGGCAACAGAACCTTGAGAAGTATCCTAAGCTGCGACGGAGTAATAGCTGGCGCTTTTTTTTCCCAACCTGACCTTGAGATTCCAGAGGAAGAAGTGTACCAGCATGCACGTCAGGATGTGGTGCG
>MNYJ01000002.1 GCA_001874005.1 Desulfobacteraceae bacterium CG2_30_51_40
TGCGTCGGCATCACATCAATGAAAGCCTGGTGCAGAAGGCCGTAAAAGAGGCGGCATTTAGGGCCGGTATTAACAGGAAGGTCAGTTGCCATACCTTGCGCCACTCATTCGCCACTCACCTGCTTGAAGCCGGTTATGACATCCGCACGGTGCAGGAACTCCTGGGCCACGCGGATGTCTCCACAACGATGATTTACACCCACGTACTTAACAGGCCGGGTCTCTCAGTAAAGAGCCCGGCGGATTTCTGATGGAGTCAATATCTTTAATATAACCCTCTTTTAGCGTAACCTAATATAAACATCAACACATTTTTCCCAGAGATGTGCGCAAAGACCCATAGCCTCCATGATGATGGAAGAGGCCCTATTTGTTCGAAAGCTGAAGGTTCCGTGAAAAGTCCCCCTCCGCGGTTCACTTTTCTTAGCACTTCTGAGCTTAACCCCCGCCCAATTTTTGGGGGGAATTATAACTTATATGATGTGTTTTCAGTCCATATCTCCGCCTGTGGAGTGGCTTTGCCCCTCGTTTATAGGGGAGGATTTGTTACGAACTTGCGCCAGGAGGGTCTCCACCTCGGCCAGGCGCGGCAAGGTTTCATCCGGAGCCAGGCGGGAGCACTTCAGGGCGGCGGCAGCCGAGGCAAATCGCATGGAGGAGGGCATATCCCAGCCCTTGAGTATCCCGTATATGTACGCGCCATGATAGACGTCGCCTGCCCCAGTGGTATCCAGTGCCTTTACCTTAAAGGGCCCCTGACGATAAACGATCCCGTTGCTCAGGCCTATGCATCCCCTTGCTCCCAGGGTGATCACCACATCCCCGGGACCCACAGGGCTCTGAGGGCGTAGAGTTGCTCTTCCAGACCGGTGCCTGGAGAAACAATAGGGGCGGCAAAGGTTTCGGATGCTATCAGGGTATCAACCATGGCGACAAGGCCGGCGATGCCGCTTCTGAAGGAGCCTGCATCCATGACCACGTGCATGCCTGTCTCCTTGGCCTGCCTGGCAGCCTCCACCGCGGCCTCGGTCATGAGCCCGTCAACATGGAGAATCCTGGCCCCTCTGTAAGGTCGTAAATTTACCTCCGAGGCCTTGAGATGGGGAGCCGTTCCTCTGGTCCAAAATATGGTCCTTGCGGCAATTCCCCGGGTTACAGCTATAAAGGCGAACTGCGAGGCAGCGCCCCTCCTCTCCTTCACATCCGCCGAGAAGACCTTTTCTCTTAACAGGGTTTCCTTAATAGTTTTACCGAATGGATCGTCTCCGATGGAACCTATGAAGGCCGTGCGGACACCCAGCCGGGCAAGGGCCATCATGGCAACCGCCGCCGGGCCGCCCACGGTTGAGAAAAGCCCTTCAAGCTCCATCTTGGAGTCTTCCCCAGGATAGGAAGGCACAATTCCCCTGTAGTCAACACATGCCTGTCCCAGACCTATGACCTCAATTCCATTATGGGACGCCGGGGGAGCCAACATGATTGTAGGATTTATTTCTCTGCTGTCAGGCAGAAGTGTTTGGTAAGGAAATCATATTGAGAAACATTTCCGAACCCTGCCTCCTCTAGCTGAACGCGTACGTCTTCGGGGAGGCAGCGTATCTTCAAGGGAGGCCCCTCCTTCATCTCTTCTTTCTTCCAGTCAATGATGAGGAGTTTGCCGTTTTCCCTCAAAAGCCTTCTGCATTCTAAAAGCATTGCCTCCGGATCATCCAGCTCATGGTGCAGGGTGATCATATAGACAAGATCAGCGATAGCGTCATCAAGCGGGACACGGCTTTCTTCCATCTTGACCGGAAGGATGTTCTTGTAAATCGGAGAGACATTTTCTTTGATCCAATCAATCATGATATCGGATAGATCGCAGGCAAAGAGGACACCCCCCGTGACATAGGCGGCAAATTGAGTGCTCAAGAATCCAGTGCCAGCCCCTATATCCACAATGGTTCCGGGGTATTCCATCTCAAGTACAGGCCAAATTCTCCGCACAGGGATATCATTCAATCGTTCAGGATTATTTAACTTATCAAGATGTTTGGGATCGAATTTCTTGTCTTCCCGCATGGATCATTTACTCCTCGTCCCTGATAAAGTTGCCGGTTTCAGTCTATATACTTTCCGATGACTCCGTGTTTTGCCTTGATATCCCTGATAAGGCGGTCATGGTGTCGCATCCTGAATATGGAACGAATTACGAGGTAGCCGCCCAGGATCATCAGGACAACATTGACGATAGCAAGAGGAATCAATAAATAGATCACCTTCAGCACGTCGTAGTATCGTGATGTGGCAATCAAGACGCTCATTACCGATATGGGCAAGGCCAGAACCGCTATGCCCGTTCTCATTACAGCAAGGGATGTCCTCTTTTCGGCAAGAACAAGCTGTGCCTCGCCTATGGCCATGGAGTTTAACGTGCCTTCGTCATCTTTTATCGCCACAGGGTTCTTCTCCTAGAATCCCTTTCTCTTTCCCCCAAGGTCAAGAAAAAAGGCAATAAGGGACACTGCCAGGATCATAACACCCACTAGGGATACACCCAGTCCGAAACGTCCGACGTCACCAAGGAATCCTACTCCCGTGGGAATGAGACCACCCCCCACCACAAATGCAGCCGGCACAGTCAGTGACACCGCCACGTTGCGCATATTCGCCGGCCCTATGGATGAGACCGCTGCAAACCCCGCCGGGAAAAAACACACGGCCATCATTGGCTGCACAAAGACTATCACGGGCACAAGGGCCTTGCTTGCGATGCCAAGGAGTATTGTCAGTATCCCTGTTGTCACCAACACCCAGATAAGGGTCAGGCGGGGACCGAAACGGTCTGTGGCCCAGCCCCCGACAAAGGCCATGGCCATGCCGGATACCCGCGAAATGGCCAACAATGTGTTTGCCGTATCCCTTTCCATCCCGTGGTCGGTTACAAGATAAAGAGGCAGCATGGTATATACGCCTAACGTCCCGGATATGCCCATTCCGAAAAGGAGGATCATGATCCAGAAATCCCTCTCTTTAACAAGCGTTCCGCACGCCTCGATATTGGGAACCTGCCCGGGAAATTTTCCTCCTCGGCCGAAACTGTAATATCCTGCTCCTATAAGGACGGACAAAGCTCCGAGGATTGCAACGACGCCCCTCCAAGGGAAAACACGCATAAGGGCTTCAGATAACAGGGGAGCTGCCACAAAGCTCAGATTGGGAGCCATTTCGTGAATGGCCAATGCCTTTCCCCAGTTCTCCTTTGCGGCCAGATCGGTGATGGTGGCGATCCCCGAGGGCAGATAGAAACCGGCGGCCATGCCAAGGGCAAACAGGCCTGCCGCGAGCGAGCCTGCCCCGTGGCTTAAGGAAACTAGCAACAGCACAACCCCGGCCGCCACAGAGGAAGTGACTATGGTGAGCCGGTGGGTGATGCGTGAGGAAAGGAAACCTGAACAGAGCACGGTCACAAAGTAGCCGGCCGAAATCATGAGAAAGAGAAATCCCGCCTCCCCATGGCCGATCCCCAGATCCCTTTCTATCTCAGGCATGAGAGGGGCAAAGGTGATTCTCGCCATGAAATTGAGGAAGAACAGGCCTGCCAGAAATATCACAGGCCCCTTCCACCCAGGGGTGGCCCGCTCTTTGCCCCCTTTTTGATCGCCTTGATACAATGATTTGATTCCTTTCAATAATATTTTCACCCTTCCAAGGATGAAGGCTTATGGTATTGAAATTTTCAATCGGTTCTGATAAATGATAAATAAAAGCGTATCAGCCCATTAATTGGGGGGATGGCTTTATAATAATCTTCTGCGGCATTTTAGACAATGAAAAGCTATATAAAGTCCCTGAGAGCGCCCTTTCTTGCCGGTTCCATTGTTCCCGTGTTGATAGGGGCTGCGACCGCCTTCAGCGCCGGAGCCTTTTCGTTTCCGCTTCTTCTCGTAACCGCGGCGGGGGTGGCGGCCCTGCACCTGGCAGCGAACCTGCTTAACGACTATTACGATGCAGGGGGAAGCGATCCCATCAATTTCAGGATTACTCCTTTTAGCGGTGGAAGCCGGGTAATTCAGGACGGAGCGGTATCGAGATGGGCTGTCCTGTTAATGTCCGCGATATTCTTCCTCCTAGGCACAGCGGCAGGTATATGGCTTGTCTCTCAGGGAAGGCCCCTTGTGATAGTAATAGGCCTCCTGGGCCTTTTTGCCGGCTGGGCCTATTCGGCGCCTCCTCTTAAGCTTATGAGCAGAGGTTGGGGTGAAATTATTATCTTTTTTGCATTCGGCCCTCTCGTAACCTTTGGGACACATTACGTCATTACGGGAAGCCTTAGTCTTACGGCACTTATTCTGGGGATCCCTCAGGGTTTTTTTATCACCTGTGTTATATGGATAAACGAGTTTCCCGATTACGAGGCGGATAAGAATGCGGGAAAGATAAATCTTTTGGTTCGGCTGGGGCCGAGTTCTTCTCGTTATGCTTATTGCGCTATGATGATAGCTGCCTTTGTCTCCGTCATAGTTATCATCGCCGGAGGCGACGTTACCTTTCTTACCATGTTTTCCTTCATTGCCTTTCCACTGGCCTTTAAGGCCATGCGCATCTTATGGAGAGAGTATCTCTCCCATGAAGGAATCGTTCCGGCGCAGGCCCTGACCATTCAAACACTGATAGCCCACGGCATCCTGCTTGGCTTAGGCATCTTCATGGGCAGAGTTCTTGGAGTCTAGGAATATCCTTCAAAGGAGGAATAGTACCCGATGATCCGACGTTACACCCGTCCACAGATGGGAGCCCTTTGGGAACCCGACCATATTTACGCCACATGGCTAAAGGTGGAGATAGCGGCCTGCGAGGCCATGGCCGAAGAGGGACTGATACCTTCTAAAGCAGTTGAAACAATAAGAAAAAAAGCCTCCTTTTCAACCGAGCGGATTCTCAAGATAGAAGAGGAGACAAAACACGATGTTATAGCTTTTCTTACCAACGTGGCGGAATATGTCGGGCCTGACGCCCGCTTCATACACATGGGACTTACATCATCCGATGTCCTGGACACGAGCCTTGCCATAATCCTGAGGGAGGCCATGGACATCATCATGGATGGCGTTAAAACAATATGCGGGACCATAAAGGAAAGGGCCATGGAACACAGAGACACTGTGATGATAGGCAGGTCCCACGGCGTCCACGCAGAGCCTATAACCTTCGGCCTGAAGCTGGCTGTATGGTATTCGGAGATGTTGAGGAATCTAAAGCGCCTTAGCGAGGCTGGAGAAGTAATCGCTTACGGAAAATTATCAGGAGCGGTCGGAACCTTCGCCAATGTCTCCCCAGGCGTTGAAAGGCGCGCCTGTGAGAAACTAGGACTTAAACCCGCTCCCATCTCCACCCAGATCCTCCAGAGGGACCGTCACGCCCAGTATTTCATGACTCTGGCGATACTGGCAGGCACTCTGGAAAAGATAGCCGTTGAGATAAGGCATCTCCAGAGAACCGAAGTGCTTGAGGCTGAAGAGCCATTCGGAAAGGGGCAAAAAGGCTCCTCCGCAATGCCGCATAAGAAAAATCCCGTGGGCTGCGAAAACATTGCAGGCCTCGCAAGGGTTGTGAGGGCCAACGCCATGGCCGCTCTTGAAAACATGCCGCTGTGGCACGAAAGGGACATCAGTCATTCATCGGTTGAAAGGATTATAGGCCCCGACAGCACCATCCTTATTGACTATATGGTCAACCGCTTAAACGGCATTATAAAAGGACTTGTGGTGCATCCTGACAACATGGAGGTCAATCTGAACAAGACCGGCGGGCTCATTTTCTCCCAGCAGGTCTTGCTGGCCCTTGCCGAAAAGGGTATGCAAAGGCAGAAGGCCTATGAAATAGTCCAGAAAAACGCCATGGCGGTCTGGAGGGGGGAGGGCAACTTCAAAGCCCTCATCCTTAAGGACAAGGATATAGAAAGAGTCCTCACCCCGGGAGAGATAGAGAATATCTTTGACCTCGGCTATCATATAAAACATGTCTCGGATATCTTTGAGAGGGTCTTTGATCAGCCGGGCTGAAACCAGCGGTCTCTTTCAAGAAGATATCAGAAGCTCATTGGGAATATCCATAAGGCGATGCGGTCTGCCGTTCGCCCCGGTAAACAATTTCCAGTACTTCCTCCCACGGATCGGCCTTCTTAACCTTTACCCCTATGGCGTCTCCGGGTTTAAGGAGCATCCCGTTTTCCCTTTTCATCTCAGAGATCAGAAGAAAGTCTTTTAGTATCACGCGATATTTGTTCTTCAGTTCATCAAGGACTATTGCCTTAAGCGGCATTTCCTTATTCTGCGAGAGGAACTTCGTCACCCAGTATCTGAGCCTGTTTCGCTTTATGCGCTCCATCTCCTTAACCACAGGCTCGATCCCAGTGCGTATTTCATCCAGGTCTTTTTCGCTGTACGTCGGCGCGCATCCCTCACAGAATGGGATTATCTGGCGCTGAACCACCAGATCGAGATATCTCCTTATGGGGGAGGTGGCGTGGATATAGGCATCTACCCCCAGGCCGCTGTGCGCTCCGGCCGAAAGCGATATCTGGATGGGATTGAGCTTTCTTCTTTGCTGAAATGCGTAGAAGATGAAGTCAGCCTCTCCCCTTGACACTATTTCGTTAGGGGGCGGCTGATTTCTGTAAAGCACGGGGATCGCATTATCCCGGCAAAAGCGCGCGGCCATAAAGTTGTAAAGTATCATGAGTTCAGAGACAATAAACCTTGAGGGCGAGTTTTGGGGAATCAGCTCCAGATTCAGATTGCCTTTATGGTCGAACTTCACAACTAATTCAGGAAGCGAAAGTTCAATGGCCCCTGCCGCAAGTCTTTTTTCTCGTAGAATGCTTACGATCCTGTGCATCTCACTCAGGATCGCCTCTTTGGTCAATGAAGCGTTGACTTCCTCGTAGGTCGTCTGGCGGCTCACTCTGATAATACTTGGAAGGAATTGACTGTTTAGAACCTCGCCGTCCCTGGTTAAGACTACCTTCAGAGACAGCGCGGGTCTGTCAAGCCCGGCCTTGAGGCTCAACCCCTCCTGGCTGAGTTCAGGCGGAAGCATCGGTATGATCTGTCTGGGGAGATAAAGTGTAGATGCCCTGTGCCAGGCCTCCTTGTCTAGATCAGTCCCGGGCAGGATCGCTGCGGCCACATCCGCTATGTGCATCCACAACTCCAGGGTCTCGCCGTGCTGGACGAGGCTCAGAGCGTCATCATAGTCTCTGGTGAAAGGCCCGTCTATCGTCATGACCGGAAGATCCCTGAGATCTTCCCTGCTCTTTGTCTCCGGCCTTCTTATTGCTATCACTCCAGCCTCTTCAAGTAGATCTTCGCTGAAGGATACCGGTATGTCTGATTTGATCAATTCAAGATGTTCATCTTCATTCCATGTGCCCAGTTTTACCAGTATCCGCCTTGCCTCCCGGGTATCCGTGACCCCGGCCCTTGCAAGAAGCTCCTTAGCGTGCTCGTAGGATGCGGCATCCCTTCCATAAAGAGCGATATCTTTCAGGCATCCCAGGACAAAATTCATGTAGGTTGAATCCTCCTGGAGGTTTCCGTGAAGGGCCTTTTTAAGCCACAGGGCGCCACGACTGAGCCTTTCTTCCCTCAGGGCCTCTTCTTCCGCCTGTCTCTTGAGCAGTTCCACCCGCTCATCCGTGTTGGGAATAAAAAAGCTCTCCTTAAGCTTAAAATAGAGCCTATCCTCAAATAAGACGCGAACCAGAGAGGAAACATGCTCGTCTGAAACTGACTCGCCAAAGACCAGCTTTGCCAGATAAACATTGTCCAGAGGCATAGCCTCGTCTTTAATCAACTCCCAAAGCTCGGCAGTGTTTATCTCTTTCTTAAGGATGTTTCTCTTCTGCTCGGCGGCCCTGAGGGCTTCAAGGAGTTCCTCCCTGGGCCTTGAAACGTCAAAGGAGACGGCTGAAACGAGAAGAGCCCTCTTTGATGTGAGGTTAACCTCCCTGTTGTTTGCGGTTATCAAGTGCAGACGTCCGCCCTTGTCTTGAAGACAGAGGGCGGCAACGATCTTGCCTTCTTCGATATATTCGACTATGCGTCCCTGGGTCACGCCACTTGTTGCTCCGGAAATTTACTTGCGGTTAAAACCGCACCTACCTTTAGAAACTTGAGGCGCGGAGAGCCGGGCTTGAATTTATAGTAAGCCGCACTCATTGCAACCCTTGCCTCTATTTGTTAACATCCCACAATACGAACGATATTGCAACATGCTATGGTTATGCGGTATCCGATAAAAGGGAAGGGCGGCCTTCCATGAAAGAGGTGCATTGATGGATATTGAAAAGGAAAGAGAAGCGAGGATCAAATCCATTCTTTCGATTCTCGATGAGCGAAAAATTGATGCCCTCTGGGTCACAGGGGCGGAAAACAGGCGTTATCTTTCGGGATTTCGCGCAGAAGACAGCTCCCTTACCGAGTCTTCCGGCTCTCTTTTCATTGTAGGCGATACCAGGATAGTGGTAACTGATTCGCGATTTACCTCTCAGGCGGAAGCAGAGACAAGGGGATTTGAGATATACACCGCAAAGGACGGCATAGGAGCGGCACTTGACGAACTCACGAAGAAACTTGGAGTGAGCGTCCTGGGATTCGAGGAGGAGTTTGTAACCTGGGGGCTTTATCAGAGGGTTTCCAGGGCGCTTTCCTCAAGAATAACTCTTGTGCCCCTTGGAAAGACCGTTGAATCGCTTAGAGCGGTAAAAAGTAAACAGGAGCTTGATATGCTCAGGGCGTCGGCGGACATGATCTCAAGTGTCCTTAGCCTCGTCATTGAATCTCTTGCCGCTGGAATGACGGAAAGGGAGGCCGCCTTCCTTGTTGAGAGGCTGGCCAGGGAGGCGGGGGCGGATTGTCTTTCTTTTCCCCCCATCGTGGCATCCGGCCCTAACAGCGCCCTGCCTCATGCAATACCCTCGGAAAGACGCTTTATCGAGGGAGAGCCGATAATACTTGATGTAGGTGTAAGGCTGAACGGTTACTGCTCGGACATAACCAGAACCGTCTTTCTCGGGAAACCATCGGCTGAATTCGCCCTGATCTATAATACGGTAAAAAGCGCTCAGGCGGCCGGTATAATTGAGATAAGAGAAGGAGTCTTGAGCACAAAGCCCGACGCGGCGGCAAGGACAATCATCAAAGATGCCGGATTCGAAGATTATTTCGGCCACTCACTCGGTCACGGTATCGGTCTTGCCGCCCATGAAGAGCCCAGGCTTTCGCCGAAAAACCCGCAAACCCTGACTCAAGGCATGGCGGTAACGGTCGAGCCTGGTATCTATATACCGGGTAAAGGCGGAGTGAGGATAGAGGAGATGGTGGTTGTAGAAGAGCATGGATGCAGGATCATAACCTCTGAGCCCCATCTGTATCAGTTTTCTCATTAAAGAAGGAGACCTCTTGTTGCACGAGATGATTGACCGTTTTACAAGTTACCTGCGCATAGAAAAAGGGCTTTCCTTTAATACGCTTCAGGCATACGGTAACGACCTCTTGAAGTTTCAAGGCTATCTCGAACAGCGGGGCATCTCTCCCCTTGATGCCTCCCCTGAGCAGATGTCGGCCTATGTAGTGCACCTGAGCCGTAAGCTCGGCAAGAGAAGCGTCGCGAGGAATATCTCTGCGATACGAACGTTTTTCCGATTTCTTGTGACAGAGGGCGTAATCGAGGCCAACCCGGCGCGTTTCCTTGAGACTCCGAAACTCCCGAGGAAACTCCCGGATATCCTGAGCGTGGATGAGACATCAACCCTCCTTGAGAAGCCTGATTCCTCAACGCCGCTGGGGCTAAGAGACAGGGCCCTTCTTGAGCTGTTGTACGCAACGGGGCTAAGGGTCTCTGAGCTACTTAACCTCAAACCGTTCCATCTTCACCTCGAAGGAGGATTTCTGAGAACCATGGGGAAAGGCTCCAAGGAGCGGGCGGTTCCTATCGGGGAGAAGGCTATAGAAGCGGTTAAGGTCTATCTTGCGCACGGCAGGGCTTCACTGGCAGGAAGGAAAGGCTCGCCATATCTTTTTCTAAACAGCAGGGGAACAGGGCTAAGCCGTCAGGGTTTCTGGAAGATAATAAAGAGATATGGAGTCGCGGCCGGGATCAGAAAGGACATAAGCCCCCACAAGATGAGGCATTCCTTTGCAAGCCATCTTCTTGAAGGCGGAGCTGATCTCAGGTCGGTCCAGATTATGCTGGGTCACGCAGACATATCCACTACCCAGATATACACGCATGTAGCAAGGAAACACCTGAGCGAGGTCCACAAGAAACACCATCCCCGGTCCTGAAATGATCACACAGGCATTATACAGCCATCGAAGGGAGCGCTGATCTTGGGAGAGGTTATTCAACTGTTCGGCGAGACAGATAAATACCTTGATAACGTAATCATATACAGGCCGTTTGAGTTCCGCAGGGCAGACTGGGAGACAGGTCATTTCATCCAGATGCAACGCGTCCACTCGGTTCAATTTGAAGCTGCCGGGCCAAAAAAGAGGCCCCGCGAGGACGCGAAAAAGGCGCACCTGCCCCCCCACTTCGAGCTGACGGGCGGACTCTTTAATACCATCCTGTCTCTATTCAGTCACAGAGAAGATGAGGAAGCCATGAGGGAGATATACTATCTTACCGGTCTTACAGACTGCATAATAAACCAGGTAAATCCTGTCTTGAGGACAGATCTTTTGCGGGATATTTACCGCCGGATATTCAAGATGAAAGAGAGACTCCGGGTTTCATGGTATGGTAGGCCTATTGATAAGGTACTGCTTCCACTGGATGAAAGCCTTTTCAGCTTTGCCCTTTACAGGGAGAACTTAAGCTCCGCTCAAACCATGAAAGAACTATATGCCGCCATAAAAAAGGGCACAGATGAGATGTTTGATATTCTCTCCGCTAATTATGTATTCTACTGCCCGTCAGGCGGGGTCAACAGACAAAGTTCTAAAAGGCCCTCGGCCTGAAAACGGCGGTTTTTCAATACGCTGCTAATACTCTGGAGGCATGGTCTTAAGCTGCGCCAGGGAGAAGACCGGCCCGTCCTTGCATACGTACTTATCCCCTATGTTGCACCTTCCGCAAATGCCTATCCCGCATTTCATCCTCATTTCAAGAGAGAGAATGATGCGCTCAGGAGGGAATCCCAGTTTCTCCAGCACGGGTTGGGTGAACTTGATCATGATAGGGGGGCCGCATACGATGGCAATTGCATTCTCGGCGCTGGTGATCTTCTTTTCGGTTATAGCAGGCACAAAACCCACGTTGTATTTCCAAGTGGAGTCATTAGTCGAATCCACCGTGATATGCATATTTATGTCTTTTCTCTGCTCCCACTGCGCAAGCTCATCTTTGTAGAGGAGCATGCCGGGGCCTCTTGCGCCGTAAACCACAGTGATCTCTTTGAATTTCGGGCGATTTTCAGGATGAAGCATATAAATTATGCTTGAGCGAAGGGTTGTGAAGGCAAAACCCCCGCCTATTATCACCACGTTTTTGCCTTCCATCTGATCCCAGGGATACCAGTTGCCCAGAGGACCGCGGATCCCCATTATATCGCCCACCTTCATGTTGTGGAGATGGGAGCTGACAAGCCCCACCTTGTTCACGGTGAAGCAGACAAAGCCCTTTTCGGTAGGCGCTGATGCTATTCCTATCGGAATCTCTCCCTTTCCTGCTATGGAAAGCTCGGCAAACTGGCCAGGAGTGTACTTGAATCGCCCTTCATGCTCCGGGTTCAGAAACACAAACTTAAATGTCTTGAGATTCCTGTCCTCGGTTTCAACCGTTATGTTGTCAATGCGCACCGGGTAGGGAAGATATGGATTTTCCAAAGCAATACCCCCTCTAGTAGTTATTCATCAATTCGGCCACTTGGCGGATGTCAATATTGACAGGGCAAAACCGGACGCACCTTCCGCAGCCGGAGCACTGGATTCCATTTCCATATTTGTCAACGTAATATTTGAGTTTGTGCATAAATCTCTGTCTCACCCTCTGGGTCTTTTTATCCCTGGGGTTGTGGCCTGAGCCGTGAAGCGTAAATAGAGGCATCATGCAGGAGTCCCAGTTTCGGATGCGGTCGCCCTTTTTCCCGAAGACCTCATCCTGTATGTCAAAACACCAGCAGGTCGGGCAAAGATAGGTGCAGGTGCCGCAGTTGATGCATGAAAAGGCCACGTCTTCCCAGAACGGCGCATTAAAAAGCTGAGTTACCACCTTGTTCTTTAGTTGATCTGTAGAGATGCCTGCGGTGATCTTTTCGCCTGCCCATCCCTCCAGGTCCTTGGCCTCTCCCAGCTCCTTTTCCCCTGCAGCCTGTCCTCCAGTCAGCCCTGCGAGAAAGTCCTCGCCCTTTGCAGTCAGACCTTCGGCCAGGAACCTGCTTCCCACATCGTGAAGAATGACATCAAGACCATTTTTTCCGAAAGGTCCCCCACCAACCGACGTGCAGAAACATGTTGCGCATGGTTCATTGCAGCCGAGCCCCACAAAGGTTGTTGCCTCATATCTCTGTACCCACCATGGGTCCCTGAACTCTTCATTGTCGAAGTTGCGTTTCACTATCTGAAAGGCGTGCGCGTCGCAAGGCCTAATTCCCACCACTGCCTGGAGGGTGTAGTCCTTAGGGGCCTCTTTGACTATGTTGGCCTCCGGGTCGCCTTCTTCGAGGCTGTATTTGAACATCCCTTCAGATTGAGGATATACAATGGACTTGGGAGACATCCTGGTATTCTGATAAGCCCAGTCAGGAACAGTTTCTTCTGCCAGCAATTGAAAGGCAGTAAAATCGCCTTCTTTCACCGGCACGAAGACCTTGATGGACTTACCCACCGCCAAGAGGCCCTGGCCCCATTCATCCTTGCTAAATAACATCGTTGTCATGGCATCCACCCCATGTTGATCTCTTTTCTGTGATCAATAGCCCTAGCGTATGAACTCGTTGTAGTCGTTGGGTTTATACGTATCCAGGGCCGGTCTCTGATCAATAGCGAGGCCCGCTTCCCATGAAAAGAATTCCAAAGCGTCTTTATTGAGCTTTTTCGTAAACTGCCTTACCGGGATTCCCACAGGGCATACACGCTCGCAGGCCCCGCAGTCCGTGCATCTCCCTGCGCAATGATAGGCCCTCAATATGTGAAATGTCATTGTGTCGGTCGGATCATTGCTCTTGCCGACCCACTGAGGTCTTGATTCATCCACAAAACAGGTGGGGCAGTAGCACAGCGGGCAGGCGTTCCTGCACGCATAGCAGCGGATGCACTTTGCGATGGTCCGCGTAAAGAAACCCCATTTCTTCTCAGGGGTCATCTCCTCTATCATCCTGACATCCTTAAACTGGTCAACGCCTGTCTGCTCCTCCACGGGAGGCCCTAACATCTCGTCATAAATGACGGGATTCCTGTGTGTGCAAACCGCGCAGTTGCGCTGTAACACATCCGTCTTCTTGATGATCTCCCGGAAGCCCCTCCCTTTGACAACGAGAGTGTCTCCCTCTTCAATCACCTCTTCAAGCTCCCTGTTGCCCACGGCCCTCTTGACTGCCCTGTGATCCACCATTCCCTCGCAGGGAATACCTACTATGTAAAGCTGCTCTCTGGTAATCTGATTTTCCAGGATATGGGTTACGATATTGCGGGAATTGCATCCGTTGGCAACTATCCCGATCTTCCCCTTCATCTTTGTGAGGTAGTTGCAGAGGTTGAGGCCGCAATGGCTGTCCCAGACAAGAGTTTCGGCCTTTGCCGAATCCCTTATGACTACAGGGTGGTTCATCATGGGAACCGTGCCCTTCGCATAACCTATAAAGACCTCCACCTTACCCTCTGAAAGCAGTCTTCCGGCTATTTCCTGTATTTTCTTGGTGTACTCGAGCATCACAACACCTCGGCTCTTTTCTTGATGAGATACTTTGCCGGCCCGAGGGCCTTTACCTCTGAGGCAATCGCATTTGCGACCTCAGCGAATTTGACCCCTTCGGCGGAGGATATCCACGAGAAGTGAAGCCTTGCGGGCTCTATTCCGATGTGTTCAAGCAGCCCTTTAAGGAGGGCGAATTTTCTGCGTGCGTAGAAATTACCTTCCAGGTAATGGCAGTCTCCCGGGTGTCAGCCGGAAACCCACACTGCGTCGGCCCCGTGACGGAGCGCCGCAAGGATAAACTTTGGGCTTATCCGCCCTGAACAGGGAACCCTTATAATCCTAAAGTTTGGCGGATACTGGAAGCGGCTGACACCTGCCAGGTCCGCAGCTCCGTAACTGCACCAGTGACAGAGAAATGTGGTTATTTTTGGTTGCCAGTCGTTCATTCTCATCTCCTGTTGAGCGCTTCAAAGAGAAACAGACAAGCCCTCTAATTTATTATTTACAATCAGTCCAGGCATCATCTACATCTCATTTATCATGGCCATAATCTGGTCTGTGCCGAAGCCTTTAAGATTGATAGCCCCTGACCTGCACGAGGCTACACAAAGTCCACAGCCCTTGCAGAGCACCGGATTTATCTCAGCCCGACCGGTAAATGGTCCTTTTTCAATAAAATGGGGAGCGGAATATGGGCAGATGCTCACGCAGATGCCGCAACTGCTGCAATAGAGGGGATTGGTCTGGGCCACGGTGCCGCTTACGCTTATGTTCTTGCGGGCAAGGAGCCTCACGGCCCTTGAGCTTGCCGCCTGGGCGTGGGCAACCGATTCGTCAATGGGCTTGGGATAATGCGCAAGCCCGCACAAAAACACACCGTCCGTTGAAAACTCGGATGGCCCCAGTTTAGCGTGGGCCTCGACGAAGAATCCATCCTCATTCATCGGCACCTTGAAAAACTGGGCGAGCTTTTCATCCTTGTAAGGAACAATTGCCGAGGCCAGGGCCAGCATATCCGCGCGGATTGCAATGTCGCGTCCGAGGATATGGTCTTCAACCACCACTGAAAGTCCTTCCGGGGTGGCCGACACGCAAGGTTTCTTGTCGAGCGCAAAGCGCACAAAGATAACTCCCTTGGCCCTTGCCTTGCGATACAGGTACTCCCTTTCCCCGTAAGTGCGTATGTCTCTGTAAAGGACATATACACTTGCATCAGGGTTTATCTCTTTTATATGAAGGGCGCTTTCAATGGAATGGGTGCAGCACACCCTCGAACAGTAAGGTCTTTCCGGCTCTCTCGAACCCACGCACTGGATGAAGACCGCCGTCTTTACGTCTTTAAGCGCAGGATCATCATCCTTGAACTTCCGGTCCAGCTCAAGGTGGGTCACAACCCGGGGGTCTTTTCCGTAAAGGTATTCAGTAGGTTTATATTCAGAGGCGCCTGTTGCGATAACCGTAACTCCATGTTCAACCGTATCCTTACCCGACTTCGAAGAAAGGCTGGTCTTGAAACTCCCCACAAACCCCTCTACATTCTCTATTTCGGAGCCAAGGCGCAGATCAATTCGGCTGTCGGACTTTACCGATCGGATCAGGGCATCCAGTTCAGCCCCAACCTTTTCTCCCTTCCAGGTCTGGAATAGGTTGAGGGCCTGGCCTCCCAGCTCGCCTGAACGCTCCACTAGACAGACTTGATATCCCTGGCGGCTCAGGGAACGGGCTGCCGTCATTCCCGAAATTCCACCCCCGATAACCATGGCCTTCTGATTAACCGAAAGCTGGGCCTCCTGCAGGGACTCTATCAGAGCGGCTTTAGCCACGGCCATCCTCACGAGGTCTTTTGCCTTTTCAGTGGCCTTTTCAGGCTCGTCCTTGTGTACCCAGGAATCCTGATTACGGATGTTGGTCATCTCAAAGAGGTATCTGTTGAGCCCCGCGTTAACAAGAGTTTCCTGGAAAAGCGGCTCATGGGTCTTGGGAGTGCATGCTGCCACCACTATCCTGTTCAGGTCGTTGGCCTTGATCACCTGTGTCATGGCATCCTGCGTATCCTGTGAACAGGAATAAAGATTGTCGGCCACATACTCAACATAGGGAAGGGTCTTGGCATAGTCCCTTACGCCCTTTACATCCACGATTGAGCCTATATTTATGCCGCAGTGGCAGACAAAAACACCTATCCTGGGCCTCTCTCCCCGGATGTCCCGTTCCTTTATATCCTCTTTAGCCCTGGTAAGGGTATTCCTTGCCTCACTCAGAAGGGCGCCGGCCTCAGCAGCTGCGGAACTTGCCTCTATAACTGACTGCGGTATATCCTTGGGTCCCTGGAAGGCGCCGCAGACGTAAATCCCTTCTTTGTTGGTTGCGACAGGGGTAAATGAGGAGGTATTGCAGAAGCCACCCTCAGTAAGGTTTATACCCAGCTTCTCGGCCAGGCCCTTTATCTCTTCAGAGATTTCAAGCCCAATGGAAAGGACGACCATGTCGAAGGTCTCTTCTACCTGCTCTCCCTTTTCGGTGGCATATCTCAAGACCAGATCATCCCCGCCCGCGTTCGGCTCTATGCTGTGAACCCTGGAGCGGATGAAGCGAACCCCGTGCTTCTCACGGGCAGCGTCGTAATACCTTTCAAAGTCCTTCCCGTGCGTGCGCATGTCCATGAAGAATATGGCGCAGTCCAGATCGCTTCCCGCGTGTTCCTTGGCGATCGAGGCCTCTTTGATCGCGTACATGCAGCACACTGACGAGCAGTAAGGATGATCGCACCTGTTCATGTCCCTGGAGCCCACGCACTGAAGCCACGCTATCTTTTTCGGTTCCTTGTGATCGGACATCCTTACCAGATGCCCCATGGTGGGACCGGAGGCGGAAAGAATGCGCTCGAATTCCATGGAAGTCATGACGTTGGGGTGCTTCGAGTATTGATACGTAACGTATTTGGATGGATCAAAGGGCTTGAAACCCGGCGCAAGGACAACCGCCCCGACGTTCAGTTCGAGTATCTCATCCTGCTGAGTATGATCAATGGCTTTTACCCCACAAGCCTCTTCGCATATCTTGCAGCCCCCGGTCTTGAAGTGCACGCATTTGCTTCTGTCAATTGCCGGAGTGTTGGGAATCGCCTGGGCATAGGGTATATATATAGGCTTTCTACCTTTAAGACCCATGTCGTATTCGGAGGCAATCAATTCCACTTCATGCGCGGCATGTTTCTCCCTGACGACATCCATGTTGATATGCCCTGTCGGGCAAACTGAAGCACACGCTCCGCAGGCAAGGCATACATCCGTCTTCTCACCAAAAGGGGTGCTGACCTCCATCTCCAGCCCACGTCCCGTGAGGCTGATCGCGGATGCGCCCACACGTTCGCATATCCTTGTGCACAGCCCGCAGAGGATACAGTCGTCATCACCCTTCTTGAAACGTGGCTCCTCTACCCCGTATTCGGTACCGAGCCTTTTTAGGACAGGCACATCAGGACAGCGCGCAAGGAGCATCTCAACTATCAGTTTTCTTCCTTGCCTTACCCTAGCAGAGTCGGTCTTGACCTCCATGCCTTCCCAGATCGGGTAGTTACAGGATGTGACAAACCGGCTACGCCGACCGTCGAAAAGCTCCACCGTACAGAGACGGCACATCCCTGCCGGCTCAAGGACCTTGTGATGGCACAGGGTAGGTATCTCAACGCCGTTTCTCTGAGCAACCGGAAGGATGTATTCTCCTCCATCGCCCTGAACTGTCTTGCCGTTCAACTTGAAAGTGATCATGGGTTTAATCCCTCTTGAATCCCTAGGCTACTATCTCACTACAACTGCATCGAACTTGCAGCTTTCATAACATATTCCGCATTTGATGCATTTTGCCTGGTCCAATACATGGGTTTTTTTCTTCTCCCCGGTTATCGCCTCCTGTGGGCACTTTTTGGCGCAAAGCTGACAACCCGTGCACTTGTCTTTGTCTATCTCGTAATGGAAAAGGGCCTTGCACACGCCTGCCGGGCACTTTTTATCCCTTATGTGGGCCTCATATTCATCGCGGAAGTATATGATCGTGGTTAGAACCGGGTTGGGAGCCGAGGTCCCGAGACCGCAGAGGGAGAATTTCTGGATCATGGCCCCGAGTTCTTCAAGCAGTTCAATGTCGCCCTCCTTGCCTTTGCCCTGGCATATATCGGTCAGGATATCAAGCATCTGCTTGATGCCCTCTCTGCAGGGGTTGCACTGACCGCATGACTCATCCTTTAGAAAATCCAGGAAATACCGGGCCACGTCCACCATGCAGGTGTCCTGATCCATGACGATCATACCGCCTGAACCCATGATGGAGCCCACCTTCGTCAGCTCGTCGAAGTCAACTCCCAGATCAAGATACCTTTCCGGAATACATCCTCCAGAGGGTCCCCCGGTCTGCACTGCTTTGAATTTCTTCTTCTTGGGAATACCGCCGCCGATGTCATAAATGATGGTTCTGAGAGAAGTCCCCATGGGAACCTCTACCAGGCCCGTGTTAACAACCTTCCCCACCAGGGAGAATATCTTGGTCCCCTTGCTTCTTTCCGTCCCGATTGAAGCATACCATTCTGCTCCTCTATTTATGATAACGGGCACATTAGCCCATGTTTCCACATTATTGAGGTTGGAAGGGCCATCCCTGAAACCCTTTTCAACGGTATGCACATATTTGGCTCTGGGGCGACCGGGTTTGCCCTCCAGAGAGGCCATAAGGGCGGTTGACTCTCCGCAGACGAATGCACCTCCACCCCGGCTTATGTGAATCCTAAAATCAAGGCCTGAACCCAAAATATTTTGGCCTAACAGGCCCAACTCTTCAGCCTTTTGAATCGCAGTGAAAAGATTTTTCACAGCCAATGGATATTCATGCCTCACATAAACATAGCCCTCTTTTGAGCCGATAGCTAAGGCTCCTATGATCATCCCCTCTATCACGCTGTGGGGATTTCCCTCCAGAAGGCTCCTGTCCATATACGCGCCGGGGTCCCCTTCATCAGCGTTACAGATAACGTATCTCTCTCCTTCATGTCTGCGGCATGTCTCCCACTTGATGCCGGTAGGGAACCCGCCTCCCCCTCTTCCTCTCAGCCCTGATTTCTTGATCTCACTGATGACATCTTTGGGTTTCATCTCGAAGAGGGCCTTCTCCAATGCGGAATAACCGCCAACAGTAATATAGTCTTCTATACTCGTAGGATCTATTAGGCCGTTGTTCCCGAAAATAATTCGTTGCTGGAGTCTGTAGAAGGGAATGTCCTTTTCGAAATAGATCTTCTTCTTGGTGGAAGGGTCTTTGAAGGCAAGGGAATCAACAACTTCATTACCCTTTATAGTCTTCTCCACGATCTCTTGGACATGTTCCTCTTTCACCTGAGGGTAAAAGGCTCCTTGAGGATAAATGACCATTATGGGGCCTTTTTCACAGAATCCATGGCAACCGGTACGTTTGATCTCAACCTTCTCCTGAAGGCCCTGCTTCTTTAGTTCCGCAACTAATGCTTGGTGGACTTTTGCCGTTCCGTAAGCACCGCAACCCGACCCGCCACAAAGTGAGATCAGTTTATCTTTCTTGTGCCTATCGACTACCTGAAGTGATTTTCTCAACTTCTGCAGGGCATCTTTGTTCGCTAACCTGGCCATCGTATTGATTTCCCCCCATCGCCCCGCTTCACTAAGAGGCACTTTTCTTATACCCCTCGATAACATCAAGAACCTTGGAGCGGTCAAGTCCGCCGTGCGTGTCATGGTTCACGGTAATCACGGGACCTGAAGCGCAGCAACCAACGCAGCGCACAGCCGCCAGTGAGAAGATGCCGTCATCGGTCGTTTGGCCTTCTTCAATCATGAGATTCTGCTTCAGGGCGTCCATGATCTTTTCGGCCCCCCTGACGTGACATGCAGTCCCTGTACAGACATTAACGATATATTTTCCCCTTGGTTTAAGGCTGATGGTCTTATAGAAGGTGGCAACGCTATAAACCTGGCTTTCTCTGATACCAAGTTTTTTAGCCAAGAATGGGACCACTTCAGGCGGGACAAAGTTGTAAATATCGCTGATGTCCTGCATTATCATGAGCAGAGCCTCTCGGTTCTCGCTGTACTGTTTGATTACATTCTCTATGATGTTCCAGTCAATCTCTATTGCCTTGCCCATCTCTCGTAAATCCTCTTAAAAGAGTCAGCTTCAGAATCCGTTTATTGGTCTTTTCATTGTAGGAGAACCATGTTTGCGCCCTTGCCGTGTGCTCGCCAACAAGGATATTTTGTCGCGCAAACTATAGAAAGCCCAAAACCAATACCTATGCTGCGGCATTACTGACGACCGGGCAATTCTCAACGCAGACACCGCAGCCTGTGCAGAGATCCATATTGACACTGCGCGCCCTTTTTCTGACTTTGACTTTGAAATTTCCAGGCGAGCCCTCAGCGGACTCAAGATCGGAATAGGTGATAAGTTCTATGTTAAGATGCCGGCCGACCTCGACCAGTTTTGGCGAGATAATTCACATCGCGCAGTCGTTGGTCGGAAAGGTCTTGTCCAACTGCGCCATTACACCTCCAATGGAAGGGCTTTTCTCGAGTAGATACACGTAATATCCGGAATCAGCCAAGTCCAGCGCGGCCTGCATACCGGCAATCCCGCCGCCTACCACAAGAACGGATCCCTGAGCCTTCTCAGCCATTGTCCATCTCCTTTTCCGATGCTCAATGCATAGCGACCATTTTGGGTAACTTCTTACAGGTTTCGAAACATGGAAGTCAAGTGATTTGTGGTTTTATAAAGGCGTTGCGGATAGGGAAATACTGCTGAGTGAAAAGATAAATAATCTCCATCAACACTCGCGCGACACGATAGAATCCTCAATCTGAAAAAGAATTAGAGGGGATGAATCATCGTGTTACAAGATTATACGACAGACCAATTGCCCCCTGTTCTAGGAGGGGGCAATTGATTCGGGCGAGGAATTATGCAGCAAGTCTGATGGCGTTTTCCGCGGCGTGTCGGATTTCATCTGGGGTAAAAGGCTTTGCTAGGAAATCAACCGCTCCCATTCTGGCGGATTCAACCGCAGACTCTATGCTTGCGTAGCCCGTTATGATAACCAACATGGCATTCGGTCTGATGTCCCTTATCGCTTTGAGAAGTTCCAGGCCCTTCACTCCGGGCATCTTGAGATCAAGGAGTACAAGCCTGTAGTCGCTCTGGGTTATTTTCTCAATGGCCTCACCCTTGCCGAAGGCCTGATCAACCATGTAGCCCTTTTTCGCGAGGATCTTCCTGATATTGTTGTTTACTGCTGCCTCATCGTCAATAACAAGGACGCTCCTCGGGGCATGATCACCGGCTCTCTTGAGAAGTAACACTTCTGTCTCTTTCTCTTTCAGTACCGGCATGGATGCTGTCTTCTTGAGTTCCTCATAGGGGATGAATGCAACGCCGTCATGATGCAGGTTCATTATGTACTCAGGCCCTGTTACCGCCGCAACCTCCTCATAGTTGAACGGGAGATCTATCCCTATGAGCATCCTTGTATCCAAACGCTTTTCAGCGCCAGTGCCCTTCTTTGCCTTTGCCTTTTTCTGCGGACATTCTTTGCTTTTCGCACCGGCCTTGCATGTGGCGCCGAGCTTCTTGAATATATCGCACACCATCTGCCCCACCATGCACAGATTTTCCCCGGCAGCCGCTGCAGGCATCTGCACTACCGGCATGTCTGAGGGACCAAGCATGTCCACATATTCCGGCCCTGTTACCTTGGCAACCTCTTCCCGGTCGAATGGCATGTCCGCATCTATCAGTTCTATGGTCTCCCGCTCCCTTTCAGATACTGTGGCCTCGGTCAGCTCTCCGGACAGAGCCTTGTCAACGCTTGATCTCAGTTCGTCAGGGGTAAAAGGTTTGGCAACGTAATCCAGTGCGCCCAACCGAATAGCCTTCATGGCCGTATCCGTAGAGGCATAAGCAGTCATCATTATAACCTTGGTTATAGGCCACTGCTTTTTTACAAGCCTCAGCAATTCGAGCCCGTTCTTGCCAGGCATAACAATGTCTGAAATGAGCAGAGAAAAACTTTCGTGGGCCATCTTGTCCAGCGCATCGTCTGCGCTTACAGCCTTCTGCACCTCAAAATTGTTCTTTGCGAGTATCTTCTCGACGTTCTCACAAATGCTCCTCTCATCGTCTATTACCAGGATCCTGCCTTTTGTCTCCATTGCTTCCTCCTTTTGATCCGGACAACCAGCCCCGAACTCCTGCTTTTTTGTCATCTTTATAAGCATGAAGGATGCCAATAGGTGTTCTTTGGTCAACCCATTGTAGTTTATATATAATTTGTATGGTACTGGAATGATAAGAGCAAGTGCCGTATAATAAAATACTGCATCAAAAGGCGGGAACACCCTTTTCGACATCCACCGTCAGCAGGGAGAACCCCCAGCTTTTTTTTCTTAAACATATAAGATACAAAGGCTTAACTCAGGATCGGTCACGAAGAAGGCAAGATTATAGTCAGGATAGTTCTTAGGAAAGAAGTTCAAAAAAGTATGTATAAAAAGAATATACTCTGTATATTGTTTTTAGAGGATGTTCCGTTCCGCTCCCGGCAGGGGACGTTTTATGCCATATTTCTTAATAAGGTTCTGAAAATTTGTCCTCTGGAGGCCTACATCTTCAGCGGCCCTGGTTATATTCCAGTTGTTACGGATAAGGGCGCTCACAACGAAATCCCTCTCAATTCTCAAGACAGACTTTTCTCTTATCTCCTTTTTGGCTCTCTTGAGTTCCTCGTTAGTGGCCGGTACGCTTTCACTAATAACTCCAGTCTCGTAGGGGAGGTCAAGTTCCCTTTCTGATATCTTCTCTTTTTCGCAAAGGATAACCGCCCTCTCGACCACGTTTCTCAATTGCCGCACGTTACCGGGCCATTCATATCCACTAAGCCTGACGATAGCGGCTTCGGTGAAGCCGCAGATCTCTTTTCCCATCTCCTTGTTGAAGATGGCCAGGAAGTGAAGTGCTATAGGCACGATATCCTCTCTCCTCTCTCTCAACGGAGGCACCACGATCGGATAGACAAAGATTCTATAAAAGAAATCCTTCCTGAAAGAGCCCGCTGCAACCATCTGCTTCAGATCCCGGTTTGTAGCAAGTATGAGCCTGATATCCACCTTATGGATCTTTGTCCCCCCCAAGGGCAGAAATTCCCTCGATTCCAGAAAACGCAGCAGCTTTCCCTGCACCTCCATACTTATATTGCTTATTTCGTCAAGGAAGACGGTACCCCTCTCGGCAAGCCTGAAGATACCTTCCTTATCCTTGTGGGCTCCAGTAAAGGCACCCTTATCATGACCGAAAAGCTCGGATTCCAAAAGGCTGCCCGTAAGGGTCCCACAATCAACGGCAAAGAAGACCCCATCACTTCTCTTACTGTTGGCATGTACAGCCCGCGCAATCAGCTCCTTTCCCGTTCCGCTCTCTCCGTATATCAAAACCGTCGAGTCGGTGGGTGCCACCTTTTCAATCATCCTTATGACAGTCCTAAGCTTCCTGCTGTTCCCAAGAAGTTGGTGTTTTGAAGGTCCTTTGGATGGCACGGCCTCTTTGACCATTCTCTTCCGAAGAATCATCTCTCTTTCCTTGAGAGCGTTCCTCACAACGCCCCTTAATTCCTCCGGGGTAAAGGGCTTTGGGAGATAGTCGGTTGCGCCCGTCTTCATCACCTCAACTGCGGAGGATACAGTGGCATAGCCGGTTATCACTATCACCATAGTTTCAGGGAAGGTGTCTTTTACCCTCCTGAGCACCTCCATGCCCCCCATGCTGCTCATCTTGAGATCCGTAATAATCACATCAAAAGAGCCTTGTCCGAGCATCTTGATTGCCTCGTAACCGCTGACGGCGTATTCAGCTTGCCAGCCCTCTCTTTCAAGAATCTTCGCACAGCTCTCGCATATCTTTATCTCGTCATCAACAACGAGGATGCGCACCGCTTTTTCACTCATCCTGTCCATCCTTCTTTACCGGCAGTCTTATTGTGAAGGCAGTCCCTTCTCCTTCTTTGCTCTCAACTTCTATGGCCCCACCGTGCTGCTGGACAAAGCCGTGGGTGATGGCCAGTCCGAGGCCGGTTCCCGTATCCTTTGTCGTAAAAAAGGGTTCAAAGAGCTTCTTCATGTCCTCCTCGGAAATGCCCTCTCCTGTGTCGCGTACGACAATAGCGACAGTTCCGGAGTCCGCTAGGAATGATGTCTCAAAGCT
The DNA here is from genome assembly GCA_001874005.1 of Desulfobacteraceae bacterium CG2_30_51_40. Lineage (GTDB taxonomy): Bacteria > Desulfobacterota > DSM-4660 > Desulfatiglandales > Desulfatiglandaceae > CG2-30-51-40. The sequence continues at coordinate 24,172 of MNYJ01000002.1, forward strand.
CACCCTGCCGCCTGAATCAGTTGCCTCTATGGCGTTTAGTCCCAGATTGATTATACATTGCTGAATCTGATTCTTATCCAGATATACGTCAGGCATGGAATCGCTGTAGAATTGTCCGACTTCGACGTCCTTGAATGCAGCCTGCTTCCTTATCAAGGCTACGCTTTCCCTTACAAGCATGTTGACATCGCTCTGTTTCTTGGAAGGCTTGCTCTGTTTAGCGAAATCAAGCAGATTGGTTACGATCCTACGGCATCTCAAGGTCTCGTCGGCTATTGTCTTTAGGTCCTTAAACAGAGGCTCATCAGGCGCAAAGTCCTCCTGAAGCAGCATAGCAGTGGTAAGGATGGTAGTCAGGGGGTTGTTTATCTCGTGGGCCACACCCGCGGCGAGCCGGCCGACTGAGGCGAGCTTCTCCTGCTGCATCATAGCCTTTTGAATTTCGATATCTCTTGTTATGTCTTTGGATATCTCCACCAGCGCATCTATCTTCGAGCCCTCAAAAATAGGATAGCAGGATATTGCGTAGTAATGTTCATTTCTATCCTTGTCGTAGTGCATTTGGGTTGTCTGGGATGGTTTGCCTGAATTAATTGCATCTCTGAGAGGGCATGGGTGATGCTCTCCCTCGCATGGAGTGTTCCTGTGATGGGATATCTCAAAACAGGTCTTACCGATCACCTCTTCCCTTTTAAGCCCAAGTTTTTTTAACAGCGTGTCATTTACGTCAATTATTCTGTATGCTGGACTTATGATCATTACGTCTTCCTGAAGGAGTTGGTTTATGAAGACACTGTAAAGGGTCTTTGCCTTGCTCAGCTCCTCCTCTGCCAGTCTATGCAACCGCGAGGCCCTGCTCACCTCCCAGAAAAGCTCTGCTGTCTTGCTGTCGAAGGCCCGCACGGACCTTTTCTTCTTGCTGAGTATGTCAAAAAAAACGTCTTCCCTCCCAGTAAGTTCAATAATCAGGTCAATGTCATCCCTGTTGAAAAGGTCGTTATAATCAGTGGTAACAAAAATCCCTTGGTCCCTTGCCTTAACAACACAAGGGGCATTCACTCTATCATTAGCCAGCGCAACCACCCTGGGTCTCATGGTCGGGAATTCGCTCTGCTGAATGAACTCAATCAGAAACTCGCAGCGTGGTCCGTCCCCTACTATGCCTATATTCATATCACTCTCCATGCTTATCGAGTGTCCATCCGGAAATGGATATTTTCACCGATTTCGGCGTTGGGCTCAAGTTTTAATCCTCGAAATACGTCAATGTATTCCTTTGGTTAAAATTATCGCTCGCCTTGAACTCGATAAAACTATCTCATTTCCGGATGGACCCTATCGAATAAAAACCCCGTAGAAAATCTTTCGTGTAGAGACACCTATCTCCTCCATTCCTGGATACTAGGGCAAATGACGTCCCGAATCAACCTCTCAAGATCATGGTCTTTCCCTTTCTTGACGCTGCCCTTATGTGCTATATTAACATTTGAAAAAACGAATCGTTCGATCCAATGAAAAGAAGAGAATTCCTAAAGAAATGGATGAGCAGCACCCTTTATGCGGCAGGGGCTGCGGCCCTTGCCTACCCGGCCCTCTCTTTTATGACCTTCAGGAGGGCTAAGACAAGAGAAGTAGTCTTCGGCCAGAACGATCAGGGAGCGGATATAAACCATAAGGAGGGCGTGTATCTCATCGGGACCGGAGATAAAATCAGGGCCCTGTCCGCGAAATGCACCCACCTGGGCTGCCTTGTGAACTACAACCCGCTGACACGCAGGTTTGAGTGCCCGTGTCACGGAAGTGTATATGATATCACAGGCAAAAAGCTTAAAGGCCCCACGACCAGGGGCCTGGATGAGCTTCCCCTTACAAAAAACTCGGATGGAAGCATAACCGTGAAGGTGGAGATATAGCGGCCGGCAACTTGAGCGAAGGATATAAGCCTGCGGGAGGCATGCCGGCTCCGCCACGGGGATTGAACATGAATGAGCGCAGTTCAGTTGTAAACAGGATAGCCAAAGGTGCCGGCATCGCCGTGACATTCTCTACGGCGATGCCGAGACTCGGGCTTGCCTCGCTTTTCATTTGCCTCTTATCCGGGATCATTCTAAGCTTTTACTACAGGCCCTTTGGAAACGTATTCCAGAATGTCGAAGAGATAACAAGCCTTGTCCCTTACGGATGGTTTTTCAGACAGATACACTACATAACAGGGCAGGCCTTTGTGTTTTTGATGCTCTTTCATACGGTGGATCACTTCGTCCGGAGGCGGTACAGGATGTATCCGGCGGGTGAATGGACAGGCCTTGTGACGGCTCTAATCGCATGTTTTTTAACGCTTTTCACAGGCTTTATACTGAAGGGGGATAAGGAAGGGCTTTTCGCTGGAACGATACTCTTGAATATGCTCGATACAATTCCCATGGCGGGAAAATGGCTCTCCCGGATTTTTGTTGGAAGCGGTGATGCCTTTTTCTTTCTTCCTTATCTTCATCATTGTCTCTTTTTGCCGGTCATTACCGCTTATCTTATAAGGGGGCATGTCAGTGCCTGGCTGCCCGGGAAGGGATTTGCGGCCGTTGCCTTTGTAGCCGCAGGGACGTACGCGATCCTGGTTGATCCCTTCATGGATATACCACCTGAGGCCCAGGCCCAAATTGTAACCGGTCCCTGGTTTTTCCTGGGGATACAAACCCTTCTCAAGAGCTGGAATCCCTTTTATGTTGGGATACTTCTGCCTTGCGTGTTCGTAGTGCTTGTCCTCATTATACCTGCAGTTTCCAGATTCTCCGGCAGGGAATCGCGCTTTAAGGCGAAATCCGGAATTGCGGAAAAGGGCTTGTATTGGGCGATCCTAGCCGCATCGGGGGCGTATCTCATCCTTATTGTGAAGGCTTTGGTAAATGGTCCTTAATCGCGGAGGGCGCAGATCATGAACACCTCTTACCCGATAGTTCTCGCACACGGGATATTTCCATTCGACAGGTTCTTTACGCCTCTTCTGTCCAAGGATAACGATCCAGACGATAGACTCCATTACTTTCGAAAGATCAGGTCCACGCTGATTGATGAGGGCTTCACCGTGTTTCACAGCAGGGTTAGCTGGGGAGGCCCGCTTGAGAGGCGAGCTACCGATCTCAGAGATCAGATCCTCGACCTGACCCATGGATTCGGTAAATGGCCCAGGGTTCATATCATCGCCCACAGCATGGGTGGTCTGGATGCGCGATGGATGATATATAAATTCAGGCTGGAGGAAAGGGTAGCCTCCCTTACCACCATCGGCACTCCCCACCTGGGAAGTCCTTACGCGCACTGGAGCCTTGAACGCCTGAACAGGCTCCTTGACCTTGCATTAAATTTTGGCCTCGACTTAAGAGGGGCAAGGGACCTCACCCCTGAAGCATGTGCCGAAAGAAACAGACTGACTGCCGATTTTGAGGCTGCAAACGGGGTCTGTTACAGGACCGTTGCGGGCGTACAGCCGCTTGAGAGAATCTTTAAACCCCTCAGGCTTTCCTGGAGCGTCATTCATGCTCTTGAGGGCGAAAATGACGGACTGGTCTCTCTGCGATCTGCCACCTGGAAGGAAGAATATCTAATCAAGGTCTGGGATGCAGACCATCTCAATCAGATAGGCTGGTGGGACGCGGCGGAAAAGTCTTCAGGCATGAGCCGCGATGCATTTGAAGAGGGCATTCGAAACAATTATTGTGAGATCGCGGAAGGGCTTTCAGATTGATCAGGGGGAGATATTACTGCAGTTTATTGATAAGCATTTCGCAGACAATTTACCGTGAAAATACACCCCCCACCCCGACCCTCCCCCGCGCGGGGGGAGGGAAATCCTCGACCTCGTAAAGTGTAGAGCCGGAGGAGGATTTTCATTAGCGGGGGCGACAAAATATTTCTGTCATGAGCGTTTATATGAAAAGCCCTTTGACTATCGAACAGTTGCATCTTTATTTGCCCCAGCTTGAAGCATGGGTTTAAGCTTGATTCGAAAGGGAGGTCATCCATGAAAGAAAAGATAGAGATCATCCAGAGCGACATAACCAAACAGAATGTGGATGCCATCGTCAATGCAGCCAACACCTCGCTTCTGGGCGGGGGAGGGGTGGACGGAGCGATCCACAGGGCAGCGGGGTCTGAACTCCTCGAAGAGACCCGCAGGCTAGGGGGCTGCCCCACAGGCGAGGCGAGGGTGAGCAAAGGCTACCGCCTTCCTGCCAGGTGGGTCATCCATACGGTCGGTCCTGTATGGCGGGGTGGCCATTCAAGGGAAAGGGAACTCCTTGCCTCATGCTACAAAAACAGCCTCAAGGCCGCGGTGGATATCGGAGCCAGATCAATAGCCTTCCCGTCCATCAGCACGGGCGCCTACGGTTTTCCCCTGGAGGAGGCAACCCAAATAGCCCTCACCGAAACTATGCGGTTCCTGGCCTCCGATAAGACAATAGAGAAGGTCGTCTTTGTCTGCTTCGGAGACCGCGCGACAGAGGTTTACAAAAAGGCCCTCTTGCGATTGGCCTAGCGGGCTTGAAATAAGGCCTTTCTGCTTGGCCCTACCTGATTCATCGCCTCTCCGGCGCACTTCTATGTGCGCCACCGGTTCACGACGGCCTGACCTCGTCAGAACGTTAGGCGGCGGGGGCTTGTCCGGAAAACTTCACTCCTTCAGAAAGTAACGGTGATATTCCTCATCCGTAATGTATTTTTTCATGAGGCTTGTGACCATATCAAAGAGGGCCTCCATATCCGGGGCCGTCATCCGGCCCCTTATAAGCTCCATGAACTCATCATCGGAAAACTTCTGAAGATAGTAAGTGATGGTCTTTTCGTCCACATCCCTGCTCAGGCCGAAGCCTACAAAGCCGTCGTATTCATCAACAAAACGATGCGTGTGCCCTGCCATCAGAAACCCAGAGACGCCGAGACCAATACCACAGAGATATCGCTCAGTATCGGTCTTCTGTGAAGTATGGTAGTTATGCGGCATATCCTCTGGGGGGAATTGCAGTCGCTGCAAAGCCCGGTTTCCGCGCAAGGGGTCGCCATTCCGAGGCTCTTGGCCCTCATGGGGCCTGCCACTTCCCTGACCCTCCTGAGGGCCGAATCAAGGTCATGCGTCACCTTGTTCATGCCCGCAACAATAACAATCTTCTTCGGGCCGAAGCTCATGGCGTTGGTTCGATTGCCTATGCCGTCAACATTGACGACCTCGCCTGTCATTGAGATGGCGTTTGCGCTGCAGAGAAAGCAGTCGCAGCGTCCCTGCTGGAGCCTGATATTCAGATCCTGCTCGCGTTCAAGCCCCTTCTGCCAGTGATCGTAGATAATCTTTCCCTGGGCCCTCAGCTCTTCCATGATCCCTATGGCCCGGGTGGTATCGGAGCCCCCGAATCCGAAACTCTGAAAGCCTCCTATCATGCCCATGATCAGTGTCTTTGCCTGGCCCACGGAACCGGTATAATGGGGATCAAAACCGTGTTTTTTCAAGTTTTCAACGGTCTTTAATCCAACCTTCTCCCATAGCCACTCATCGAAATTTCCAGCCATATCCCTTATGTCTCCTTTTCAGCTCTCACCTTTATAAGTTCCGCGGCGATGCTAACCGCGATCTCTTCAGGGGTCTCGGCCCCTATCTCAAGCCCTATAGGGCAGTGAACCCTATCCAGGTCATTTTGGGTAAACCCGTCTTCAAGGAGGCTTGCGTAAACAGCCGCCTTCTTCCTCCTGCTCCCTATCATCCCGACATATTTGGCCCTGGTGCGCAGGGCCTGCGCCAGGACATCGCGGTCGTGCGCGTGGCCCCTTGTGACAATAGCGAGAAAGGACTCTTCATCCACATCAATCCGATCAAAAAGCCCCTCGAAAGGCCAGGCATGGACCTCGGATGCATCCGGAAATCTGGCAGGGTCAGCAAACTCCGCTCTATCGTCAATCACCACCACCTGGAAACCGACCCTCGAGGCTATGGGGGCTATCTGCGCCGAGACATGTCCGGCGCCGAAGATAAATAGTCTCAGCTCTCCCACAACCGGCTCAAGAAAAAGCTCTATCAATCGGCCGTTGGAATCATTTTCCCTGATGAGAAAGGGTTTCCTCTTTACCAGAACCTCAGCCGTGCTTTTTCCGATAATCTCTCCTATGCTTGGGAGGCCCTCAATCGAACCGGTGAGTTTCCCGTCCGCGCCGAGGAAAAGCTTGGGCGCGGCCCCTCTCCTCCATTTCTCTTCCTGGACCACAGTAGCCAAAACCCCTGAGCCCTTTGAGGCGAAGGTTTCAAGAATCTTTTCAATAATGGAAATGGCGGCGGCGTTTTCCCTTGAAACAGGCTCAAGGAATATCTCTACCTCCCCACCGCAAAGCATGTCGCTTTTTGCTATCTCCGTTCCCTTAAGGGAAAAATATATCCTCTTTGCAGACCCAGATCTCATGACATCCAGCCCTGCCTTTGCCGTCATGGCCTCAAGGAGCCCTCCGCCTATGGTGCCTGTAATGGAGCCGTCAGCTTTGATGACACAAGACGTCCCCAAGCTCCTCGGCGAAGACCCGGCCTGTCTTATTATGGTGGCGATCACAGCCGTCCCTTGTTCCATAACCGCCTTCCTGAGGGCGGCGTATAACTTCCTCATCAATTCCTCCTGAACAATCTGTATTTCTTCCTATTGAGAGAGCCTGCAATGACCAAATCCACACCCGAGGCGGCAGCAAGCAATAGCTCCGCCAGAGACTCCATCGAATTTATATCTACTACAAGCTCCATCTTGTTTAGAAAGGCGATCAGCCTGGCCTCTTTCGGGGTCCCCTTGAAAATACCTCCAGCGTGGAGGAACAAGGCGCTTACCTTTTCCGGAGAAATGATCTCGCCGGGGGCGGTCTCAGTTATCTCCTGAAATCTCTCCTGTCTGAAGACCAGATCGTGCGAAAGAGGCCTTCCCAACACCTCGCAGCCGGCGACCGCCACAGTCATGGTTGTCAGTGATGGTACCACGGGCTCGTGACCGGCCGGGGCCTTGAGAGGTCTTCCGGCAGCCCCGTCCGCCTCAACCAGCACATGATCAATGTCGCCTCTTAAAAAGAGCCTGTCCGCCTCTTCGGAATCTATGCCGGAGATCTTTCCGTTATCAAGGAGGTTTTTCCCCACAAATACAGACCCATAATGCTCAAGACACTTGCCGATAGCCCTGGCCGGGTCAATTTCCTCATCCGTCAAGACAACCCCGGGATACACTCCTGCCTCTGCTTCACGCACCTTGGTTGTAGTCGTTGCTGCAACCTTCTTTCCTATCCCGGTAAGCTCTTCTGTCAATCGCCTCATGAGGGTGGTTTTCCCGCCGGCACCTACGATTGCCACAAGGGACTTTTTCCCCAGGCCCAGGCAATCGCATAGAACTCCTGTTTCTTCATTCAGGACGGCGGTCATGAACTGTCACTTTTTCCTGAGCACCCTGTTATCGCCCACGCGTACCGTGATCTGTTTTTTGTCGAAATATTCAATAAGAGGAATGGTATATTTACGGGAGGCCCCTGTGAGGTCCTTGAACTCAGAGGTTGTCATCTCACCTTTATCCTTAAGGAAGGCCACCAGGCGTTTTTCGAGTTCCTCTATCGCATGGGCATGGAAAAAGAGATCTTCCTTTACCTTGACCAGCACCCCCTCCTTGCACATGACATCCAGGACTTCGGTTGCCGTCTTTTCAGGAAGCTTCTCCTTGAGTTCCTTGAAGTAGGGAGGCTGAAGACCGCCTTTTTCATATATCTCCTGGATCTGTCTTTTCGTCTTTTCCTGATCCTCAGCCAGAACCACCTTGTGGCTTTTAAGCCTCACGGTGTCCATCTCTACAGCGATTTCACCGTCCTGAGAGAGCCTGTTCAACATGTAGGCAAAAAGCTTTGGATTGACGGCCCCGACGGTTCGTGTGCGCAGCTCTTCCTTGGAAAGCCCCGGTTTCAGAGGGGAGTCCCTGTGGAATTCAGACAGGGTTTCAATAAGCTCGGAAACAGCCTTTGAAAGGGTATCCGCGTGAATGAGGGCACCTCTTTCCCGGTCGTAAGCGATTATCTTTCTTTCAGTCTTAAGGGCCTGCAAGGTAGCGGAAAGCTTTTTTGTACCCATATTGGCGAGAAACGACAGTTCCGCTTCCTCCACGCCCTTGGTCCTGGACATGGAAACAAAGGTCTCCAGCACGTCCTTTGCGTCTCCCTTGTGCAGGAGCTTCAGATCCGAGATGGATTTCTCGACAAATCTCTTCTTTCTCAGGGGGAGGGGATGGAGGATTTCGCCTCCGCCTATGGCCCTGACGGGAGAGTAGCTTCTGAGCACATAACGGTCGCCCTTGAGGACAGCGGTGGGTTCATCAAGTTGGATCTGGGCAAGACAGCTCTCGCCGGGCTCCAGCTGTTCACGATCCAGAAGAACCACCGTCGCGATGATCTCGCAGGTGCCGCTGTGAAAACGGGCCTTTGCCCTGTTTTTGAGTTTCCTAGGAGCGCTCGGAAGATGCTCGAGCGTAACGTCAACAAGTCTTGTGGCCCTGAGCGAACCCTTGGCTGCAAGCACATCGCCCCTTTCTATGCTCGCCCTTTCAACGCCTTGAAGGTTCACGGCTGTTCTGAGCCCGCTCCTGACCTCGCTCACATCCTCATTGTGCACCTGAATTCCCCGCACCCTGGAGCTTACCCCTTCGGGATAAACCGTGACCTCATCGCCTGTGTGAATCACCCCTGAGATCGTCGTCCCGGTGATGACGGTACCAAATCCCTTCATCGTAAAAACGCGATCTATTGGAAGCCTGAAGATATGCCCTGTATCTTTTTCGGGAATACCCTGAACCACCTCGTCAAGAACCTTTATGAAATCTTCTATTCCCTGCCCTGTTACGGCGGAAACCTCCACTATGGGGGCGTCGGCCAGAAATGACTCCTTTAGATATTCGCTAACATCCTCTCTCACAAGGCCAAGCCAGTCCGCGTCAACCATATCCACCTTGGTGAGGACAACTACTCCGTATTTTATCCTCAGAAGGGAGCATATCTCCATGTGCTCTCTGGTCTGGGGCATTACCCCTTCGTCGGCGGCCACAACAAGGGCCACCAGATCAATACCTGTGGCGCCTGCCACCATGTTCTTGACAAATTTCTCATGGCCCGGCACATCCACTATGCCAAGGAGTTTTCCGCCGGGAAGTTTCAGATGGGCGAAGCCAAGCTCTATGGTTATGCCGCGCTCCTTTTCTTCCTTGAGCCTGTCCGTGTCAATGCCGGTAAGGGCCTTTATGAGGGATGTCTTTCCGTGGTCAATGTGGCCAGCGGTACCCAGGATGATCTGCTTCATCTCTATTTCTTCCTTGATAGGAGTTCTTCTTCTATTACTGATAAGTTCATAGATGTTACCGGCCCTTCTGTCAAGCTCATTAACCGCTGTCGATTTCAGATTTTTATTGACCTCTCGAACTCCCTTTGCTACTATTTCTCCTTGTTTCATTCCCCGGTAGCTCAATAGGCAGAGCGGGTGGCTGTTAACCACTAGGTCGGCGGTTCGAGCCCGTCCCGGGGAGCCAAATAAAAACAAGGGCTTAGGCAAGAAAGGCCAAAGCCCTTTTTCATTCAGGTCAATAACCTGTCAATAAACTCCCCCTCCGAAAGGGTGCGGCATGGCCCTTCCTCGGCAAGGGTGATCTCCTCGGGGTCTCGTCGTTTCAGGCGTGTCCACGCCGACTTACCTGTCTGCCGTGCCGGGCACGGCACAGGCAGGCGCCGGTCTCTGCTTCTACCGCCGGGTACTGGTCCCTGTCCGGGCAAATAGAACCGAGTTCCCCTGTCTGCGCCACAATTCTCGTCGCGGCAGGCAGGCGGCCTGGCAGTACGTAGTCTGGGATCATTGGACCGGGAGCTTCAAAGAGCTAACCGGCGGAATCTGGCGTTGATTTTTCCCTCTGCGATTCCAAAAACGCTTGACATCAACTGTCAATAACTGTAAATTATGTGCTTGATATGAGGTATGTTTTGTCGAACTTTGCCTTGAGACCAGAGAGGTGCGCTTGATGGATGAAAAACCAGGTGCCGTACTGACCATCGAAGAGTTGGCCGCCTACCTGAAAATACCGAAGTCGACGCTCTACAAGCTCGTTCGGGAAGGCAAGATCCCCTCCCAGAAGATCGGCCGGCACTGGCGTTTCCGGAAAGGAGCCATTGACCATTGGCTGGAAGAAACGCGAGCTGCCAAGCCCGTTTCAGGAGGAGATCGCTAATGGCGGAGCCACTTGCCCATGATTGATTTCGCGGACCCTGACCAAGATCAGAATGAGGAGCAGCCATGAACCATTTCGGCGAAAAAGTAAGCTTCATTTGGTCGGTTGCCGACCTCCTTCGCGGACCCTATCGGCCAAATCAGTACAAGGACGTCATGCTCACTATGACTGTTCTTCGCCGTCTCGACTGTGTCCTTTCGCCCACCAAGGACAAGGTTCTCGAACAGCAGAAGAAGCTTTCTGGCGGCAAGGTCAAAAACCTCGATCCCATCCTCTGCCGCGTCACGGGCGTGCCGTTCTATAACACCAGCCGGTACACGTTCGAAAAGCTAAAGGGCGACCCGAACAACATCGCCGCAAATCTGACCCATTACATCAAGGGGTTCTCCACTCGGGCACGGGAGATCATCGAGCACTTCGGGTTCGAGGAACATATCGCCAAGCTCGACAAAGCCGACCGGCTTTACCTGGTGGTAGCCAAGTTCTGCGATATCGACTTGCACCCGCATGCCGTCTCGAACATCGAGATGGGTTACATCTTTGAGGAGCTGATCCGGAGATTTAATGAGGCATCGAACGAAGAGGCCGGCGACCACTTCACCCCCCGTGAGGTCATTCGCCTGATGGTGAACCTCCTCTTTATGCCGGATGGCGACATCCTCACCACCAAAGGCATCGTCAAGACCCTCTACGACCCGGCCTGCGGGACGGGCGGCATGTTGTCCGTGGCTGAGGACTACGTGCGCGAGCTCAATCCCGATGCGCGCCTGGAGGTCTTCGGGCAGGACTACAACGCCCAGGCTTACGCCATCTGCGGTTCCGACATGATGATCAAGGGGCAGGATATCGAGCACATCGCGTTTGGCGACAGTTTCACCGATGACCGGTTTCCGCGCCATAAGTTCGATTACATGCTGGCCAATCCGCCCTTCGGCGTTGAATGGAAACCGCAAGCCGGCTTCATCACGCGCGAACACGAAGAACAGGGGTTCGGAGGACGCTTCGGCGCTGGATTGCCCCGCATCAATGACGGCTCCCTTCTCTTTCTGATGCACATGATCAGTAAGATGAAGCCTGCCTGCCGCGACGGCCACGGCGCAGGCAGGGAGCCGAAGATAGGAGGCACCCGCCTTGGAATCGTCTTCAACGGGTCGCCGCTGTTCACCGGTGCGGCCGGGTCTGGAGAAAGTGAAATCCGCCGCTGGATCATCGAGAACGATTGGCTGGAGGCCATCGTCGCTCTGCCGGACCAGCTCTTCTACAACACGGGCATCTACACCTACCTCTGGATCGTCACCAACCGGAAAAAGCCGGGCCGCCGGGGCAAGATTCAACTGGTGGACGCAACGAGCTTCTTCAAGAAGATGCGCAAATCCCTCGGCAATAAACGAAACGAAGTCTGCAGCGATCAGCGCGACGAGATAACCCGACTCTACGGGAATTTAGAAGATGCAGATCATGTCCACATTTTCGATAACCAGGACTTCGGCTACCGGCGCATCACCGTTGAACGTCCCCTGAGGCTCAACTTCGCAGTGGACGAGGCTCGGATCGCCCACCTCAAAGAAACCACGGCTTTCGCCAACCTCGCTTCCAGCAAGAAACGCAAGGATACAAGGGCCGCTGCCGCCGAGATCGAAGAAGGTCGCAGGCTTCAAGAAGCCATCCTTTCCGCCCTGCGGCCGCTTGCCGCTAAAGGTATGGTCAAGAACCGGGAAAAGTTCGCGGAGATGATGAAAGAGACGTTCAAGAAGTCGGATCTCAAGGTCCCGACCGCGCTCTTCAAGGCAATGCTCATGGCCCTTTCCGAGCGGGACGAGACGGCGGACATCTGCACAGACTCGAAGGGGAACCCCGAACCCGATCCCGAACTGCGCGACTACGAGAACGTGCCTCTCAAGGAAGACGTAGCTGAATACATGAAGCGAGAGGTCCTGCCCCACGTGCCCGACGCCTGGGTGGACGAAACCAAGACCAAGATCGGCTACGAAATCAACTTCAACCGCTATTTCTATAAATACACCCCACCCCGCCCGCTGGATGAGATCGAGGCCGACCTCAAGAAGATTGAAAAGGAAATCGCCGAGATGCTCGCGGAGGTGACCGAATGAGCGATCAGCCCATAAAGCCATCCGGTTTGGGCGAAATCTCTCCGAAGTTGCTTTGCGACATCCAGCAAATGATCGAGGAGGCCCGTGCCGCCGTCGCTGTTACGGTGAATGCCGGGCTGACCATGCTCTATTGGCGAATCGGCGGGCGTGTTGGCCAGGAGATTCTCAAGGGCTCACGGGCCGAATACGGGGAAGAAATTGTCTCGACGGTGTCGAGACAATTGGAGATGGAATATGGAAGCGGGTTTTCTGCAAAAAACATCCGCCACATGATTCGATTTGCCGATGTCTTCCCCGATGTTCAAATAGTCTCTACTATGTCGAGACAATTAAGCTGGTCTCATTTCAAGGAGATTATTTACTTGAAAGAACCGTTGCAGAAGGAATTTTACGCAGAGATGTGTCGGGTGGAACGTTGGAGCGTCCGCACCCTTCGGCAGAAGATAGCCTCCATGCTCTACGAGCGCACGGCCCTTTCCAAAAAACCGGCGGAGCTGGCAAAGCTCGAACTTCAAGCCCTGCGCGAAGAAGACAAGATGACTCCCGACCTGGTCTTCCGCGACCCCTACCTGCTCGACTTTCTTGGATTGAAAGGCGCTTACCAGGAAAAAGACCTGGAAGCGGCCATCCTGCGTGAACTGGAATCCTTCATCCTGGAATTGGGCGGCGGCTTCGCCTTTGTCGCCCGCCAGAAACGCATCACCGTGGATCATGACGATTTTTACCTGGACTTGCTCTTTTTCCATCGTGACCTGCGGCGGCTGGTGGCGGTGGAACTCAAGCTCGACAGGTTCCGGCCCGATCACAAGGGCCAGATGGAGTTATATCTGCGCTGGCTTGAGAAACACGAGCGCAAACCGGGGGAAGATTCGCCCCTGGGCATTATCCTCTGCGCCGGGAAAAACGCCGAACAGATCGAACTTCTGGAGCTCGGCCGCTCGGGCATCCACATCGCCGAATACCTGACCGTGTTGCCGCCCAAGGATGTTCTGAAACGCAAGTTGCATGAGGCCATCGAGCGTTCCCGGCTGGCCCTGGAGAACCGCGGCGAGGATGCGGGCGAGGCAACCGCAA
>MNYJ01000218.1 GCA_001874005.1 Desulfobacteraceae bacterium CG2_30_51_40
TTGCCATTTCCATATCGGAAGCCATCTTTTTCATTCTCTCTATCTTTACTTCTGCGTCCCCGGCCTCCTTTTCCGCCAGTCCCAGGCGCACCGCCTCTTTGAAAAACGCTGTTGCCTCATTATATCTGCCGGTTTTGTAATAAAGAGATCCCAGGTGATAATGAAATAGCGGCTCAGAAGATCTCCTTCCCAGTGCTTCCTTGATATTCTTCTCAGCGTGTGCAATCAGTCCCTTCTTGAACTGCACCCAGCCCATCGTATCAAGTATGTCGGGATTCCGGGGCTGCATCTCCTTTGCCCTCGAAGCCAGCCCCATAGCCCTTTCAATCTCTCTATCCGACTCGGCATAGATATAGGCCAGATCGTTGGCTGCGGGAGCCAGCGATTCGTTAATGGCAAGAACCTCCTCGTAGGCTGCTATCGCCTCATCCGTGCGGCCCGCCAGGTAATTGGCTCTGGCTTTTCCGCAAAGCGCATCCGTATTCCCTGGCTCAAGGGAAAGCGCCTCAAGGTAAGTCTGAGTCGCACGATCATAATCCGTTCTGTTCAGGTATGCCCTTGCAAGGACAAGGCAGGGGGTGATTGAAGAAGGATGACTCTTCCTGAGTTCTTTAAGAATGGCCTCCGCAGTTTCGAAATCACCCTTGCGCAGGAGCACTCCGGCCTTCAGAATCGGTATTGCAATTAGATCGGGCTTGCTTTTTCCCCGGCCATCGAGTATGCGCATAGCCTCATCATATCTTCCGTCAGTAACATAGGCTCGCACCGTCAACTCGAGAACACGCGTATCGGCGGCTGCACCATCGGACAACTGCTCTAAGGTCTCGGCGGCCTTTGCCGCCGCACCCATCGCCATATATGTTTCAGCAAGCCTTATTCTGGGTAAACTAAGCTCAGGCATCATCTCAATGACCTTCATATAGTCCGCCTCGGCCTTTTCAAACTGCCTGGTGAGCCTGAAGGCCTGAGCCCTTAGCATGAGAGCCCGCTCATTGTCTGGTTGTGATTCAATGACCCTGCTCAGCTCATCAATAGCCGCTCCGGGTCTGCCCGTCTTGAAATACACATAGGAAAGCGCTATCCTTACATTTAAGGAGGCTGGAGATACCTCAAGGGCCTCCATCAACTCAGACAGAGACAGATCATAGCGGCCTTCCTCAAGGAATGTCATCCCATAGAGAAATCTGGCGTCTGGTGAACGCGGAATAATCTCCTTGGCCCGCAGGAAATCCTCCCTTGCCTCGGAGATATTGCCCTCGGTCAAAAGGAGAATACCCCTGAGTATTCTTGCCCTTGCGTATCTGGAGTCATCCTTGAGTATCGCCTCCACGTGCTGGCGCGCCTTTTCGTATTTTCTCTCGGCAATCAAGACTTCCGCAATCTTCGATCTAACGGGTACCAGTTGGGGCCACCTTTCAGCAACCTTCTCATAGGTAATCTTGGCCTCGGCGATTCTTTTCAAGACGAGATAGTAATCCCCGAGAAGGATCATGCTTCTCCAATCATCCGGGAACTGATCGGAAGCATCTTTGAATGTCTTGAGAGCTGAATCAAAATCCTTTTTCAAGTGATATGTGATCGCGAGCAGATGAAGTATGGACGGATCCTTTATTCCCGCCTTCAACGCCTGCTTCAAGACAGCCTCGGCGTCTGCTTTCTCCTTGACCCTGTGAAGGAAACGGGCAAGCGATATCCACGACAGCGCATCCGAAGGAAAATCGCTGTTAGCCTTCCTGAAGACCTTCTCAGCTTCTGCCGTATCACTGGCCTTTTCATAAAAACTCCCGGCAAGAAGACGAACCTCAAGATTTCCAGGTTCCAGGCCCAAGGCTTCCTCTATCTTCACCCTGGCATCCTCCTCCTTACCCTCCAGGAGTAAGGCTCTCGCGATATGGACGGGCGGAAACGCGCTCTTGGGATAGTTTTCTTCCGCCTTTTTCAAAACCACCAAGGCCTCTCCTGGTCTGCGAACCGCCAGGAGACACTCACCAAGCATCAAAAAGTCGTGCAGTCCTGGGGCGGCGTTTGCCAGAACAGCCTCAAGAAGAGGGATGGCCCTCGAATACTCACCCGTCTGCATGTAGATTTGTGCGAGCGCCCTTGACGCATCTTCAAGGGTCTCCTTACTTCCGGCTGCAAGAGAGAGTTCTCTTGTCGCAAATGGAATCTGAGACTGTCTCAGATAGGAAAGACCAAGTTCAAGCCGTGCCTTTGCATGCGATGGTTTTTTCTTGAGGGTGTTCTTGAAATATATTATCGCCTCTGCGTCTTTTCCCCCCCGGACCGCCTGCAGCCCGAGTTCATAATATTCATCCGCCTTCTTGTCGCCTCCGTCAAACAGGAAGCAGCCTGAAAGCATTGACGAATACAGCATAAGCAGGACAACAACTAGGGCGATCATTTTATTCATTTCATTTAACTCCCGTATGACGGAAAGTTTTTTGCCGGCTATTTCATTGTCCATGATTACTTCACTCACTGCCATGCCCTGGCAGGGCACAACGAAGGATGAAAATGGTCAATAAGTTGGAAGCATTTTCATATAAAACTATCTCATTTCCGGATGGACACTAGTTGCTCCCTTATCCTCCACATGAGAAGGAATCAATCATTCCTTCCTGTAGGCGGCCAGAATACCCTTTAGAGGACTGACGGGAAGGAGCCGTAGCCCTTCGTAGCGAGGCAGGATGCGGTCAACTCCATAGACCAGAAACACAGATCCTTTCCTGCCTCTGGCCTTGATCAGCTCGGCAAACTCTTCGTGCATCACGAGATAGGTATAAAAAAGATCAAAGTCTTCAAATTCCACCCCTGTCTCTTTGCTGATGGAGCGATAAACCTCTGCGCCTGTCGAATCACCATGAAATATGCTGATGTTGGTCGGCAGCTTAGGGAGTCCCTGAACTTCAAGCTCATTTTCAAGAAATCCCTTAAGATATTCATATTCTTCAGCCGTCCATTCATCCAATTCTATCCCCACTGAAAGCCTCACCAGATAGCTGAAGAACACATTTACCCTGCCGTCGGCGCAGCCCAGGTCGAGGAACCTGCTCTCACCCGGGATGATGAGCCCTTCTTGAAGCAGGACCTCAACACAGTCAAGGAGGATATTCAGATCGGATGATCTTCTGAAACCAAGCGCCCCTGTCTCTCCGACCTTTCTCTTGTCGTAGAAGGATGCGACCCGCCCAAGGGTCTTTTTCATCGTTTGAGAGTCTATCACGCTTTTTTTCCCTTTTCGACATAGAGATCACGCGCTTTTTTCTTAACCTCCTCATTGATTAGAAAAAGAAGCATCAACTCCTCGCCTTCCGCCTCCTGAAGGGTGATTATCTTTTCCTTTTCACACCTCTCCGTTATCCTCGCGCACAAATAATTGACACACAGGACGTCTCTGGCTGCAAGGACGCACCCCCTGGGTCCCAGAAAAAGGCAGCTATCCGCATAGAGCCTCTCATCAGGCAGCTTGGCTCCGAGGATGAGATTCATGAAAAGCATCCATACGTCATAGCGCAACTCTATGCCTGCGCCGCAGCAGGAACCACCTTCAAGCCTTTCACAGATTCCGCACTGGGCCGTCACACCTGCCTCACCCCTCAATCGGCCGGATTTCCTGCACGCCCTCCTGTAACTCTCCAGCAGCCGTGCCAGTCCCTCATCTCGCAGAAACCCGGTCCCTGCCCTCCTGCAAAGTTCCCTTGCTATTTTCAGTTTTTCATGAAGCGGTCCGGCTTCAGTTGCTTTATTATCCATCACCGGGTCTTTTCCGTCTTTTCTTTCCTTTTCCCTGTCCGCTCTTTCTTGGTTTTTCCCGGGGTATCCGGCTCTCCAAACTCCTTCAATCCTTTGGCAAACTCCCTGAGTCTTTTTTCAACCAGGCAGTTTACAGTCCCCTCGGGATATGTGCCGTCCGAAGACCGCTCGCCGGCCGGAACCCCGGTCAGTATCTCTATTCCCTGATCAATCTTTGCTACACTGTAAATATGGAACTGCCCATTCTTTACCGCATCAACTACATCCTTGCGAAGCATGAGATCCTTGAGGTTGCTCTCAGGAATCATGACTCCCTGCCTGCCTGTGAGCACCTTTTTTCTGCAACAATCAAAGAACCCTTCGATCTTCTGATTCACCCCTCCTATGGCCTGCACCTCCCCCTTTTGATTGACCGATCCGGTGACTGCTATGTATTGCCTGATCGGGATGCCTGACAGGCTGGACAGGATTGCGTATATCTCGGTGGATGAAGCACTGTCTCCATCCACACCCGAGTAAGACTGCTCGAAGGCAAGGCTGGCAATCATTGTGAGGGGCTTATCCTGAGCGTATTTTTGGCGGAAATAGCCGCTAAGTATCAAAACACCCTTATTATAGGTGCTGCCGGACATATCCGCTTCCCTTTCTATGTTTATAATCCCGGCCCTGCCCATGGAGGTTGAAGCGGTGATACGCGTTGGCTTTCCGAACATGTAATCGCCCATGGAATATACGGCGAGGCCATTTACCTGACCGACCATTTCCCCCTCCATGTCTATCAGCAGGGTCCCGCGATCAATCATCTCCTGGATGTGTTCCTCTATAAGGTTGGACCTGTATATCCTCGCATTGAGAGCTTTTTCGATGTGGCGCTCCTCTACAAAGGCTTTGTTCTCCCCCCTCGCCCAGAAGTCGGCCTCACGGAGAAGATCCGTCAGAGTTGGAAAGCTTGTTGATATCTTCTCCTGTCTTCCGGTCATGCGGACCGCTTCCTCTATAAGGGCCGCGACCGCATCCCTGGACAGAGGCAGCAGTTTCTCATCATCGGTCTTGAGTCTTACGAAGGCGGCGAACTGTTTAATGCTGTAGTCGTTTCTTTCCATGGCAGTATCGAAATCCGCCCTCACCTTGAATATCTTTTTCACATCCTGATCGTAGAAGAGGAGAAGATGATAGAGATATTCATCCGCTATAACCACTACCTTAGTATCCAGGTCTATAGGTTCAGGCTTGAGCCCGCTCGTCGTAAAAAGATAAAAAGGATCATAAGTCTGTATCTCAAGCTTCTCACTCTTTAAGGCCCTCTTGAGCGCCGGCCACACACCCGGCTCCACTATCGCGTCGAGGAGATTGATCACCAGATAACCGCCGTTTGCCTTGAGAAGAGAACCGGCCTTGATCTTGCTGAAATCCGTCCTCCAAAGTCCACTTCTGTCCACAATTCTTTCAATACTTCCAAATATGTTTCTATAGGTAGGGTATTCCTCTATTATGACCGGAGGACTCTTATTGTCATTGTTGTCAACAATGAGATTGACCTGATAGGGCTGGAATGGATCGGCCTCGGGAAATATGACGGGCATCCCCGGCACCGTTGGCTGGGCCTGTGGCCTGAAAATGGCAAGATTCTTCGCCATGTCTTCAAGCGCCGATTCTATATGACCGGTGACAGTCTCGTTTTTGTGGGCGGCCACTATATGGGCGGCAAGTCCGGTTGCCGTCTTCATGAACATGACCCGGTCCATCTCTTCCATCTTTTCCTGCACGTCTTTCTGCAGGTCCCTGAGTTCTATGAATATCTGATCTATCTGCTCCCTCAAGCGGGCCTGTTTTTCCTTCAGAGCCTCAAACTCGTCTTTGGGGAAACGACCCTTTTCCACCATCTGCTCCACCTGGTCTATATGCACCGGTTGGCCGTCCACAATAGGCATCACCTCCGGCCTCTTGTACTGTCCCATCTGCACGTCCACCAGGGCAAAGCCCTCTTCCTTTACCTTCTGGTCAAGGGCCTTGAAAAACCCCTTGCCCTTATTTTCATAGGCATCCATTATCTCTTTCTTTAAATTGATATATTCTTCGCTTTCAAAGACCTGGGGTATCTCCTTCTTAAGCCTTTCAACAATACCGGCCATATCCCGCTTAAAGACAAGGCCCGCTCCTCCCCCGAGCCGAAGCAGGACAGGCTCCTCAGGATTCTTGAAATTATTCACATAGCAGAGGTCATCAGGTATCTTGTCTTCTTTGCTCATCTCCTGAAGCATCTTCTTGACCGTAGTGAGCCTTCCCGTCCCGGGGGTGCCGGTAACAAACACGTTGTAGCCTCGCTTTGTCATGCGCATTCCGAAACGGAATGCCTCCACGCCTCTGTTCTGCCCTATTATCTCAGTCAAGGGCTCAATATCTTCTGTTGTCTCAAAAGGCAGGGAAGCCGGGTCCAGACGCCAGCGAAGCCTTTCCCATGTAACATCATTAATGGGACTAATCATGCCAATTTCCTCCCCAAAAAATTACTTAGTGTCCATCCGTAAATGAGATAGTTTTGTCGAGTTCAAGGCGGGCGATAATTTTAACCACAGGAATACATTGACGTATTTCGAGGATTAAAATTGATGGCTTAGTAAAAAGTCCATCTGCGGCGTTGCGCTGCATCCTTCGTCGTTGCGGCGTAGGCCTAACTACGCCTCACTCCTCAGGATTTGCGCGCCTTGCATCTGGAGCTTCTTACCTTGCCATCCCAATTTTGACTTTTTACGAGTTCATTAAAATTTGAGCCCAACGCCGAAATCGTTGAAAATAGCCATTTAC
>MNYJ01000110.1:0-6529 GCA_001874005.1 Desulfobacteraceae bacterium CG2_30_51_40
TCATTTCGGTAAAATAATACCTTGACAAGAAGGGATAATCTCTGTCATGGAAATCCTGGTAATTATCTCTATCAGCTCTGAAATGCGCGTTCAATTGTAACGTTCTGAGTGTGATTAATGCGTTATTAAGGGAGGCATCCATGCCTGTTCCTGTTGGTCTTAAGCAATACGCGAGACAACTTGGCTTTCCGGAATCTGAGAATCTGGCCAGGATTTTCGAAATCCTTCTTGAGAATGACTACGAACGGATGGTCTTTGAGCTATTACCGGGTAACGAAAGCGAGCTTGCTGATAAAACCGGCCTCTCTGCTACTCAGACGAGAGCAATATGCGAAAAGCTTTTTACCCGCGGGGTTATAACGCAATCAGTTGACAGGCCTGGCAACTACAGACGATTTCCTGCCATGATAGAGCTGAGGGATGCGACCGCCCTCTGGCCGGAGGCGGATAGCGAGATATTCGTGTTGTGGGACAGACTTCTGAGCGATGAAACCCCTGCCCTGATTCCAATATTGGAAAAGACCAAGGCGCCCCCGATGATGCGGGTGGTTCCGATAGAAAGATCGGTAAAGGCGCAAAACACCGTCCTTGACGCTGACTCGGCAAGGGCGATATTCAGAGAGGCATCTCTCATATCGGTCATGCCCTGTGTGTGCCGCCTGATTGCCCGAAAAAACGGCAGGGGGAAAGACTGCCCGGCACCTGAGACATCCGTCTGCATGCAGACCAACCGCTTTGCCGAGGGCATATTGAGAAGAGGAGTAGGAGAGAGGATCAGCAACGAAGAGGCCCTTCGCCGCATAGCCGCGGCCGAGGAAGCCGGGCTCGTGCACACGGTCAGAAACAACGTAAAAGACGACATGATCATGTGCAATTGCTGCGCATGCTGCTGCACCGGTCTTTATTTCGTTCACCAACTCGGGTATCCCCAGGGACTTGCGCCTTCCCGCTTCAGGGCGACCCTGGATGAAAGCTTATGTTCGGGCTGCGGTATCTGCGCTGAGAGATGCCAGTTCCACGCCATTATTGTTAATGAAACTGCCTCGATAGACATAGAGCGCTGCTATGGATGTGGAAACTGCTCCACGGTCTGCCCCAATGACGCGATAACCCTCATTGAGGCCAGGCCCCCTGCTCACATAAGGACAACCTAAACAGCAGAAAAGGGCTATGAAATGTGGAAAAATGAAGAACGTCCCCTGGAGCGATTTATTGAAGGAGCTGTTGCCGAGGCTGCGGAAAGGCACCCTCGGGGCGGATGGTGGAGAAAACCGCTTCTTGCCACGGCAACCATAGACGAGAGGTTTGATATCCTTCCAAAGATTGCCGCTCCGGATCATCTAAAGCCCTCCGACCTCCTACCTACAGCAAGATCACTCATAGTCTTCTTTATCCCGTTTGTTGAATCCCTCATAAAAGGAAATAAGAAGGGTGAGCGTCCGTGCAGAGACTGGGGGCTTTCCTACATTGAGACAAACGAACTTATCGGTAATGTCTGCAAGGGCTTGGCCGATATTCTTGAGGATTACGGTTATAGTTCCGCCCTGACTCCTGCAACCCACAATTTCAATGAAGAAAAGCTCATGGCGCGATGGTCCCACAAGCATCTTGCCTATATCGCAGGACTTGGACGATTTGGGATGCATAATCTTATCATAACTCCGATGGGTTGCGCGGGCCGCCTCGGTAGCCTAGTAACCGAGGCGGAGTTGGGGGACTCAAGGCTCATAGAAACAGAAGAAGCCTGTCTGATGAAGGCCGGAAAGAGTTGCGGCAAGTGCATGGCCGCATGCCCTGTCTCAGCATTTAAGGATGACGGCTTTGAGAGGCGCCGCTGCTGGGATCGCCTCAAGGAAAACCGGGCGGACATACCCTATTTCTCGGACATGCCGATTTCAACCCACGTATGCGGCAAGTGCGCTGCAATGATGCCTTGCAGTTTCAAAAACCCTGTCCTGTCGCTTAAGGATCACCCGAAAGTCCATCATGAACAGTAATGAAAACCCCCTCACCGACGCAGAGAAAGATTATAACCGCTTGCCCTTGCTTTCCGTATCAGGGCCGGGGAGCGGTAACTCATGGCTCTCTTCCCGGGAAATCTCGGCCAAACGGCGAAGGCGATGAAGGTACAGAGCGCTCTAATCAACCGCGGAACATGGAAAAGCCTATTATCGAGTGTCAGGCAATTAACTTCCTCCAAGGAAGTGGGACGCAAGGCAAAGGTGCTTTTCCTGCTTCTCATTGTTTTCCTTCTGTTGATAAACGCCCTCAACGTATTGAATAGCTACGTAGGGCGCGATTTCATGACCGCCATCGAAAACAGAAACAGCTTCGAGTTCCTAAGGATGGCACTTGTTTACTTATGCGTCTTTGGAGCCTCAACCGTCGTCTCCGTCATACACCGATACGCTGAGGAGTATCTGGGTTTGGTTTGGCGCCAATGGGCGAGCAGACAATGCATCCTCAACTACGCCAGTCACAGGGTCTATTACAGGCTCAAAATCAAAGGGGATATTGCCAACCCGGATCAGAGGATAGCAGACGATATAAGGACCTTCAGCACAACTACTCTATCATTTATCCTTATGTCACTAAACGGGCTCATAACTGTCCTAGCCTTCTCCGGAGTTCTATGGTCTATAAGTCCCCAGCTCTTTGTCGTTTCAGTTCTTTATGCAGTAGCAGGTACCTTCTTTACCTTTCTCCTTGGAAGGCCCCTTGTCAGGCTCAATTACGACCAGTTGGACAAAGAAGCAAACTTCCGTTCCTCCCTGATCTATCTAAGGGGCAACGCGGAGTCGCTGGCAGTATCCAGGCGTGAAGGTCATCTCGTAAACCTAACCCTGGAAAATCTGGGAAAACTCGTAGCCAATTTCCGCCGCATCATCAAGGTCAATAGAAACCTCAATTTCTTCACTACCGGATACAACTGGCTCATACAGATCATCCCGGCCCTGATCATAGCACCGTTTTTCATCCGTGGTGAGGTACAGTTTGGGGTAATAACTCAATCTGCGATAGCCTTCACCCATCTGCTCGGAGCTTTCTCCATAATAGTCACTCAGTTTCAGTCCATATCCTCCTATACCGCCGTCCTGTCAAGGGTCGCATCCCTCATGGGCGCGGGAGACAGAGAGACTCTTAAGGCCCTCTCCGATAAGACCATCTATATTGAAGAGGACCGGATTTCTTACAAGGGGGTCACGCTCCATTCGCCTCGAAGCGGAATAGATTTGATAAGAGACCTCGATTTCGATATCCCCCACGGAACCTATGTACTGGTAAGAAGCGGAGATGAAAGGACAAGAACAGCATTCTTCTATGGGACAGCAGGCCTGTGGGAGGCTAGTGAAGGCACGATCTGTCGCCCTTCCCTCCAGCGCTTCCTCTTCATGAGCGAACTGCCTTATCTGCCACCTGGAACACTTAGGGAGCTTTTCCTCAAACCATGGCCCGAGGGCACACCGGATGATGGGACTCTTAATGAGCTTTCAGTTTCTGAAGAACGAATCCTGGACTTATTGCGACGCCTTGAAATTGAATCGCTTACAGCCCGCTTCGGGGGTCTTGACACAAGGCAGCACTGGGAAAACTCCCTTGTCCTGGAAGATCAGCAGCTCTTAGTACTTGCGCGCATCCTTGCAGCAGAGCCAAGGTTTCTAATGATGGACAAACCCAGCACCACGTTTGGGCGGAGTAGGCTCGATCGGGCTCTTGCCCTGCTAAGGGAGCATTCCATAAGTTATGTGACACTTGAAGACCAAGCCGAAGAGGTTGACCTGGAGAACTACCACCTTCTCCTGGAGCTAAAGGAAGGCGGGAGATGGATATCCAGACGTATAAGGGACGGACGAGCGGTCGCAGACGTCAGGCTTGTATCTGGATAATGATGGGGGGACCCTCTAAGAATAGATGAGACAGATTTCCATTGACCAATTTGAAGACGTCGGTAAATGGACGGCCTTTTCCTCTGGGGGACCCGAACTCCTTATCAGTAAGGATCAAGGCATCAACGGAAAGGCGATGCGACTCGATTTTGATTTTAAGGGATTTGGCGGCTTCCTGGTTGCCGGCAGAAAGCTCCAAGTAGATATTCCCGAGGCATACGAGATACGCCTGAAGATGAAGGGCAGTGCCCCGCCCAACATATTTGAATTCAAACTTATTGATTCATCAAACCGAAACGTATGGCGCTACAGGTCGGAAGATTTCGTTTTCCCCACCCTCTGGCAGGAAGTCACCATAAGTGAAAGGGATATATCCTTTGCCTGGGGACCTCTGGGCGGCGGGGCTCCATGCGACATAGCGGCTATTGAGATAGTCATAGCGGCCCGCTCGGGCGGAAGAGGAACTGTCTGGGTAGATGAACTTTCAATTGTGGACAGAACCTATCGTGGAAAGCCTTCATTGGAGGCATCCAGCGCCCTTCCAGACCATGGCCCCCAACTGATTCTTGACCCCATGAATGAGGTTGGATGGAGAAGCCACGCGGAAGACACCAGCCAGTGGATCATTATGGATTTCCAGGAGGAAAGGGAATACGGAGGCGTTGTCATTCACTGGGAAAAGGGCCTTGAGGCAAGGGCCTTTGATGTTGCGATATCATCGGATTCCAAGACATGGAAGAAGGTCTTTCACACATCCATGGGCACTGATGAAAAGACCTATATCTATCTCCCTGATACCCGCTCTCGATTTATCCTGCTTGACCTGAAAGAATGCCAGGCGGGAAGAGGCTTCGGCATTAAAAGTATGGAAGTCAAGGCCTGTGATTTTTCTCGATCCATTAATGGTTTTTTCCAGAATGTAGCCTCGGACCAGAGACCCGGACTTTACCCGAAATATTTTCTTGGAAGACAGAGCTACTGGACTGTGATAGGTCGAGGATCAAGACAAGGACCGTCGTTGATCAACGAGGAGGGTCTTCTGGAACCCGGAGGCGCGGCATTTTCCGTAGTGCCGTTTATCTTCCTGAAGGAGCAGCTCATAACGTGGGCGGACGTAAGTCTTGACCAGGAACTTGAGGATGGCTTTCTGCCCATACCCATTATCAACTGGAAGACCAAGGCAATTGGATTGGTGATAAAGGCCTATGCGGGAGGTGAGGGGGAATCCGGAGTTACAGCCAGTTATTTCGTGACAAACCTGAGTTCTGAGAAAATATCAGCAGTACTCTTCTTATCCATTTTGCCCTTCCAGGTTACTCCCCATTGGCAGGAGTGGCGCTCTTTTGGAGGTGCAACAAAGATACGAGAGATTACATGCGATGGACATATCGTCCTTGTAAATAGGAAGGCGGCACTCAAATCCCTTACCCCTCACAACGGCTTTGGCACAGCAACCTTCGGAGAAGGCGGGATAGCAAGATATATCAAATCGGGTTTGATCCCGGACAGAAGTCACGTGATTGATGAATTCGGTTATGCTTCCGGCGCCTTGCGTTTCGAGCTTGATCTGGAGCCCGGAGAAAGCCATGAGGTCTGTCTGGCAGCAGGTTTGCCGGCCGGGATACCAGTTGAAAGCCAGGGCTCGGAGGAGGTATGGGGCAGCCATGCTTCCCAAAAGCTACATGAAAAGGAATTAAGCCTCTGGCATGAGACCCTTGACAGGCAGACCTTTCTTTTGCCCGCCGGAGAGGAGGTGCTTATAAGCGCGGTCAAGACCTGCGCCGCGCACATCTTGATCAACAGAAGGGGCCCTGCCCTTTGCCCCGGGCCCAGAAGATACTCAAGGGCCTGGATAAGGGACGGGGTGGTAATGGGAACCGCTCTCATCCGGATGGGACTGCCGGGGCCGCTTAAAGATTTTCTGTCCTGGTACGGCTCCTTCCAGGCCCAGGATGGACAGATCCCTGATTGCGCCGATGACGAGGGTAGTGAATGGCTCCCCGAGTACGACGCCTATGGACAGTTCATCCACGGTATTGCGGAATATTTCCGTTTCACAAGAGATGATCAGTTCCTTAAGTCCATCTGGCCTAAAGCGCAAAAGGCCCTTCACTACATGGAGGGCTTAAGAGCAATGCGTACTAAGAGTGAGTTCACCACCCCGGACAAACGGGCCTTCTATGGAATACTCCCCGAGTCCATGAGTCACGAAGGCTACATGGCTAATCCTGTCCACTCCTATTGGGACGATTTCTGGGCGTTGAGGGGTCTTAAGGACGTCTCCCTCCTCGCCGAAACCTTGGGAGAAACAGAGGAGGCCTTGAGGACAGGTGAACTTGCGGAGGTCTTCCGCAGGGATCTAAAGGCCTCCATTGAAAAGACCATCGCGGAAAAAGGAATTGAATACCTGCCCGGCTCAGTGGAGCTGGCAGATTTCGATCCAGCCGCATCTTCGTTGGGTATTACACTCCTGCCCGGATGGGAACTGCTTCCGCATCACGCGGCCCAAAGGACATTTGAGATATACCTTGAAGGGCTGAGAAAGAGATCGGCGGGACTCACGGACTGGAACAATTACAGCGCTTATGAGATCAGGATCATAGGCGCCTTGGTCATGCTGGGCATGAGGGACGAGGCAATGG
>MNYJ01000110.1:6539-7997 GCA_001874005.1 Desulfobacteraceae bacterium CG2_30_51_40
AAGTTACACGGTGCATGCTGGGAGATAGGCGCATCACAGCGTGGAATCAATGGCCCGAAATCTCCTGGAGAAGCCCGGAGGCCCCTGCCTTTCTTGGTGACCTACCCCACACCTGGATAAGCGCTGAGTTTATAAACGCCGTCCGCTGTATGTTCGCCTACGAAAGGGTACTGGATGATTCTCTTGTGCTGGCTGAAGGCCTGCCTTATGGATGGATCAGCGAAGCCAAAGAAGTTGGAATCAGCGGCTTTCCTACTTACTACGGCAACCTGTCATACAGTATCATTAAGGAAGGACCAGCAAAGATGCGCATTTATGTGAGCGGCGATCTTATGCCTCCTCCCGGCGGCATTATAATAAAGCCTCCCATTTTGGGGCCTATTTCCAGCCTGACTATTGACGGTGAAGGTCAAAGCCCTACCTCGGAGCATGCGGTAATTTGCCATAGGTGCCCGGCCGATATCGTGCTCACCTACTAAGCTTCATGCCTCCTGAACCTCCAAAACCCTTGTATCACCTCCTCTTGACACATGAGGCACCTTGGCCTTATCCTCTTTTCAAGAGATAATAACTTCGGAGGGAAAAGCAAAGAGCATGGAATATACCACCTTACTAGCTGAAATAACTGATTATATTGGACATATAAAGCTTAACCGCCCAGCACAGCTCAACACTTTTAATACTCAGATGGCCCAGGATCTGCTCCAGTGCCTTGGCGCCTTGGATCAGGATGCGCGTGTGCGCGTCATAGTGATTGCCGGTTCGGGCAAGGCCTTCTGTGCAGGGATAGACGTCAATGAACTTTATGGAAAGTCCACCCTTGAATACAGAAACTGGATAGAGCTTATGGAATCACCCCTTGCCGCCATAAGCCGCATGAAAAAGCCGGTCATAGCTCAGGTTCACGGAGTAGCGGCAGCTAACGGGGCGGGTCTGGTTGCAGCATGCGACCTGGCCGTTGCAGCCGACAACGCCCGCTTTGGTCTCACAGCCATAAACGTAGGTCTTAATTGCGTGGGACCGGTAGTGCCGGTGGCCAGGTCTCTAGGCAGGAAAAGGGCTCTTGAGTTGCTCTTGCAAGGAGAGCTCATATCCGCATCAAAGGCCTATGAGATGGGACTTGTTAACAGGGTAGTTCCTCAGGATGAGCTTGAGAGGGAGACCCGTAAGTGGGCCACTGCCTTGGCACAGAAAAGCCCAATCGCGGTCCAGATAGCTAAGAAGTCTTTCTATGCCGCTGAGGACATGGAATATCATACGGCCTTTGAATATATGAACGAGGCCTTCGCGCGCCTGTGCAGTACCGATGACGCCAAGGAGGGAGTCAGCGCATTTCTGGAGAAAAGACCCCCCGATTGGAAGGAAAGATAAAGTGATATTTGCCGAAGAGGTTAAACTAAAAAATTAGCCATGAAACGTAGCAGCTCAATATTTGGGGTGATGGCTTTGTTCAGACCA
>MNYJ01000154.1 GCA_001874005.1 Desulfobacteraceae bacterium CG2_30_51_40
TCAAGGATATCCTGCGATCTGGTTGTCCTGGCCGCAGGTTCAACCCCTGCCGTTCCTTCCATTAAAGAGGGCCGGATCCGGATGGGGCGTGGGATCCTTGTGGACGATTTTCTGGAAACCGATGAGAAGGGTATCTACGCTGCAGGAGACGTGGCAGAGGCAATGGACGTTATATCCGGGCAAAAGAAAGTAAATGCCATATGGCCGGTCGCCGCTGAACAGGGAGTCGTCTCCGGAATGAACATGGTCGGCAGAAATGTTCCCTACCAAGGTGCTATTGGCCGGAACGTAGTGCGTATCGGAGATCTGGATATGCTGAGCGGCGGGCTGATCAACCCGCCGCCGGAAGGGTCTTATGAAATCCTGGAAAATGAAGACCTGCGCCGGAAGACCTATAGAAAACTACTCTTTGAAGAAGATGTGCTCAAGGGCCTCGTGATGTTGAACCGAATCGAAAAGGCAGGGGTGCTTCTTTCGTTGATGAAACGGCGGATGCCGATAACCGTATCAAAGGAGAGACTCTTGGACCCGGGTTTTGACTTCTGCCAGCTCCTGCCCGGTATGCAGCCGTCTGCGACGGCTTGAGGATTGGAACATAATGAAACGAAAGGAGGAAAGCCCATGAAACAAGTAGTGATTCACCCTGAAAGGTGCGTGGGGTGCATGCAGTGCATGGTGGCATGTGCGACCGCCCATTCCAAGACCAAAAGCCTTCCTGGGGCCCTTGGGGAAAGCCCGCTTCCCAAGCCGAGGATACATCTGGGGACAGGGCTTTATCGGGAGGGTTTCCCTAACCGGTGCCGACACTGTGACCCTGCACCTTGCATGATGGTCTGTCTCCCGGGGGCCATCTACAGGGAAGAGGTGGGGAACACAGTGCTCATCAACGGGGAGAAATGCATCAATTGCGCCACCTGTGCCATGGCCTGTCCCTTTGGCGTAATTAGATATCACGAGGATAGCCTGGGGCCTCCGGGCAAGGCCATAGCCGTGAAATGCGACAATTGCATTGACCGCCGGGCCAGGGGGCAGGTGCCCGCCTGTGTGGAGGTCTGTAAATGCGGGGCACTCACCTTCGAAGAGCCTTCGTCTTCCTTTAAGAGAAAGACGGACGAGATGGCCAGGAGGGTGTCTGCCGGCGCCGAAGAGCGGGCGGAAGTGGCATCGCCTGGCTTTGTTCTTATGAATGTTCTTAAAAGAGCACAGGTTGAATTATCCGGGCGCGAAGCCTAGCTGCCGGCAGGGAGGAGGAATAGCCATGAGCGATAAGACAAAGAAATTTGAAAAATACACTATCACGCGTGACGGTCAACTGATGCTGGGAAAGGCGGAGCAGGAACAGATCGAGACCGTTTGGGATCGTTTTGAAGACCAGTTGCCCCAGTGCGGCTATTGCGAGATGGGACTGAGCTGCAGAAACTGCGCCATGGGCCCCTGCCGCGTGGACCCCTTTGGTGAAGGGCCTCAGAAGGGCGTATGCGGCGCCGACGCTGATATCATCGTGGCAAGGAATTTCGGACGGATGATCGCAGCCGGCGCTGCCTCACACTCGGATCATGGTCGCGACCTTGTGGAGGTATTGGAAAAGGTGAGCCAGGGCAAAGCGCCCGGATATAAGATCAATGATTCTGAAAAATTGATGCGAGTGGCGGCTGAATACGGCGTCGCTACGGAGGGTAAAGACGCCCTCACCGTGGCAGGTGAACTCTCTTACGCCATGCAGGAAGACTACGGAACACGCAAGAAAGGTATCCAACTCATTTCCAGGGTGCCGCCAAAACGCTTGAAGGTGTGGGAAAAGCTCGGGATCATACCCAGGGGAATAGACCGTGAGACCTCGGAGATGATGCACCGAACGCACATGGGTGTGGACAATGACTGGCTCAATCTGCTTCTCCAGGGCATGCGAAATGCGCTTTCCGACGGCTGGGGAGGTTCTCTCATCGCAACCGAGGTCTCGGATATCCTCTTCGGTACGCCTAAACCGGTAAGTTCCACCGTCAACATTGGAGTTCTCAAGGAAGATCATGTCAATATTCTCGTGCATGGCCACAACCCTGTGGTGTCAGAAATGATCTGCCGGGCCGCCGAAGACAATGAACTCGTGCGGCTGGCCAGAGAAAAAGGCGCCAAGGGGATCAACCTTGCCGGTCTTTGCTGCACTGGCAATGAACTCCTGATGCGCCACGGGGTCCCCATGGCCGGCAATCATCTCATGACTGAGCTGGTTCTCATGACGGGCGCAGTGGAAATGATTCTCGTTGACTATCAGTGCATCATGCCTTCTCTGGGGCATGTGGCAAAATGCTTTCACACCCGTATGATCTCCACGAGCGACAAGGCCAAGTTCCCTGGGATGGACCACAGGGAATTTCATCCTGAAAATGCCGCTCAGCTTGCCAGGGAACTGGTGAAGGAGGCGGTTGAAAACTTTACAAACAGAAATCCCGACAGGGTCTATATTCCTGTGGACCCGGTCCAATGCATGGCGGGATTTTCGGTTGAGGCCATTCTCGGGGCGCTTGGAGGTAGTCCTGCTCCCCTGATAGATGCCCTTAAGGCCGGAAAGATCAGAGGAGCCGCAGGCATAGTCGGGTGCAACAACCCCAAGATCAGGCAGGACTACGGGCACGTAACCCTTGCAAAGCGACTAATTGAAAATGACATCCTGGTCTTGGATACGGGATGCGCTTCAGTGGCCACGGCAAAGGCCGGTTTGAAGGTGCCGGAGGCCATTCGGCTTGCAGGGCCCGGGCTCAAGGAAGTGTGCGGAGCCTTGGGGATTCCACCGGTCCTCCATGTGGGCAGTTGTGTGGACAATGTCCGGATCATGGTCCTTGCCGCCGCGCTTGCCAATACCCTTGGGACGGATATTAGCGATCTACCCCTGGCAGGTGCCGCTCCCGAGTGGTATTCGGAAAAGGCCGTTTCCATCGGGGTTTATGTGGTAGCCAGCGGAATCTTCACTGTGCTTGGGCCTACGCCGCCCATAACAGGAAGTGCCAAGGTGGTGAACATGGCCACTGCCGGTCTCAACGATGCAGTGGGGGCCTGTTTTGCCGTGGAACCGGATCCAGAAAAGGCAGCCGTTCTAATCAGACGCCACATCGAAAAAAAACGAAAGGGGCTGGGGTTGTCCTCGATCGAGGTATGAAAACCGCAACTGGTGGGGAGGAACTTTAGCAGAAACTCCCTCCCCATCGTTTTCGAGAGTGTAACTAGTGCCCATCCGTAAATGGCTATTTTCACCGATTTCGGCGTTGGGCTCAAATTTTAATCCTCGAAATACGTCAATGTATTCCTGTGGTTAAAATTATCGCCCGCCTTGAACTCGACGAAACTATCTCATTTCCGGATGGACACTAACTACACAGGTTCAAAGTTCAGGAGTTCACGCTTCAGGGCTGGAGGGCGATGAAGAATGAACTACTGAGTGAAGAGACAAATACAAGATGCTGCTGCGACCGGAAACGAACGCCACTTATATGAGATGAAAGGTAAGCGACCTCTGGTTTTCCTGAACGGGGAGCTTAGTCTGTACCCGTCTGCTTCCGACCTTAACCTTCTTTCCGATAATATCCATATTGCTCTGATCCAACGGCAGACCCTCAAGGTTTCCCATGACCCACGGCCCCTCGTCTAGTTCCACCATGGCAACCACATAGGGAGGTGTCCTGCCTTCGGGAGCTACCCTCACCACGGTGAAGGTTCGGAGAGTCCCCACTCCGCTCATCTCAGCCACCCTCAGTTCCTGCCCTCCGCAGGCCCTGCATACCCCCAGGGGAGGACACGTGGCCGCCCCGCATCCGTTGCAGACAAGACCGAGCAGTTTTTCCTGCTCAAGCCCCTGCATAAACTGATTATATGTGAGTTTATATTCCATGATCATCACACCCTCAGGATGATATTGCAGACAGTACCGAAATCCCCGCCAAGGGTATCTACCATCCCCACCCTTGCTCCATTAACCTGCCGCTCACCGCATTCACCCCGTAACTGCTCAACTATCTCAGTCACCTGCGCCGCTCCGGTCGCGCCTATCGGATGACCTTTTGCCTTCAGGCCGCCGGATGGATTCACGACAAGCTTTCCTCCAAGATAGGTCTCCCTGCTGCTTGCCGACTTGTAGGCCGATCCAAATCCGTAAAAGCCCATGGCTTCAAGGGCGAGGATCTCGGCTATGGTAAAGCAGTCGTGGAGTTCAACCACCTGCACATCTTGAGGCCCTATGCCGGCCTGAGAAAAGGCCTGACGGGATGCCTCCTCCCTTGCCTTTATCCGGGTCAGGTCCCTTTGAAGATAAAGGGATCCGGCCGATGCCTGGCCTGTCCCGGCAATAAAAACCGGTTTTTCAACCAGTTCCCTGGCCTTGTTTGCCTCGGCTAACACAAGGGCCGCGGCCCCATCGGAGAATGGACAGCAATCGAAGAGCTGCAGGGGATCTGCAACCATCATGCTGTTTAGCACCGTATCCACGGTAATGGGTTTCCGGAAATGTGCCTTGGGATTGAGGGAGCCGTGATAATGATTCTTTACCGCTACCTCAGCCATGTGCCTTTTAAGCTCGCTCAGGGCTATACCGTATTTATGGGCGTACATGTGGGCAGCCATGGCAAATACCCCAGGGAATGTTATTCCCGCGGAAGATTCATGATGAGCCTGGCAGGCCATGGCAAAGGTGCGAGTCGCAAGAGGGGTCCCCATCCCGGCAGCCCTTTCGGTTCCTCCCGCCAATACGACATCATATATCCCGGCCCCTACCAGCAAGGCCGCGTGCCTGATAGCCACTGTAGCCGTAGCGCATGCGGATTCAAACCTTGTAGCCGGCGCCCCTGTTGGAAGTCCCAGTTCCGCGTGGGCAAAAGGGGCCATGTGGAGCTGCCCCTCTTCAAAATCACCCAGACAATTTCCGAAAAAAAGGGCCTGGATGTCTTTAGGATTCAGGCTGGACTTGGATATCGCTTCAAGACCCGCCTCGGCAAACATCTCAAGGTTGGTCTTGTCCGAGACCCCGAATTTGGTCATGGCCACACCTAAAACGGCAACCTCTCTCATCGCAGCTCTCCCTTCCTAGCCCTTGACCCCATAAAGTTCCTTAACCTTTGCCCTGTCAGGGTTGCCATCAGATCCCAGGGGCATATCAGCCACAAACTGGACATAGTGCGGCTTCTTGTAGCGCGCAAGTCTTTCAGCTACAAATTCTATCAGCTCCTTTTCTCCCAGATTCATACCGCTCTTAAGCAGGCACACCGCCTTTATTCCCTCTTTCCACTTGGGATCAGGTACCCCGAAGACAACGGTCTTCTCAACCGCCGGATGCTGCAGGATGGCCTTTTCGACTTCGGCCGGATATACGTTTTCTCCTCCCGGTTTTATAAGCTCCTTTTCCGCCTTTCTTCCCGCGTACCACAGAAATCCATCCTCGTCAAAGCGGCCCATATCCCCGGTATGATGCCAGCTCTCTCTAAACGTATAGGCGTTTTCCTTTTCCAGATTCCAGTAACCCTTAAAGACCATTGGGCCCTTTACAACGATCTCTCCCACCATCCCGGTCGTAACAAACCTGTCGTATTCATCTACCAGCCTTACCTCCGCAAGCGGGAGTGGCCTCCCGGCAGAGCCAGGCCTGTCGTTATAAGGCCCGAAGGTCGCTATGCAGGATGTCTCGGTCTGACCGTAGAGGCAATAGAATGTTCCGCCGGTCATCTTCTGATATCTTTCTATAGTTTCAGGGGTCTCAAGGCCGCCTACGGCCCTCAGCGAGCTTATGTCACCGCCTTTCTTTTCCTTCAGATCAAGAAGGGTTGATAGGATCGGAGGAAACTCGACCATGAAACTTGCCTTTCGCTCCTCAATAAGCCTCAAGACCCTTTCAGGATCAAATTTTCTCACATTGAGATTGAGCCCTCCGCCGTGGAACATCGCCGTTGCCGTAAAAAGGCCGCCCACGTGGAAGAGTGGGAGGATATTCATGTTTACATCCTCAGGTTTCAGGTCAATATAGTAAGCAAAGTGCATGTCGGCGCACAGAACGTTGCCGTGGCTTAGAAGGGCGCCCCTCGGTCTTCCCCCAACTGCAGCCGTGTGTATAATCACAAAGCCGTCATCCCATGACACCTCGGCCGGCGTCACCGGAGACTCGGAATTCATGAGTTCATCAAAGGGTCTGAAACTTCCGCCCGCAGACTCGAGGTTGAAAAAATGGGCGACGGAAGGAATGTCTTTCTTTATCTTCCCGATTGTGTCCTGGAATTCGTTGTCCGCAAAAAGAAGTGCCGGAGTGCAATCATTTATATTGTATGCCACTTCGTCTGCCGACAGCCTCCAGTTGATGGGAAGTACTATGGCTCCCAGGACACTTGCCCCACCGTAGATAAGAAAGAACTCAAGGCTGTTTTTACCTATGACCCCGATGCGGTCTCCCTTTGCCACGCCAAGTTTCTTGAGTCCGGAGGCAAGTCTTTCAACCATCTCCTTATACTGGGCGAAGGTGACACTGCGGCCGTCTTCTGCATCCACCCAGGCCTCCTTCTTTCCAAAACATCCGGCATTTCGGCAAATCACATCATAAAAGGTCAGATCATGTACCCCCATATTCAGCTTCCTCCGTTGATTTTCATTATCTGCAACTAACCCTCATGCCCGCGCAGGGCACAACGAAACATGAAAATCACCCCCACCCATCCCTCCCCCATCGAGACGGAGGCATAAATAGAAGGGGCTATTCTCATATAAACGGCCCTCGAAGATCTTTTTAAACCCAGACTAGGCCAGCCATCTCTTTCTGCGCTTGTAGTGCTTTACCTCCCTGTAACTCTTCCTCTTTCCCACCTGGCTCAGCCCCAGATAGAATTCCTTGATATCCTCGTTTTCCCGTAATTTCTCCGATGGTCCGTCGAGCACGATCCTGCCGTTTTCCATTACATAGGCATATTCAGAAATGGACAGGGCCACAAAAGCGTTCTGCTCCACAAGGAGCATCGAGGTCTTCCTATCGTCGTTTATCAGTTTTATTATCCGGAAAATCTCTTTTACAAGCGCGGGGCTCAGACCCAACGACGGCTCATCGAGCAGCATTATCTTGGGTCTTGCCATCAGGCCCCTTCCCATCACCAGCATCTGTCTTTCGCCGCCCGAGAGGTAGCCGCTTATCCTGTTTCGCATCCTTGCAAGGGTTGGGAAGTAGGCGTAAACAGACTCCGCGTCCGCCTTTATCGCTCCCGAGTCGCTCCTGGTGTAGGCTCCCACCTTGATGTTTTCATCAACCGTGAGCTGTTCAAAAAGCGGCCTTCCCTCCATAATCTGGACAATGCCCATGCGCACTATCTCTTCAGGACTCTTGCGCTCTATCCTGACGCCTTCGAACTGGATATTGCCGTCTGTGACTTCTCCCAGTTCCGTATGCAAAAGCCCTGAGATGCCCTTGAGTGTAGTGGATTTGCCTGCGCCGTTTCCCCCGAGGAGGGCTACTATAGCCCCCTCGGTGACATCAAGTGAGACCCCTTTAAGCACAAGTATCACATCGCTGTATATGACCTCTATGTTATTGAGCCTCAGCATTGTGCTCCTATTTCTGTGGCTGCTTCGGCGGAGGAACGATCTTCAGATTTGAAGAGCCGGCTATGCCTGAATCCATACCGGTCGCGTTTATTTGATAAATGCCGGGGGGAAGGGGCTTTGCCTGCTTGAAATCAGGTCTCAAGAGAGGGGTCCAACCCACCTGGAAGAACCAGTTGAGTGTCGCGGTAGGCTGCATGGCCGCGGAAAAATTGCCGTCCTTATCCGCTGTTCCAAAGGCCAACCCGACAGCGTCCTCATCCTTCCCCACTCCCTTGATCTCCAATCCTTTGGGTACCACCATCTCCACACTCACCATCTCGTTGGGTTGAAAACCTGCTCCCTTGAAACTGACCGGACTCTTGATCAACGCTGGGGAAAGGAATATCTCCGCCGGGACTACCTCCAGAGTCGCCTTGGCTTTGGACACAGGTGACATGGTGCCAGAGCAGCCTGCGGT
Organism: Desulfobacteraceae bacterium CG2_30_51_40; assembly: GCA_001874005.1. Lineage (GTDB taxonomy): Bacteria > Desulfobacterota > DSM-4660 > Desulfatiglandales > Desulfatiglandaceae > CG2-30-51-40. The sequence goes on from MNYJ01000154.1 coordinate 8,018, forward strand.
TACCACTGTAAATATGACAGCAAGAAACAGTATAGCCGTTCTGTATGATCTCATGACTGCCTCCTTTGCAATTAGAATTTGTGCAGGCTCACGGCGTCCGGAGCGGTTCTCCAGTCGCTTATGGGCAGGGCCTTGCCTTTGGTTATCCTGTATATCTTTACCTCAAGACTCCCTCTACGGGATTTATCGCTGTAAGCGCAGGGCCCCTGGATTCCCTTCTTGTCAAGTCCCTTGAGCGTCTGATAGGCCTTGTACATATCGTCACCCTCAAGCTTTTCAAAACCCGCCGCCTTGACGGAAGCCTTAAGGCCTTCAACAAAGGTTATCCCCCAGGATATCCCCATACCGTACACCTCATTGAATTTCTCCATGGAGCCCCTGTTTCTCTTCCACATATCGGTCACAAAGGAGTTTGCCTTGGCATCTTCTCCCCTCTGGAAAAAAGAGGTTATCACTATACCTTCAAGGACCTCTGCGTGTACCCCCAGACCCAGTTCCGTAGGCCCCCAGTAGTCGGTCGTAAATTGAATCTTCTTCGTAAGACCCAATGAATAGGCATCCCTTATTACGTTGGTGGGAGTAGGATCAACCCCGCCCGCATGGATGTAATTGGCTCCGCCCTTGGCAAGCCTTGTGAGATAGACGTCATGCTTAAGGGTCCCCGGCGGGAAAAATTCAGGAGGCAAGAGTTTTATGCCTATCTTTTGAGCGTATTCCTGGCCGCCTCTCAGATGCTCTCTTCCGTAAGGGTTATCCCAACTGAGATAACCTACCACGGGAGCGCCTGCGTTCCCCTTGGCCTTCCAGTCCTCCATGATCCAGTCAAACGTGGCGGCTAAGGCGTCCTGATACGCGGGCCCCCAGAGAAATGTCCTCTGCACATGGGCCTGATATTCACCGTCCCCCGGAACGATCTGCGCCCTTTTATCTTTTTCGATGAGCCCGGCAACCGCCTTTCCGATCCCGGTGCTTATGGAGTTTACCATAAGAAGTTTTTCCGTCCTTCTGTAACGCTTATACGCCGAAACCGCCCTTGCCACGTCATAGCGGGTATCAATTCCGATAAAGTTGATCTTTATCCCGTCAACACCTCCTTTTTCGTTAATCTCCTTGATAAAGTCCGAAAGCCCCATATCCGCAGGCACATTGAGCCCTGCTATAGGACCGGTGTAGTCAGCGAGGCTTAGATAAGATACCTCCTTGGCCGCCGTGACCCGGAAAAGCGCCAGCGTCAGGAACAGTCCCGCAAAGACCGAACAGATGTTTAAATATCTTGCTTTCATGCTACCTCCTTTCATTTCCCCCTGCCTAGTTTGAGATTCCTCCAACACCCTTTACCGCACCCTTTACCTAATTGGCAAAGGGATACAATCTGTAAGAAGCCTTGAATATCTCCCAACGGTGCGCAAGGCCCCGCGGCTCAAATATCAGGAAGATACTCACGGCAAGACCGAATGCGATCAAGCCCATGGCTGCTGCCGGGGAAGACCCCAGCCACGGGAAAGCTCCGGCCAGAACAGGCGAGGTGAAAAGCACCAGTTCGTTTAGAATCTTTATGAAAAGCACTCCGAAAAACACTCCAGGGATACTTCCCATCCCCCCTATAATCAGCATCCCAACAAACTCCAGGGCGTGAAGAAGGGTGAACTGCTCAGCGTTCACCACCGTAATCAGGTGAGCCCAGAGGGAACCTGCGATGCCCGCGTAGAAGCAGGATATGAAAAAAGCAAGTAGTTTATAGTAGTAAAGGTTGATACCCATGACCTCTCCGGCCAGATCATTGTCTCTGATGGCCACAAAGGCCCTTCCGACCCTTGTCCTGACCAGGTTTCTGGCGCAATAGGTCATTATCAGCATTACGGATACGATAATGTAGAACATCTTTTCGTCGGTATCGAATTCAAAACCCCCCAGGGTCGGAGAGGGAGGATACAATCCCTTAAATGAGCCGGTTATTTCAAGATGCAGGACCAGCCAGATCAGAACAAAGTGTATCGCGATCGTAGCCATGGCCAGATACATGCCTTTTATTCTGAGAGAGGGTGCCCCCCCTATGGCGCCTACTGCTCCGGCCACAACTCCCGACAGCGGGAGTGCCAGCCAGAAAGAGACTCCGAAGTGAGTTGTAAGTACAGATGAGGTATATGCCCCTACGGCCATAAAGGCCGCCTGCCCGAAAGAAATCTGCCCGCAATAACCGCTCACTATTTGAAGACCCAGGACTGCTATCACGCTTATTGCCGCAAGATTTATGAAGCTTACGAGATAATAGGATCCGAAAAGAGGAAAGAGATACAAGATGACGAGCGCTCCCAAAAGGCTAGCCCAGTGCTGCCATGTCCTTATTATCGCCATATCCTGGCCGTAGTTTCTGTCAAATATGCCGCAAGGCCTCATAGCTCATATCCTCTCTATCCTGGTCAGTCCGAAAAGTCCGTAGGGTCTAACGAGCAGTACCATCAAAAGCACTATATATGAGACCACATCCTTGACCCCGCCGCCAACGAGAGGGTCCAAATAGCCGGCGCCGACATTTTCAACCACCCCCAGAAGAAGTCCTACCACAAAGGCCCCCGAAAGGGAATCAAGTCCACCGCAGATCGCTACAATCAATCCGTTGATCCCTATATAGGGGAGCATGTAATAGATATCCATCACCCCGGCTATAGCTATTCCTGCAACGGTTGCAACAAGGCCTGAGAGGACCCACACATAGGAAAATATTTTTCTTACCGTTATCCCGGTTCCCTGCGCAAGCCTGTGATCTTCAGCGGTGGCCCTCATACCAAGCCCGACCTTTGTGAACTTGAAGACCAGGGAAAGGGCTATGAAAAGCAGAACCGCAACCAGGAAGCTTACCATCTGGTTTACCGGGACCGACAGCCCCCCCAGGGCGATGTTTCCTTCAGGCAGGAAGGCGGGCAGGGCCCTAGTCTCGCCCTTGAGGTAAAGGACGAATATACCTTCAAGGGTTATGAAGACGGCAAATGTCATAAGGAACGCTGCAAAAAGAGGCTGGCCGATCAGGGGCCTCAGCGCGAGTCTTTCGATAAGAAGGCCTATCGCCGCGGTGAGAATAAAGGCAGGTATAAGGCTTGCCCAGAGAGGCCACCCAAAGGAGCCGAAAAAAAACCAGAAGAATAACGCCCCGAATGCGACAAGCTGGCCATGGGCAAGGCTCACCACATGCGTGGACTTATAAACAAGCACTATGCCGGCGGCCACAAGGGAATACAGGCTCCCGATCATGAGCCCGGTTATTGCCTGCTGCAAAAACTCCAACATGGATCACTCCGCTGAAATTCTCATATCTCGTTTACTGCTATGCTTGTCTCCATGACGCCTTTTCGACCGTCCCTATAAGTGACGGCGGCCTCTACCCTATAGGCCCCCTTGTCTCCATAGAGCGCCTCTATAAGCCCGCTGTATTTATCCTCCACAAATGTGCGTCTAAGTTTCCTCGTTCTTGTAAGCTCATCTTCATCGGCATCGAATTCCTTATGAAGATTCACAAACCTTCTTATTCTGGTCCAGTCCGGCAGGGTCTTATTGACCTTGCTTATCTCTCCTTTTATCAGTTCTATAACCTCTTTTCTTTGAGAAAGGTCGGTAAAGGTCGTATAAGCGATGTGTCTTGCCTCAGCAAATCTTCCCACATTTTCAAGATCAATATTTATAAGGGCGGTGACAAAGCCTCTCTCGGCCCCGCCGACCACGAGCACATCCTTGATGTAAGGGCTGAATCTCAGCCTTATCTCCGTATATTGAGGAGAGAACTTCTTTCCGCCTGCAAGTTCCTTGAGATCGTCCATCCTGTCCATTACCACCAGGTGGCCGTCCTCATCCCTGTGGCCGAAATCTCCGGTGCGGTACCAGCCGTCAACCATCTTGGCTTCGGTAGCCTCTTTATTCTTGTAGTAGCCGGCGTAAGGGTATTTACTCTTAACGAGTATCTCTCCTTCATCCGAAAGCTTTATCTCCACCCACGGAACAGGCGGTCCTGAGGTCTCAGGCCTCATATCGCCTCTCCTCGGCATGGTTATAACGCCCTGTTCCGTGCTACCGTAAAAAAGGCGGATATCAATCCCCAATGCCTTAAAATACTTTATTATATCCGGGCTTACAGCCGCTCCGGCCGAATAGACGATCTTTACATTGGAAAGCCCCAGCCTGTCTCTCAGTTGCCTGAAGACGGAGTAATAGGCAAGGAGGTATAGAAAACTCCGTAAAAATCCCGCCCTGCTGCCCCCTGACTCACAGTATCTCAATCCGACAGGCAAAGCCCTGTTATAAATGAAGCGCCTTATGAAGCTTGAATCCATCATCTTTGCCTGCACCATACGATTGAGGTTCTCCCACAGTCTGGCGCCGAAGAAGAGCACTCCCGGACCAATCTCCCTGATATTCTCTTGAACGGTTTCGGGCTCCTCGGGGAAATTGACCACCATGGGAGCTAGGATATTTCCCGCAATCCCGATGCCCTGTTCCGTGATCCAGGCGGGAGGAATGAATGACAGGTACTCATAGTCTTTTCCTACCCATCCATCCAGTCCGGCCCATTCGCCTACGGAAAGCATGAGCCAGTTCTGGGTGAGCATTGCTCCCTTGGGAAGACCTGTAGTCCCGCTGGTATAGCAAATCACTGCCACATCTTCTCCCTTTCCGGCATCAAGCATTTCATCAAAAAGCCCAGGCCGGCTCTTTTCATAGGCCCTGCCGATCTCAATCACTTCATCCAACTGCATCAGGAGATGGTCGTCATAACCCCAGAGCCCCTTTGGATCCCAGAAAATCACCTTTTTGAGCCGGGGCAGTTGATCCTTTATCTCCAGAAGCTTATCCACCTGTTCCTGGTCATGCGCCACAACAAAGGTGGAATCCGAGTGTTCCACGTAATACCTGACCTCGGACGGAAGGCAGTCCGTAAATATTCCCACCGCGGCGCAACCGGCCGACTGGGCCGCAAGCTCTGCCCAGAACCACTCGGGCTTGTTCTCGCCCAGTATGGATACCTTGTCCCCCTTATCGAGGCCCAGGCTCTTGAGTCCCAGGCACAGCCACTTCACCTTGAGAAAATAATCCTCCCAGGTATATTCCCTCCAGATGCCCCTGTCCTTCACCCTCATGGCTATGGAGCCGGAGCCCAATCTGCGGTAGTTATCCCTCAACGCCAGCGGAAGTGTTTCAAGAGCCATAATAAAAGGCCTCCCGGGAAATCCGATTTTCGACCTCACGGCAAAAAGCACGGGACGCAGAACTCTGCCCCATGAAAGCGCAAATGTACTTTCTAATCCTCTCCAAGATATGCCTTTATTACCCTTTTATCCGCCCTGATCTCGGAAGGCCGTCCTTCCGCTATTTTAATTCCGAAGTCGAGCACGGCCACCCTGCTGCATATATCCATAACCACGTCCATATCGTGCTCAACCAGGACTATGGGAATCTTCTTGAGTTCATGGATATCCAGTACAAACCGGGCCATGTCTTCCTTTTCTTCTACATTCATTCCCGCCATGGGCTCATCGAGCAGCAGCACGGAAGGCTCCATGCAGAGCGCCCTTGCAAGGTCAACTCGCTTCCTCTGACCGTAGGGAAGGGAGGCTACAACCTTTTTTCTTATGGATTCCATCTCAAGAAGATCAATGATCTCCTCAACTTGACCCCTGTGAGCGATCTCCTCGCTTTTTGCCGGTCCGAAGAAAAGAGACCCCGCCAGCGCTCCCCTGCGCATCAGGATGTGTCTAGCCGCCATGAGATTTTCCAGGGCAGTCAAACCTGAGAATAGCTCAATATTTTGAAACGTCCTTGCTATTCCCATCTCTGCGATCTTGTGAGGTTTGAGCCTTGTAAGGTCTTTTCCTTCGTAAATGATCTCACCTTCATAGGGATGATAGAAGCCGTTAATGCAGTTAAAAAGGCTTGTCTTGCCGGCGCCGTTGGGGCCTATTACTGCCAGTACCTCCTCTGCGTTTACATCCAGGTCTATTTCATGAAGCACCTGCAGCCCCCCAAAACGCAGGGAAAGCTTCCTTATTTCTATTATTGAATGCGGATCAATTCCAAGCATCGGCTATAGCCTTCCGTAAGCCGCGCCGGAGCCTGACAGGCCTCCGGCCTGAATGCCTTTTCTGAAAAGGTCTATGGCAAGACCGAGTGTATCCTTGAAAAAGTTCTTGTCCGGATTGACCATCCGCTTGCTCTCCTCCCAGAGGACAGTCCCGGTGAAGGTGCTCCAGATTATGTCAGCAAGGGCTGTCGGATGATATCTGTCAAAAAGACCTTGATTCATCCCTTGTTCAAGTATGGAACTCAGGGTCCTGATGCAGGACGCGGCTATCTCATTGAGCATGCGAGCCCGCTCGGCGGGAAGGTTTTGAAGTCCGTCGCTTGCCTGAAGATGAAAAAGATTTACCAGGATAAGATGATCAAAACAGAAGACATCATAGAAGAGATTTTTGAGCGCCTCGACCTTCTGATCGGCGTTGAGGTCTTTATCCTTGGCCAGCACCGAGAGTTTCTTATAGAGGTAGTTTAGAAGCTGCAGGTTGAGAGAAACATAAATATCGTCTTTGTTCTTAAAATAGATATAAAGGGCTGCGGGGCTTAGCTCCGCAGATGCAGCTATGTCATCAATAGTTGCGGCACTGTACCCCTTCTGATGGAATACCCTCTTTGCGGCCTCCAGGATCTGGGTCTGCCTCCTTTTCTGCTGGCTTTCCCTCTCCCTTTTCTTGCGCTCAGTAATGCCCACGGGAAGGTCTCCTGCGCTGCTAAATGCCGTTCATTTAACTGACGGGTCTTCATATAGACTCTTAAAAGCCGGAAGTCAAGGCAAAAACCTGATCCTTTTTATCAGCCAAGCACCTCCGCGACCTTCCTCCCAAGCTCGGTCAGATCAAAGGGCTTCTGGATAAAGCCGCAGCGGCCGCTGTCAAGCATTCTTCTTGCCTGCTCCTCAAGGCTGTAGCCGCTTGAAAGAAGAACCCTGACTGCCGGATTGATCTTCTTCAGCCGCTCAAAGAGCGCAGCCCCACCCATTTCAGGCATAATCATGTCGAGGATTACCAGACCAATCTTAGCACTCTCCCTATTAAATATCTCGATGGCTTCCATCGCCCCCGAGGCTGTAAGAACTTCGTATCCCAAACGCTCAAGCATGGTGCGTCCGACATCCAGTATCATATCCTCATCATCAACCAGGAGCAATCTCCCCGTCCCCTTTATGGAACCTTGTGATACGCCTGCCCTTTGAGTCTCACGCGGCACCTCTTTTTCCATTGCCGGGAGATATATGTGAAAGCTGCTGCCTTTTCCGGGCGCACTTTCCACAGCGATAAATCCTCCGTGGTTCTTCACGATCCCGTAAACAGAGGCAAGGCCAAGCCCAGTGCCCCTTCCCTTTTCCTTTGTGGTGAAAAAAGGCTCAAAAATCCTTTGCCTGGTCGCCTTATCCATGCCTGATCCCTTATCCGTTACCGAGAACCTGACATATCTTCCGGGAAGCGCACTCAACGATTCGGCCTGCACCTTGCCTAAGGACACGTTTTCAGTCTTAACAAAAATTGCTCCACCGACCGCTGTCTCACCCTTTTCGTAATCAGTCATTGCCTGGGCGGCATTGACGTAGAGATTCATGAGCACCTGTTCCAGTTGCCCCTTGTCGGCTGCAACCGGCCAAAGGTCACTTTGAAAATCCTCACGAATGACTATATCCTTTCTCGCGCGGCCAAAGATAACATTGTGTTCTTTAATGAGACTGCCGATGTCTGTGGGCCTTACCTCGTATTTTCCTCCCCTTGCAAATCCAAGCAACTGGCGGGTCAACTGCGCTCCCTGCCGAACATATTTTTCAATATCAGCCAACCCATGATAAAACGGGCTATCCTTTTGAATGTCCATCAATATCAATGAAATGTTTCCCTGTATGGCCATAAGCAGATTATTGAAGTCATGTGCGATGCCGCCGGCAAGGGTGCCTATGGCCTCCATCTTCTGAATCTGCTGAAGGCCGGCTTCGATCCTTTTTCTCTCAGTCAGATCGGTGAGGCTTACCACCATTCCCCTGGGCTTACCTCCTGAGCCCTTTATCAAGGAAGCGCTTATCAAGACACCAAGCACCCTTCCGTCCTTGGTAAGCCTTCTGGTTTCGAGCGGACCTGCCTGGCTGTTTTCATAGAGTTCTTTTATCCTGGCCATGGTCTTTTCCACTTCATCTTCGGGAACAAACGGGATCTTTTTCCCTGCCAGCTCATCGGCACTCCAGCCGAATACCCCCGTAAAGGAACGGTTGAGGAAAAGAAGCTTTCCTTCAGTATCATAGACCGCGATGGGATTAGGCGTCGCCTCGAGAATGGCACTGATCCTCTCCTCCCTCTCCCTGATCTGCCTATCGGCCATCACCCTGGCTGTGACATCTCGGCCTATGCCGCTTATGTATGGAAGACCTTTCTCGGGCTTTACGAGATTACTCAGATATTCGACATAGAGTTTTCGACCGTCCTTGGTAAAATAAACGGAAGTTCCCTGAGACCGCCCGGTCTCCTTAATCTTGCCCACATACTCCGTGATGAAGAACGGCCTCAGTTCCGGCTTCATGAAATCCGATACAGGTCTGCCTATAAACTCCCCGGGTTCATAACCAAAGAGAGTGGTCATGGCCCGGTTTGCGCTCGTCAATCTTCCTTCGAGATCCTGGGTGTAAACAAGGTCCGAAACCGAGTCGAACAAGTCTCTAAACCTCTTTTCAGACGCCTTAAGCTCGTCCTCTGCCGTCCTGCGCTCAGTTATGTCCCTGGCGATGCAGTGCATGGTTTCAATATTACCGTCCTGCCCGGCTATAGGCCTGTTGATGACCGAATACCATCTGTAGATACCATCCTTTCTCTTCCCACGCATTTCAAAAGAGCATGACTCCCCATTAATAACCTTTTCATGGGCCTCTTTGGCCTTCTCAATGTCATCATTGTGGATAAACCCCGCTATCGAGTTACCGATCACCTCTTCTCGATTGTAGCCCATCTGAGTGATAACGGCCTCATTTACCACCAGAAATCGCCCCTCTGCATCAAGCGTATAGATGATGTCAACGGCATTTTCGAAAAGGTCTCTGTATTTTGCCTCGCTTTCCTTAAGCCTTGTCTCCCGCTGTTCTATTGCCTCGGCCATGGCATTGAGCCCCTCTGATATCTGCCGTATCTCCTCGTAACGCGCAGGGGAGGTAGTCAGGCTGTAATTTCCCAGCGAAACCTTTCTTGTCGTATCGGCAAGAATAGACAGCGGAGCAACCGCTCTTTTTATGAAAAAGCCAACCAGGATGAGGGCGGCAGCACATACCAGCACGGTCAAGCCAATGAGAATCCTCCTTACGTTAATGACCGCGGCAAAGGCCTCCCTCTCAGGCTGGATAACGACTGTAAGCCACCCTGTCTCAGGCACCAGTGCGACACTTCCTATATTCTTTTCCTTTCCGAATACGTAAGGGTAAGTACCTTCTTTTCCCTTGAGGCCTTCCCGAATCATTTCCAGATTAAGGAAGTTCACTCGCTCTCTTACAAAGGACGCGTCCGGATGGGCGATGGCAGTGCCTGTCCGATCTATAATGGCGGCATACCCACTTCCCGCGACCTTGATGACCCCCGTTATCTTCTGGAGTTCTTCAAGATTCAGATCAGCGGCCAGTATGCCTTTAGCATAAGGCGCGGCAATGCTTATGGCCGGATATCCCGACCTTGATGAGAGATATACCGCCGACCATGAGGGTCTGCCCGATGAGCCTGCTTTCTTAATAAAGGATAGCCCCGAATGATCGAGCCCTATTAGGTCCTTTCTGTAGGGGGCAACCGTTTTAATTACTCCAAGAGCGTCAAGGAGCCTGACGTTTGTTAGCATCTTGTATCTTCGCACCAGCAGTTCAAGATGCTCGTGTGGGCCAGGGCCGAGATACTCTTCCATCAAACCTATCTGCTCTCCGGTGTATTCGAGAAGAGACATATAATCGCTCAGATAGCGGCTGATTTCACCCGCAGCGGTTCTTGCGGTCAGAAGATTTCGCTCGAAAATCTCCTTTTCAAGGGACCTGGAAAAAAGCTGCAAGAACGCTATACCCAGTATTAAAATGGGGATACATGCGGCACAGAGGCCATAAGTAGTAACCGTCTTCTTAAGACTTGAGTGTCTAGGCATTTTTTACTCCAATGTCCTGAACTGCCCATCTGAGACCTTCGTCACGGAAAGTTTTCTCACCGCGTCCCCGAACGAATCTATCTCGAAGTCACCCTGAAGTCCCTTGAATCTCTTGATAGCAACTATTGTCTGCTTGAGCTTTAGCGGATCAGGTTCCCTTGATAATGCGGAAAACAAAACCATCGCAGCTTCGTAACCATATCCCGCTGGAAAGCTTGGCTCGGCTCCGAATCTGTTCTTGAAACTCTCCTTGAAAGCTACATATTCTTCGCTCTCCGAACCTGTGATGAAAAACTCCGCAATAACCACCCCCTCGACGGCCCTTCCTCCGTTCTGGATGAACTCATCGGTCATGGCCCATCCGCTTGAAAAAAATGGAAGGCTCTTTTCAATCTTTCTTATCTGCTGGCAGATCATTGCCGCATCAATGGCCGAAGCAATGACAAGTACACCACTACAACCGGAGGAGACAAGCCGCATGGCAAGCATTTCAAAGGAGGCATCATCACCTTTCGAGTAGGTGACCACTGAGGATAAAAGTCCTCCAAGCTCCTTGAACCTGGAGTTGAAGGCCTCCGCATAGCTTTCACAATAGGCCCTGTTTTCAAGATCGTATATGACGGCAATCCTGTCCGTGCCGGCCCTGCCAAATGCATAATCGGCAAGTCTTCGCGGTGTCTCAATGCTTGTTCCTACAACCCTCATAAACCAGTCATCCTTGCCGGTCAATTCTCCGGTGCTTGTGGTAGGGCTCAGCAGCAGTGTCTTTTTTTCATTAATGAGTGGCATTACAGCCGTACTCATGGCACTTGTCATGTGACCGATTATTGCAGCCACCCCTTCCTTGATCAGTTCGGAGTCAACCTCAAGTGCACGCGCAGGGTCCTGCCTGTCATCCTTGATAAGCAATTCCAAAGGCCTTCCATTGATCCCTCCGGCCTTGTTTATCTCTTCCACAGCCAAAATCACCCCGTTTCTACCTGCCGTGCCTAGATCTGAATAGCGGCCTGTCAGGCCTCCGGCAAAACCGATCTTGATTACGGGTTTTTCCTTTTGGCAAGATACGGTCATGGCAAGTGCGGCAACCAGGATGGCCGCACTCAGGCGGATTTGAAAAAAGAAGAGTGAACGGATTACATGCCGCAATCGGGCGTATTTGATGCAAGGAGCCTTGGCCAAATCATTCATGTGAACCCCTCTGCATAAGTATGGCATTATTTAGTGTCCATCCGGAAATGGCTATTTTCACCGATTTAGGTGTTGGGCTCAAATTTTAATCCTCGAAATACGTCAATGTATTCCTTTGGTTAAAATTATCGCCCGCCTTGAACTCGACGAAACTATCTCATTTCCGGATGGACACTATCTCATTTCCGAACGGACACTATCTATTTACCGTGAAAATACACCCCCCACCCCGACCCTCCCCCGCGCAGGGGGAAGGAAAATCCTTGGCCTCGTAAAGTGTAGAGCCGGGGGAGGATTTTCATTTGCGGGGGCGACAAAATTCTTTTGTCATGAGCGTTTATACAATTTAAGACATTACCCAGCCTTAGGCTTTTTTTATTAAAGATTATGCCCAGATAGAAAAGCTGTCAAGCGATTAAATATCTCCTGAAAAGAGATTCCCCAAACTTCTTTAAGGTATAAATTATCTTTGCCATTGTCTGAAAGGCAATGTTAAAAGGAGGATATTTTTCTGCGAGGATGGGACTTTCCTCCACAAGAGACAGACAAAAACTCTTTATGAGATTCCCGGAGGAGCAATAATGATTAAAATTGAGCGAAGCGAAGTTTTTCCCTCAGCTCACGAGGATGCGAAGGCAGCCGAGCTATGCCCGGTATCGCCCCAGACCCTCTCCGATGCATATCGCCTTGCATATACCGATTACGACTTCATGATGCGCGATGAACTCCGTCCTGTACGTCTTCAACTTGAACTCATGAAGCCGGAACTCATTTTGAACAGCCATAAAATCCAGGGAACCGTTGTAATCTTCGGAAGCGCAAGGATACCTGAACCCGCAGAAGCCCTGAGGCAGTTCAAGGCAGCAGAAGAAGGAGTCAGGAAAAACCCGGAAAACGCATCCTATATCCGTGAACTTGAAAAGGCCCGCAAGGCCCTGGAGAGATCCAGATATTATGAGGAGGCGCGCAAACTTGCCCGTCTTGTTTCCGAAGCCAACAAGGCATCTTCCGTCTTCAATCTCGTGGTGGTGACAGGAGGAGGGCCGGGGATAATGGAGGCGGCCAACAGAGGGGCAAGCGAGGCAGACTGCATAAGCGTTGCGCTGAACATAGTACTTCCCCATGAGCAGAGACCGAATCCTTACATAACACCCGAACTTTGTTTCCAGTTCCATTATTTTGCAATAAGAAAGATGCACTTTCTCATGCGTGCAAAGGCCCTTGTAGTATTTCCCGGCGGCTACGGCACCCTTGATGAACTCTTTGAGACCCTCACTCTGATCCAGACAGGAAAGATCAAACCTTTTCCAGTGCTGATATTCGGAAAGGCTTTCTGGGAAAGGATCATCAACTTTAATGTCCTGGTGGAGGAGGGAACAATATCGGAGGAGGATATCAAGATATTTCGGTACGTGGAAACGGCGGAAGAGGCGTTTGAAATAGTCTCAAAGACTTCTGAAATCCGGAGCTCATAAACCGCCCGTGGATTGTCTTTAATCGCTTTAGCGGAAAGATGCCATGAGTGAAAAGACTTATTTAATCAAGGTGCTGATGCTAGATGCATCGAGCGGCTTTTATAAGATCATGCGTTACCATGTCGGAGATTTTTTCGGACCCGTTGATCTGGGCATTCACCTCTCCTACAAACACAACAGCCTTAATATCGGGGCCGGGCTCTTTGCCGGATCGGTATTTCCAGGCTCAAATCGTCTTATATTCACGGGCATATCGCCTTGCTGGCATGGATTCTACATATCCTCCATGGGCGGGGCCGCCTTGGTCTTTGATAACCTCGGGATCAACATGCTTTCGATCATCGGCAGGGCGCCTCATCCTTCCATCATCTACCTAAACAGGAACCACGGCGAAGAAATTGAGGTGGAATTAGCCGGGGCAGCACCCGATGTTGTATGGAATAAAGGGCGAAAGGGAGTTTACGCAGTTATGGAAGAGGCCCTCGATCTTTTCGGGGACAGATATGAGAGCGATCCAAGGGTGCTCTCCTGCGGTCCAGCATCTCTTTATAGCGATTTTGGTGCGATTTGTTCCCCTCCCATTCAAAAGCGTTCACTGTCATTTGCAGACACATGGGCCGGAAGAGGCGGTTTCGGGTCCAAGCTCATGCAAGAGCACGGGATACTTGGAATCATATACGGCGGAACACACATTGACGAAGATTTCTGTGACCGCTCGGTTGCCGATCAATGGTTCAAGGACAAATACCACCAGCGCATGGCGGCAAAGGATCTTGAGGCGACCACCAAATACAGATACGACCCAAAGTTCAACACTGGCGGCACCTTCGGGGTAAACTATGCCTCTATGGAGGGAAACATCCTTGCATTCAACTACCGGAGCGTCTATTGGAGCGAAGAAGAGCGAAGGGACTTGCACAGGCGCTTCATAGCAGATCATTATCTCAAGCAGTTCAATGAAGAAACAATTAAGCCTAAGAAGCAGAAGACCTGCGGAGAGCCTTGTGCAGCAGTATGCAAGAAGCTAAACGGCCCATACAAAAAAGACTATGAGCCCTATCAGGCCATGGGACCTCTTTGCGGCATATTCGATCAGCGCGCAGCCGAGATGCTCAACCACCATTCCGACACTCTGGGCTTCGACGCCATAGCGGCGGGAGGGGTCCTTTCGTGGCTCATGGATTGTATGGATGAGGGGGTCATGGAGCCTCAAGAGCTGGGGGTTGTCCAAAGACCGCACTGGGACATGAAGTCCTTTGACGTTGTCGAAGACTCCATGCACAACGCAAGCATTGGAAAGGCCCTCCTGGACGAGATGGTTAGGCCTGGGGGCAATATCCCGCTAGGCCTCGGACCCAGGAAATTTGCCCGCCGTCTGGCAAGGAAGAAGGGAAAGAGAGTTATGGATCTTTTTGTCCATAACGCATTTGCCAGGCAGGGATGGATGGTTCCAAACCAGTACTGGACTCCGGGAGTATTCGCTCCCATGCCCATAGTTGGAAAATATTACATGCACTACGGCCAGGACTTCCTGCCTCCGAGGGAACTCGGCAGAGAGAATGCCCGCCGCATGCTTAAGGAACTCATGTTGGACAATCTGGGAATATGCCGTTTTCACAGGGCATGGGCAGAGGATCTGATGCCCGATATATTGGAGAAGATCTTCGGACTAAAAGACAGGTTCCTCGAATCGGTAAGGCTTACCGCGAGCCGCATAGCAAGCAGGAATGCATCGGTTTTCTGGGAATCGGAGCGCAATATTGACACGGTCTTTAGCTTTCTTAGAAGGAAGAAGGTGGACGAAGCGGAAAACCCTGACCTTGACCATTGGCTGGAGTTCTTCGCTCAGGACAAGCAGGCAGCAGCCTATGAATTCTGGTATGAGATCCACAAGGGCATACACGAGACGCTCAGGGAGTTCCCCGCCTGATCCGCATCCTCCGGGTGCAGCCGGCGCTGACAAGAGAATTGCTCTTCCCTGATCGCCCCGGGGTGATTCGGGGAAAATAAATCTGCAAAAGTTAAGGACGTCCCCTCTGATGAAGTCTCACTATGGTCTTGTTGAGTTCATAGCGGCCATCAGCGAATACACCGTAGTCGCCTCCGAAACCCATGGCTGAGGCAAAGCGAATGGTATTGGCATAAATAACCCACGAATCCGCCCATATTCTCTCAGGCTCCTCATCAAAGGGGCTTCCCCCTTCGGACGGTCCCTTGGCATAGCCTGCAGCCCATATTCCGCTAAGGATTTGCGTGGCTGTGAGAGTCTTTGCATTTGTCTCCTTTATTGAGCTTTCAAACCGCTCCCACTGCCCTGCTACTGTTGAGGATCCGTGGCAGGCTCGGCAAATCGTCTGGATGCCTTTTCGTCTCGAATCCATTTCTTTGACATCAATAAGGTAATCCGCCGCAAAGCCGCCGGCAAAATCTGATGGAAGAGGCGCTCCGTCCTTATTGCGGATGATGGTTGTGTCGGGATTCTTAGGATGGGGGTGGGCGTATATGAGGCCGAAGATACGCCAGGGAAGCCTGTCGTTCATCCTGTGGGACCTCTTCGCAATTAGCTCTCCGCCGGAGCTTACCAGAAGGCTTACGTGGCAGGCTGCGCATGTGGGCGCGGAGAAGTCCTTACCCACTGTCCAGGGAACCTTACGAAACTCCCAGTCCCTGCCGTGACTGGAGAAGATATTTCCGTGCTTGCTTGCTTCATAGACCTTGAAGGCAGGCACATCAGGCCCTACATGACATTGTTTGCAGGTGTAAGGCTTGCGGGCCGTTTCAATGGAAAAGCGATGTCTGGTATGACACGCCGCGCACGAACCGATTGTCCCGTCGAGATTTACACGGCCCGTTCCCTGGTTAGGCCAGCCTTCTATCCTGGGAAACTCCATATCTCCATAATCATCATAGGCCCTCTTTTCTTTGCCTGTGACCTTAAGTACTGTACCGTGGCAGTGATAGCAGGTTTCAGCTTTAGTAACCCGGCTTGCCGGAGCGTTTTCCATTTCAGCCTTATCCCTGCCTACCGCTCCCAGAATGCTGTGCTCAAGGAGGCCATAGAGCTTGTTTTCGGCAAGGTTTCTGTAGGCATGCGACATGAGATTCATGGAATACTGTTCGGCCTCCTCCGAATGACAAACACGGCAGTCGCCCGGACTGACCGCCGTATAGACCTTATGATCATTATGGTCAAAAGCGTCGGCATGCTCTTTCGGCCTCATGGTATGACATTCGGCGCATCCGACGGCCTTTCCCTTTAACCCATCCGGGATGTCCCTGCTTGAGACCTTTAATCCAGGCCCTTTCACACCAAGTGCATCTGAAGGACTCATCTGTGAGTGGCGGCTTTTTTGCCAGTCCTCCACTATCCCCGGATGAATGATGGAATGACACTCAAGGCATGCTTTCGTAGCATCGCTCAAGGCAGCCCCTGAAACCACACCGCCCAACCCACCAATCAGAACGGCGAAAACGACTATCCAAGCGAACACAATCTTCATAAACAAATCCTCTCCCAAGACCCGGCCCGAACGAAAAACTCTATGGTTTACCTTACAATAAATAGTTGTTAACATACGCGGCCAATATGTGCAAGGTTAAGCGGAGCCGCCTGAATGAAAAAAGCTTTCAGGTGGAATTCTTGTAACTACTTAGAGAAAGATGATTATGATAAAGTTTGCATATCTACGGCTGGTTTTGTTCTCATTTCTGCTCCTGAGCCTTCCCCCGTCAATCAGCTCGGCAGGGCCGGAGTCCGCAACCTTATCTGAACCTGATCAAGGGAGTTCTCTGCACCGCAGTGAAGCCTCATTTCTATTTACACATCCAATGGAATCCATTTTTATAGCGGTCTCATTAAGCGCCCTTATATTTTTTCTCGCTCTTCTCGCTATGAGAACACGCTATTTAAGGAAGGAAAGCAAATCGGTTTCGTCAGCAAGGGAGGCACTTGAAAGAGATACACTTGAGAGGACTGCTGAAATATCCTCTGCCAAGGAAAGGCTTGAAAGGGAGATCGAAGTTAGATCGCAGACTGCGGCTACCCTGAGGGCGGTAGTTGACACTATCACCGAAACACTCGTGGTTCTCGATCCGGACGGAAAGGCCATCATGGTGAACGAGGTTGCCGCAAGGAGGCTCGGGCGAACTCCTGGTGAAATCGAGGGAACAAACATATTTGAGCTTTTCCCCGAGGATATAAAGGCGAGAAGAAGGGCGGTTTTTGAAGAAGCCATCAAAACAGGAAGCCCTTTAAGGACGGTGGACACCAGAGACGGCAGGCAGTATGAAACCAACTGGTATCCCATATCGGATAAAGCAGGGCGATTCACTTACATGGCCGTCTTCGCGGTGGATATAACCAAAAGAGGCAGGGCCGAGGAAGAAAGAATAAGGACCGAAAAGATTGAATCCATAGGGCTTTTAGCCGGGGGGATAGCCCATGATTGTAATAATCTTCTGACAGGTATCATGGGTTTCGTGGATCTTTCAAAGACATTCTCCCAACCTGATAGTGGGCAGCACAAATATCTTTCCGAAGCCCTCGCCCTGTGCCACAGGGCCAAGGAACTTACGCGCCGCTTCACCACCTTTTCAAGGGGCGGAGATCCGGTCATGAGGGCTGTTAAAATATCATCGCTGATAAAGGACACGATCATGCTGGTTCTCTCAGGCTCAAACGTGGACAGCGAGATCTCCCTGCCAGAGCATATCTGGGAGGTGGATTGCGACGAAAGACAGATGAGAGACGTTTTTACGAGCATCATCACCAACGCCAAAGAGGCAATGCCTTCCAGCGGAAGGATCGAGGTTTCGGTAGCGAACATAGATGAACTGCCTGCCGATCTTCCCGGCATTCCAGCCCAGATCCGCGACGGATGGGTGTATGTGGCCATAAGTGATACCGGGATAGGCATCCCGGCTGAAAACCTTCCAAAGCTTTTTCTTCCATACTTCTCAACCAAACAAAGGGGCGCGCAGAAGGGAATGGGCCTGAGTCTTCCGACCGCTTACTCCATCATAAAAAGACACGGCGGAACCATACATGTGGAATCGGAGCTAGGCAGGGGAACCACGGTTCATATCTACCTGCCCAGGGCTGCCTCAGCATCCCGGCCAGGACTCGAGGACAGAGAAGAACAAGCTGCCGGAACTGAGCGGATACTCATCATGGACGATGAGGATACTGTCCTCGATGTGGCAGCCTCCATCCTCGAAAGGGGGGGCTTCGAGGTAACAGCCTGCAGGGAAGGCAAAGAGGCCCTTGAGCTTTACCGCAAGGCAATGGAGGAGAAAAACCCCTTTACAGGAGTCATCCTCGATCTGACCATCCGTGGTGGCATCGGAGGAAGGGATGTTGTGAAAGAACTTCTCTTGATTGACCCGCATGTAAAGGCAATTGTATCAAGCGGCTATTCTGAAGACCCGGTCATGAGCAATTACTCCGCATTCGGCTTTTGCGGAGCAGTGGCGAAGCCCTATGACATAAAACTTCTCTTGAGGGCTGCCAACCGAGCATTCAGGACCCGAAGCGCCAAACCGGGAGATCGAGGAAGTTCCTGCGCCAATGCTGCATCGAAGGATAATCCTTGAACGCGATCAGATTCGCCCACCCGGCCCTCAATGAGGAGGTAAAAAGCATTGCCGGCTGGTACTTGTTTTCCAAAGAAGGGACGATCCGGCTAGGAGGCTCAAATGTTCTGTTCCTTGTGGGCCATGGTGTCGTTGACTCCTCATGCTGCGGCTCTGGCGGCTGCAGCTTTGCCCTGGTTCCAGGGGCCGTTGTTGCATTGAAATATGCCCAAGACGATCAGGGAAGGCCTGTCTCTCTAGTCGCCCCTATAACCGATCCCGCAACAAGGGAAGAGATACGAGACCTCTTGATAAGGAGCGAAGGGGTCTCGCAGGTGAACTTCGAAACGGCCGGGCAGTGAAATCGGTGATCGTAACCTGCTTCGCTAAGACGATCGTGATTCTCCAGGATTGCGAGAGTATCAATAAAAGGCATAAATATCAGCGCTTCCAGGAGTCGCGAAGGATGCACAATATGCTTTGTAAGATTCAACCATGATTGGGAGAATTCAAGAATAATGAAAAAGGCCGTTCCTGTTATTGTCCTCATTCTGGCCGCCGCTGCGGCTGTCTATTACTTCCTGATCCTTCCCTCCGACCGCTCAAAGACCGAGATAAAGACATCAGGCCACGTGGAGGCAACGGAGGTTGACATGAGCTTCAGGCTTCCGGGGCACGTGGGTCGGCTTTACGTTGACGAAGGGGCTAGAGTGAAGAAAGGCGAAATCGTAGCGGAGCTTGAACAAGATACACTTTCCGCAAGGCATGCCCAGGCATCGGCACTTGTCAGGGAACTTGAGACCAGGCAGGCATCCCTTGCAATAGCAATTGATCTAAAAGAACGGCTTCTTGATGCAGATATCAGAAGAGCACAGGCCGGAAGATCAGCGGCAAGCGCCCGCTATCAGAGCCTCAAAAGCGGCTCCAGGGAACAGGAGATCGCCGAGGCAAAAGCCGCCATGGACAGAGCCAGATACGAGTGGGAGAACCGCAGTCGCGACGCAGAGCGATTAAAGGAGCCCTATCAATCGCGCATCATCTCACCGAGCCAGTACGACACTGCTGTTACCGCGACAGATTCTGCAAAGGCAGCCTATCTTGCAGCATCCGAGCGCTACAAGCTCGTGAAGGCAGGTCCCAGAGAAGAGCTTGTAATGGAGGGTAAAGCCCAGCTTGAGGGAACGGACGCAGCCCTTGAGGCGGCTGAGGCCGGCCGAATGGAGATAGAGAAACTCAAACTGGATTTAAAGGCCCTAGAGGCCCAGACAGACCAGGCACGGGCACAGCTTTCAATAGCATCGGATGACCTTGACAAGTCAAGGCTCCGCGCGCCCTTTGAAGCCTTTGTGACGGTAAAGGACGTGGAGGAGCACGAATATGTCCAGCCCGGGACACCGGTTGTTACACTGGCAAGGCTGGATGAGGTGTGGGTCAAAACCTATGTGCCTGAGACGCAGCTCGGCCTCGTAAAGCTCGGTCAGGAAGCGGAGGTGATATCAGACACATTTCCGGCAAAGAGATATCCGGGCCGAGTGACCTTTATCTCCCCTCAGGCGGAATTCACACCAAAAAACGTCCAGACCAAGGAAGAGAGGGTCAAGCTGGTATTCCGTATCAAGGTGACCCTCAAAAACCCTGATCAGGAACTTAAACCAGGTCTTCCGGTGGATGTGATCCTTAAGATAGCGCAATGAAGGCAGTTGAAGTGGAAAACCTCTGCCGCTCCTTCGGCGGGACAAAGGCCCTGGACGGCCTCACCTTCTCGGTGAAGGAAGGGGAAATATTTGGTCTGGTGGGTCCTGACGGATCGGGTAAAACGACCTGTCTGAGGATACTGTGCGGACTAATGGAACCGACCGGAGGACGGGCCATGGTGCTGGGCTCGGATGTGGTTTCCGATCCTGAGGCGATAAAAAACCATGTAGGCTACATGGCCCAGCCAGCAAGACTCTACGAGGATTTAACGGTAGAAGAAAATATTGAGTTCTATGCCGATCTCTATGAGGTGCCTAAGGATCGCTACAGAGACCGCATGAAACGCCTCATGGAGTTTTCAGGCCTTTCGCCCTTCAAGGACCGACTTTTCCGCAATCTCTCAGGCGGCATGAAACAGAAGGTGGGCTTGAGCTGCACCCTCATCCATACTCCCAGGATACTATTTCTGGATGAGCCCACAAACGGCGTTGACCCGGTATCGCGAAGGGATTTCTGGAAAATCCTCTATGAACTGAGGAGAGAAAACGTAACGATTGTTGTGGCCTCAACCTACTTGGATGAGGCGGACCGCTGCCACAGGGTGGCCTTCTTCGACAAGGGAAAGATCAGGATGGTGGAGGAACCTCTGGAGCTTAGAAAACTCCTCACAGACAGGCTCTTCAACATAACCGTTGCCGACCGGAGGAAAGCCATGACGATATTGAGAGCCCTGCCGGAGGTATCAGACCATTACGTGTTCGGAGCAGGCATCCATCTTCTCTTAAAGGATAAGGCTGATCCGGCTTCTGTAGCGAGCGCCCTTGATATGGAAGGACTTAAAGGATTCAGGATGGAACCGGTTCATCCGAGCCTTGAGGATGTATATCTTTCCATCCTCAAGAAAGGTTAGATGCCATGACCCCGGCAGTGGAACTAAGAGATGTGGTAAAGCGCTTCGGGGATTTTACGGCCGTTGACCACATAAGCCTGGATGTGGCCCACGGAGAAATATTCGGTTTTCTTGGGCCGAACGGCGCAGGCAAATCCACCACCATCCGAATGCTATGCGGACTCCTGAGGCCGACTTCCGGGAGGGGTTTCGTAAACGGGCTCGACATGGCAACCCAGGCAGAGGTGATAAAGGCGAACCTCGGATACATGTCGCAGAAATTCTCCCTCTATGACGACCTCAAGGTTGAAGAGAACATGCGGCTTTTCGGAGGGATCTACGGGCTTGACACCCCTTTTCTCAAAAGAAGGATTGAGGAGGTCATGACACTTATATCCCTTAAGGATAGAAGACAGTCCATTACCAAGGAACTGCCTACCGGCCTGAAACAGAGACTTGCCCTGGGATGCGCCCTTCTCCACGAACCGCCCATGGTCTTTCTGGATGAGCCCACTTCAGGGGTTGATCCCGCAACCAGGAGGGCCTTTTGGGACCTTATTTACCGCCTGGCCGAGGAAGGTGTCACCATCTTTGTCACCACCCACTACATGGAGGAGGCTGAGTACTGCAACCGGATCGGTCTCATAGACAAAGGAAGACTGATAGCCCTGGGATCTCCCGGAGAGCTGAAGGTAAGGCACCTCGCGGGAACCGTCTATGAGCTTATGGTCTCCGATGTCCTGGCTGCGGTTGAAGCCCTTTCAGGTAACCAAGGCGTTCTGGATGCGGCCATATTCGGCCGCTCCATCCATGTGCGCTTAAGAAAGGATGCCGAGGCAGATAGGGCCATAAGGCACGTCCTTACCTCCGCAGGCATCGAGATGAGGGAGATCAAGGCGATCGAGCCCACCCTCGAGGATGTCTTTGTGGCCCTGGTCGGGAAAAAGGAGACGGCCGAAGCACCCACTGGCCGAACTGGGCACCAAGATATGCAGCAGATTGTTCGGGCTAACCGCAATGCACTGGTGGAGCACAACGAAATATGAAAATAACCCCCACCCCTCCCTCCCCCGTCGAGGTGGAGGGATAAAGGCAAGGGGCATTTTCATATAAATATAGTGGGATGAAGGAATAATGAACTTCCCTGATGAACACCAGTCTAAAAGGGACTCGCCTTGGGGAGAATGACTTTTGAGCATCAGAAGGATAAAGGCACTCGTAAAGAAGGAATTTATCCAGATGGGACGCGACTCACGAAGCCTTATGGGCGCACTCTTCATCCCTCTTCTTATGATCTTTCTCTTCGGTTACGCCCTAAGCCTTGATGTTGACAGGATACCAACCATAGCGCTCGACAGGGATGCCACCCCTGCCTCAAGGGACCTTATCCATCGTCTGACCGATTCCCGTTACTTCAGCCTTGTGGGCCACATAAAGAAACAAGGGGAAATTGACGATGTGATGGAAAGGGGTACAGCCCTAATGGCTCTTGTGATTCCTGAGGGTTTCGCATCCGCGATAAGAAACGGCAGACCCGTCTCCGTCCAGGTCATCTTTGACGGCTCAGACTCCAACACCGCGATGATCGCCATGGGCTACCTAAAGGCAGTGATCGCCGGATTCGACATAGGGATACAGGAAAGCCGCATCAGAAGGGCCGGACTCAAGATGGTGGACATGCCCCTTGAGGGGAGGATCAGGGTATGGTTCAACGCGGAACTGAGGAGCAAGAACTTCATCATACCGGGTCTTACGGGCGTCATAATGATGGCGATATGCGCCCTCATGACGGCCTTGAGCGTATCAAAGGAAAAGGAGACCGGAACTCTTGAGCAGCTAATATCCACACCCATATCCAGTCTGGAACTCCTTCTGGGAAAGCTCCTTCCTTATGTGGTGGTAGGGCTTGTGGATCTCGCCCTTGTCGTAGGAGCGGGCGTCCTCATATTCCAGGTCCCCTTCAGGGGAAGCTATCTAGATCTCTTGGTCGTATCTCTAATTTTTCTTGCCGGAACCCTTTCATGGGGGCTTTTTGTCTCGGTCATCTCCAAGAGCCAGCTTCAGGCAAGCCAGATAGCTGTATTGAGCGCGTTTCTTCCTTCCTTTCTTCTATCAGGATTTATCTACCCAATAGAAAACATGCCGATCGCCCTTCAGATAATCACCTACATAGTGCCGGCAAGGTATTTTGTCGAGATCCTAAAGGGGCTGTTCCTTCAGGGAGTGGGGCTGACAGTCCTCTGGCCCCAGGTAGCGGCGCTTGTGATCTACGCGATTGTAATCCTTAACCTTGCCAGGAAGCGCTTCAGAAAGAGGATCATCTGATGGATCTTTTCTTTCTCAGGGTCAAGGCACTTCTCTGGAAGGAGGTTCTTCAGGCGATAAGGGACCCGCGTCTCAGGTTCCTCATAATACTTCCACCGCTTCTCCAGCTTGTGGCCTTCGGTTATGCGGCCAACCTGGATCTCAAGAACATCCCCATCGCCCTTTATGATGAGGATCGCTCAAGCGTTTCAAGGGAGCTTGCCTTTGCCTTTGCCTCCTCCGGCTATTTCAGGATCGTCAAGGTGGTGGAGAATAATTCCGAGATAACGGAACTTATAGACAGAGGAACTATTAAGGCAGCCCTCCACTTCGGGCCTGATCTCGCCTCGCGAATAAAGAGCAGGCGCACGGCACTCGTGCAGGTGATTGTAGCGGGAACCAACTCAAACACCGCGTCACTGGTCCAAAGCTACTCCCTCCAGATCTTTGAGAGGTTCAACAGGTCCAGGCTTAAACAGATCATGAACGACAACCCCCGGATGAAGACCATATTGCCGGCGGGCCCGGACGGGATTGTAAGGCCTGAGATAAGGATATGGTACAACACCAATCTTGTATCAAAGAACTTCTATGTGCCGGGAATCATCTCCCTGGTAATCATGGTATCCGTCCTGAACCTGACCGCCATGGCCGTCGTGCGGGAAAAGGAGATGGGCACCATGGAGCAGATAATGGTAACACCTATAAGACCCCTTGAGTTCATATTGGGAAAGACCCTGCCCTTTGCGGCAATCGGCATCTTTCAGGTGGCCCTTGTGGGGTCGGCCGGCGTCTTCTGGTTCGGAGTCCCCATGCGTGGAAGCGTTCTTCTTCTCTTCTTGTGCCTTCTCATCTATCTGCTCTCGATTCTGTCGCTTGGGCTTTTTATCTCAACCATCAGTCGAAATCAGCAGCAGGCCCTTGTCACCACCTTCTTCTTCACATTCCCGATAATCCTTCTCTCCGGCTTCATCTTTCCCATCTCCAATATGCCAACGCCCGTCCAGGTCGTCACCTACGCCAATCCCCTGCGTTATTTTCTGATCATTATAAGAGACATATTTCTCAAGGGCTCCGGAATAGAGATACTCTGGCCCCAGATGGCCGCGCTTCTAGGGGTGGGCCTTGCGCTCATGGCACTTGCCGTCACCAGGATCAGCAAGACCCTGGATTAGGAAAAGAACAGCTTTTGACTGCACCGGCATCATATCTTGAAAAGACTATCAATAGCAGTAGCAACCATTTTTCACTTTTGCTGCCCTTGGCGCAAATTTTCAGCCCTTGCCGTGAAGGGTTGAAAAAGGTCATTGAAGTTGGTATGATTGGAATCACTAAAGGCTTAAGGGGAGGTTAAGCACGACTGAGCATATAAGGAGGGAGAGGAAATGAAGCGGTTGGTCTTGGTTTGTCTTTGTCTGCTGTGTGGTTGTTTTGCTGCTTTTAACTGCCTTGCTGCGGGGCCTCTTGGGGTATCTCCAGGCGGAGGAAACGGGGATGCCCTGGTGGGAAGTCTATCTCCCACCTTCAGTTGGTCGGAGGTGGAAGGGGCCGTGGGATACAGGCTGGAGGTGTTCAAGGAACTAGAAGGAGCTTTGAGCCATGAGGAGATGAGCGAGCAGGGGGAGCTTGTGATAGGCATAGAGATCCCCGCCCCCGCCCTTTCCTGGACCCCGTCAGGGACCGTGGGGCTTAAGACCGGCGAGAGTTATATCTGGTATGTGAAGGCCCTTTACCCGGAGGGGGATGGCAACTGGTCCTTTGGAAACCGCTTCAGGATAGATGCCTCCATGGCCTTGACCGGCATGGAGGAGGCGGTGAGGGAGAAGGTCACTGAATATGCAAAGACCGATACGGAGTTCAGGGAAGCGATAAGGCGGATAATTGAGCAGTCCCCTTCCAACTCTGACGGAGGCACAGCCGCGGCAGGGGATGGAGATCTTCCTGCGGCACGGAGGCTCGGGGGGATGGAAGGGGATAATGTCACCTCTTACGGAAAAGAGGCCGGAACAGGAGGGTCAGTAAACACCTTTATAGGGAATGCAGCCGGCAAGGTTACCACCGGCGAAGCCAACACCTTCCTGGGATACGTCGCCGGCTACAGTAACACCACCGGCGAGAAAAACACCTTCCTGGGATACGTCGCCGGCTACAGCAACACCACCGGCGAAGACAACACCTTCCTGGGATACGGCGCCGGCTACAGCAATATCAGCGGCCACTACAACACATGCATGGGAAACCACGCAGGCTTCAGTAACACCACCGGCGAGAAAAACACCTTCCTGGGATACGGCGCCGGTGCCGCCAACACCACCGGCCACGGAAATGTCTTTCTCGGCTATTGGGCAGGCTATAACGAGACCGGCTCAGGCAGGCTCTATATCCACAACTCCGGTTTCACAAGCCCCCTGATTTACGGAGACTTCAACCTGCGTACAATCCAGATCAACGGAAGCCTCAATATCGCCGACGCCTCGGCCGCATCGGATTTATCCTTTAAGAGGGACATAAAGCCCCTTGAGGGGTCCCTTGAAAAGGTCACAAGCCTCAAAGGAGTCTCCTTCGCCTGGAGAACGGATCAATACCCGGATAAGGGCTTCAGGGACGGCAGACAGATAGGCCTCATCGCCCAGGATGTGGAAAAGGTCCTGCCGGAGCTTGTGAAAACGGACAAGGACGGCAAGAAGTCCCTCTCATACGGCAAGCTCACCGCGGTTCTCGTAGAGGCTATTAAGACACAGCATAAGGAGATAGAAAAACAGGAAGCAAGACTATCCGCACAGAAAGCCGAGCTGCAAACCCAGAGGGCAAGGCTTGATGAACAGGCGGCCGAGATCGTAACCCAGAGGGCCGCAATCGAGGAACTTAAAAAACTTCTGCATCAGGTGATCTCGAAGAACATTTAAGCCTAAAATACACCTTGGGGCGCCTTTAACGGAAGAGGCGCCCCCTTTTTCCCGCCGCATAATGTGATTCGCTCAAGATAGTTACTTCGCAGAAATAATTCCAAGACAGCCGATGTATATGCAACTCCAAGGGGTTTCTGCAATCGTTCGGATTGTCCATTGACAAACACATTATCATAATGTAAAATGCCATTCCATATTGTGGATCAAATCTATGAAGTCACTGAACAAGGCACTAGACATAATTGAGATGATAGCCCAGAGGGGCAGCCTGGGGATAAGGGAGCTTTCCTCTTTTGTAGGTTTCCCCGTGGGCACCACGCACAGGATAGTGGCGACTCTGGCAAAGAGGCGCTTTCTTGTGCAAGATCCCGCTTCTAGAAATTATTCGCTCTCTCTTCGTTTCCTTGAACTGGGCACAAGGGTGCAGCAGCAGTTTAACCTCACCTCGATTGCCAGACCTTATCTTGAAAAGCTGATGCAGGAAACCGGCGAGAGCGCAAACCTTGCGGTACTTGACCGGGACGATGCCGTGTATCTGGATCATGTAAGGAGCAATCACATGCTCCAGCTCTTTACCCGCCTTGGGGCAAGGGTTCCCCTCTACGCGACAGGCGTGGGAAAGATGTTTCTGAGCAGGCTGAGCGAGCAGGAACTGAAGGATTACCTTGCCCGCACAGCCATGGCCGCCAGAACACCCCGCACAATAGTAAATGCCGACAATCTCGCAAAGGAGCTGGCTCAAATAAGAAAGGCAGGCTTTGCCGTGGACAATGAAGAAATGGAGGAGGGGGTTCGTTGCGTTGCGGCGATGGTCTTCGATCACATGAAAAGACCGGTAGCTGCGCTTTCCCTTTCAGGGGCCGTAACCCGCATCACACCTGAACGAATTGAATATTTTGGAGAGATGGTAAAACAATACGCGATAAGGATATCAGAGTCGCTGGGATTTAATAGTTAGTGCCCATCCGGAAATGGCTATTTTCACCGATTTCGGCGTTGGGCTCAAATTTTAATCCTCGAAATACGTCAATGTATTCCTGTGGTTAAAATTATCGCCCGCCTTGAACTCGACGAAACTATCTCATTTCCGGATGGACACTAGTTGGTTACTAACCCCCATGCCCGAATGG
>MNYJ01000165.1 GCA_001874005.1 Desulfobacteraceae bacterium CG2_30_51_40
CTTCGTAATGGTCGCCATGTTTTTGCCTCCCTAAAATATACATCAGCACACTATATCCTGACTTATTTAGGGGCTATTATACAATATATAGCAGTAATAGCAAGTACTTTTTATGCATTTCATCAGTTGGGGTGGAAAAACCGGTGAATTCCTTGCTTACCAGGTAAGTTTCTGATATTACACGATGAGGCCTCAGATTTTTGGGGTAAAGTTTTTTTGACATGGCAGAATTCATATGTAATTACCGTTGCTTATGAACAGCGCAAATCCCTCTCAAGAAGTTTTATTTGGGAGCCTAACTGCTTATCCCTCCACTCAAGAAGTTCTCTTCGGGGATGCAACTGCTTCTTCCTCCCCTCAGGGAGTTCTCTTTGGGGATGTAACTGCTTATCCCTCCCCCTTTGACGGGGGAGGGAGGGGTGGGGGTGCTTTTCATGTTTCGTTGTGCCAGCCCAAGGCATGGGGGGTTAGTTACTTACACTTTTCGTCTCTCGAAATAACTCCGTAGGACAATGTCGGAAATATTTACAATTTTGCCGGAGTTCAGGGGGGTATAATGCAATACCTATTAACTATATGATTTACGGTAGATATGGGCGTTATATGGTATATTTAATACCCACTAATACCCCTTTCAGAGGCGACAACCTGTCGGTCGGCCTTACATTTTGAAAAAGGGGGAAGAAGGGGGGGGGAAGGCGACAGGGGTTCTTTATTAGTATTTCGGGTAATATATTGTTGGGAATCAATATGTTAAGATAAAAATGACCGAGAAGTCTTGCTTTGGAGTGAAATGGCAGAGCTATTGCATTGAATACTGACAAAAGTGAACATACCCTATTGCTAGGACTTTATTGAGGAGGAGAATATAATGAGAAGATACATAGGGAAAATAATGGCTAGTTTTTTTTGCTTGTTGATTATCACGGCTGGGGTGTTAATTATTCCTAGCCCCCACGCTAACGCTTTGACCTACAAGTTGACAGATGCATATCCAACTGCCAGGAACGGCTGGGACGGTGGGGCTTTTTGGGTACATGAAATTAATGGAGGCCAAGAGGTTAAGAAATTCAAATCATTTTGCCTGGAGAAAAGTGAAAGGTTTAACTGGGATACCAGTTATAACGGTACTATTGATCCTTATGCTATTAAAGGAGGCAATGAAAGTCCTTCTGATGCAACACCTGGCCAAGACGAACTCGATGACAAAACTGCCTATCTCTACCTAAAGTATTTGGGATCTTATTCAGCAGCAGGATCTTCCACTGCGGCTATAGATCAGGCCTATCAGGCCGCCATTTGGTATATAGAAGATGAGATCACAACTGACCTCACGGGTGACGCGCTTGCACTTTATACGGAGGCAAGTAACACGGAGTTTACAAATAATGGCCGAGTGGCTGTTCTGAATTTATATGACGACGCTGGCAATCTTAAGCAGTCGCAAACTTATCTGGTTCCCGAACCAGCGACTATCATGCTTCTTGGTTTCGGATTACTAAGCCTTGGTATGGCAGTTCGCAGAAGGAAGCAATAGAACTGGCACACTAGCGTGAACACAAAAGGCCGCCCAGAAGGCGGCCTTTTTGTTGTCGGCCGACTGAACCTCTCCCCATTGTCAAGACAAAAAATTGGGTTGTATATGGTGCATCATCAGGCCGCCTGTTTTGATCCCCGTTCTTCACGCTTCAATTCAATATTGCCGTATTCATGCCGTGGGTAGTATAATCCTAAAATAGAGATCAATCCCCCTATTATAGTTCACATGGGAATCAGAGGATCATCATGGCAATACCTGCTTCAAAGATTGACTGGTCGAGAAAGGTCATAAGCCCGGAGAGGGTGCTTTCCCGGATAAAGCCCGGGATGAGCATCTTTCTGGGGACTGGGGTGGCTGAGCCCCGGACTTTGGTCAAGGCCCTAATGGCCTCGGAAAGATCGGGCTTGAGGGATCTGGAGCTGATCCAGCTCGTGAGCCTCGGAGACGCCATCTCCCTGGAGGAAAAATTTGCTTACAAATTCAGGCTCAAGACCTTCTTTGCGGGCTGGGTGGCAAGCGAGGCCATCACATCGGGGAGGGTGGATCTTATACCTAGCAGGTTTTCGCGGCTTCCCTCACTGATTAGCTCAGGCACTATCCACATTGATGCGGCCTTCGTGCAGATAACGCCTCCTGATCAGGCGGGATATTGCAGTCTCGGAGTTGCTGTTGACGTGGCGAGGCAGGCCATGGAGCGGGCCTCTCTGGTTGTAGGCGAGATAAATGCCAAGGTGCCGCGCACCATCGGCGATACCACCGTGCATGTAAACGACTTCCACTTCCTGGTGGAATCAACCGAGCCTCCCATCTATTTCCCGCGCTGGCCCATTGACGACGTCCACGACAGGCTGGGGGCCAATGTGGCATCCCTCATCCAGGACGGAAGCTGCATGGCTTTCAGCATAGGCAGGATCTTCGAGGCCCTTGCCAAACACCTTGTGAAAAAGAAGGACCTCGGCATACACGGCCCATTTTTTACAGACGCCCTCATGGACTTAGTTAAGAGTGGTGCCGTCAACAACCGCAGGAAGGCGATTTTTAGGGGAAAATGCCTCACGGCATACGCCCTTGGAAGTGCTGAGCTTATGGAGTGGCTCCATTTGAATCCCTTGATCGAGTTTCAGGGGATAGACGTTGTGGCAGACCCTAAGCGCATAGGCGCAAACGATAAATTTGTGGTGGTGCTTCCTGTGAGAAAGGTTGATCTTACGGGCGGCCTCGCGCTTCCCTATGGGAGGGGAAATGTGGGTATAGTGCCAGGGGAAGCCCAGGAGTTCTTCGCGGGCGCCGCGCTTTCCCAGGGCGGCCGCACCATAGCGGCCCTTCCAAGCCGAAACCGGGAAGGGGCATCCAATATCCTTCTTTCAATCAAGGACTATCCTAATCAGTTCAATTACACGGAAGGGCTGGACCTGGTAGTAACCGAATACGGGGCGGCTTCTCTCACAGGAAAGACCGTCAGGGAGAGGGCCCTGGCACTTATTGACATAGCCCATCCGGACGACAGGGCAGCGCTTGTCGCGACCGCCAAGGAAAAAAACATCCTCTACAGAGATCAGATTTATCTTGAGGAATCAGGTAAGCTCTACCCCTACGAGCTTGCTACCACCGAGACCTTTAAAGACGGCATTGTGATAAGGTTCAGGGCAATCAGACCCTCGGATGTGGATGCGATGCGCAGGCTCTTCTACAGGTTTTCAGATCAAAGTGTCTATTACCGTTATTTTTCACCCATAAAGACCATGCCGCACGCAAAGATGCAGGAATATGTGAACGTGGACTATCATAACAGCATGTCCATCGTGGGGCTTATCGGGGAGCCGGGCTCAGGCAAGATCATAGCCGAGGCAAGATATGTAAAACATGCCGACAGGCCTTACGCGGACGCGGCATTTATCGTGGATGAGGCCTTTCAGGGAAAGGGGATCGCGACCTTTCTACTCCTCACATTGATGAGGGTTGCCAAGGATCGGGGTCTTGAGGGATTCACGGCCGATGTGCTCGCGACCAACACCAGCATGCTCAAGGTATTCGAAAAGGCCCCTTATCCGGTCAAGGCCGTGCTCGATGGAGGAATCTATGAACTCACGATCCCCTTTACCAGGGAGAGGGAAAGGAAGACGTGTGTCTGATCCTTCTCGCGGTAAAGGCCCATCCGAGATGGCCCCTTGTTATTGCCGCAAACCGGGATGAATACTATGATCGGCCCACTGCGCAGCCTGCCTATTGGGAGGATGCGCCGGGGGTTTTTGGAGGCCGGGATCTGCGAGGTGGAGGCACCTGGCTCGGGGTTACCAGGGAAGGAAGGATCGCTGCGCTAACCAACTACAGGGCGCCTGATCTCCAGAGGGAGGGAAGGCCTTCGCGTGGGAGGCTGGTGATGGATTTTCTCAGAGGCAGTCAAGACGGACAGGATTATCTTAGCGATCTATCGCAAAAGGCTTCCGGTTACAATCCCTTCAATATAATATGCGGTGTCGGATCGCGACTTTTCTGGTACTCCAACATGGGGGGAGGCCCGGAGCCCATAGGCCCGGGGATACATGGGCTCAGTAACCGTCTCCTCGATACGCCCTGGCCAAAGGTGCTAAGAGGGAAAGAGGGGCTTGCCAGGGCGCTCATTGCCGCAAGGGCAGATGCGGCGGAAACGCAAAATGGCTCGGCCGAAGCAGAAAGCGGCGGCGCTGAACAGGAAAAACTCATGAGGCGCCTTGAGCTTGAAGGGGTGATCAAGAGGGTTGGGGCGGATTCGGCGCCGCTTGATCGTTCGGAGCGGAGATTGGTCGCCAAGCTTTTCGCTCTGCTTCGCGATCGCGCCATTGCACCCGACTCCGATCTTCCCGATACCGGCGTAGGTCTTGAGTGGGAGCGCCTCCTTTCCCCCATCTTCATCTCCGCCCCCGGCTACGGCACCCGCTCCTCCACCATCATCCTCGGGGGGACGTCCTTTACATTTGCAGATTTATCCTTTTGCGGTGTGAGCCCATCCTCTTTCCCAAAATTGCTAAACCAACGAGGCCAAGGCCAAGGAGAAGAAGGGTGGCCGGCTCCGGGGCATTGTACGGCGGATCGCTCTGCGCATCCGCATCGTGGGAAAAAGGCGCATTGGTAGTCAAATTGAAAAGGTCAAAGTGTATGGAGATATCGTCGCTGAGCTTTGTTGTATCCACGCGAAATGCTGCATAATACAAACCCGTGCCTGATAAAAAACTTTCAAATTCCCCCGGGTTATCTTGGGTGTTGTATACACCTACTTGGTTTTGTTCATTAAAGTTGAATGTGTGAAGGGTATAATAGGTGTCGAAGACGTCATGGGGAGGAAGCCCAGGGTTTCCGTATGTCATGTCTTGGGTTACCTGAATAGTCTTATCTGCAAACGTAAATGAGCCGAGGTACGGCGAAGGAGATATCTGGGAAAGCTGGGGGAATACGGCCATGCTGATGCAATATTCATCTTTTAAAGAAGTCTTGTTGCCTAACTGCATGAGGGCGTAGAGGGTGAAAACATCTCCACTTGAGACAACGGTTTCGTCATTGTACCTGGGATCGCCAGAAATGTTGTAATATCCTCCCCCTATGTCCAATTGCAGGGCGGGGAGGGCGAAGGCAGGGAGGCACCATATCAAGAAGCCAAAACCAACCAATAATGCAAAAAATCTTTTCATATACTCACCTTTCTGCTTGCACGGAAAAAAAATA
This sequence comes from Desulfobacteraceae bacterium CG2_30_51_40, assembly GCA_001874005.1. GTDB lineage: Bacteria > Desulfobacterota > DSM-4660 > Desulfatiglandales > Desulfatiglandaceae > CG2-30-51-40. The sequence goes on from MNYJ01000165.1 coordinate 5,240, forward strand.
ATCTATCTTTCAATATCTAAAAACCCAAGAAGATAGAAAGCAATAAGCTTGCCATAAGTATGAGCTTTACTTAACCATTAGATAATATGTATTTTTTCAGGACAAGCAGTTTTCTGTGCCTTTCAAATTGTAAGGCACACCGACACTTAACCAAGGCATTAGGTTCCTCTTAACGCATGTGAAACTCACTGGTTGATTTATATAATAAGCTGATTTTATGATTGATATTACGACCCATTGGCTTTTAAGCACATAAAATACCCCAGATATGGCCAAGTTGGAAAGGGTCAGGCGCTCTGCCGATTTGTAAAATTTTCCTGCAAAGCGGCATGACCTCTGATACTACTTGGCAGCTCTTATAGAGAGCACATCCTTTGGGCGCATGGAGATGACGGTTTTTGCGGGGTAATATCCCGCCGAGACGCTCACGCAAGGATAGACAAGGGAGCCCCTTCCCAGAATTACTCCAGGGTTGGTGACGGAGTTGCATCCAAGCTTGGCATTATCCCCGAGGATCGCCCCCATCTTCCGGAGTCCTGTGTGATGAACTTGCCTCTCAACTCTTATGGTGATGTCCTGGCTTATGATCTTGAGGTTTGCGAGCTTTGTCCCGGCGCCCAGGTTGACGTCGTTTCCAAGGATGCTGTCTCCGATGTAGGCGAAGTGGCCAGGCTTTGGTCACGTCTTCCGGCTCGATGGAAAAGGCCTTATAAAGAATGCGGCCGTCGTAGAGAACATCGGACAACCACATACTGGAACCTGACATGAAAGGCTTCTTCGGTAATGTTGATCAGCAATGGCTGATGAAGTTTCCGGCTAAAATATCTTCAAACAGCAACCGCGATATGCTATATCTATCCTGAGGAAAAGAGGTAAGTCGGTCAAGACGTGAAAAGCCGATAAATCTGTAAATGTAAAGGACGTCCCCCCTATGGAGAAGATACTGATTGGAAAGGGAGAGGGGCCTGTTCATCTGCTTGCGGGATATGCGAACAGGCACGGGCTTGTGGCCGGGGCAACGGGCACCGGAAAGACCATTTCGCTTCTTGTGCTGGCTGAGGGGTTCTCCCGCATGGGAGTGCCTGTATTTATGGCCGATGTGAAGGGGGATGTTGCCGGGCTTGCGATGCCGGGCGCAGTCAACGACAAGATCAGGGACAGGGTCGGCCGCATAGGCGTTACGGACTATGCCAGTGAGGGAAGCCCTGTGATCTTCTGGGATGTCTTCGGCATGAGCGGGCATCCTGTCCGCACTACGGTAAGCGAGGTCGGCCCAAGCCTTCTTGGCCGCATTCTGGAGATAAACGACACACAGACAGGGATGCTTGAGATAGCCTTCAAGCTTGCGGACGACCAGGGCCTTCTCCTGCTTGACCTGGACGATCTGCGCGCGCTGCTTACATTTGTATCCGACAATCGAAAAGAGATATCCGCCAAGTACGGTCTTGTGAGCACTCAATCGGTCGCGGCGATCCAGAGGGCGCTCCTCACGCTTGAAAGGGAAGGGGGGAAAGCCCTTTTCGGAGAACCAGCCCTTGAATTGGCTGATTTTATGCGCACGGATTTGAACGGCCGCGGCATCATCAGCATACTGGCTGCTGACAGGCTGATCCTGAAGCCTCGCTTGTATTCGAGTTTTCTTCTCTGGCTTCTCTCAGAGCTTTTTGAAAACCTTCCCGAGGTGGGAGACCTGGAGAGACCCAGGATGGTTTTTTTCTTTGATGAGGCCCATCTCCTCTTTGACGATGCCCCTGCCATGCTGCGGCAGAGAATCGAGCAGGTGATAAGGATCATCCGGTCAAAGGGAGTGGGAGTCTATTTCTGCTCGCAGTTTCCAGATGATGTGCCAAACGAGATACTCGGCCAGCTCGGAAACCGCATTCAGCACGCCCTGAGGGCCTACACTCCGCGAGATCAAAAGGCTGTGAGGACTGCGGCCGAGACATTTGTCGCAAATCCGAAACTTGATGTGGCAAAGGTCATTTCAGAGCTTGCCGTAGGCGAGGCGCTCGTTTCAACTCTGCAGGAAAAGGGTGTCCCGATGCCTGTTGAGCGGACCTTGATCTGCCCGCCTCGCTGCCGCATGGGGGCTATCACCCCTGAAGAAAGGGCGACTATCCGCCTGCGAAGTCCCATAGGAGTCAAATATGATTCCCCCGTAAACAGGGAATCGGCCTATGAGATACTAAGCCGCAGGACCCAGGAGCGAACTGCGGCTGAGGCCGGGGCAAAGCAGTCCAAGGGCGGGCAGGAAGAAGGCAGGAGTAAGATAAGCGAATGGATCTGGGGCACGAGCAGGCGTCAGGGCATGGTTGAAGCCATGGCCAAGCAGGCCGCCCGCACTGTGGGAAACAGCATCGGTCGAAAGATCCTGCGCGGCATCCTGGGCGGCATACTCGGAGGCCGTAAGTAAGGGCTGTGCTACGTTCGGGGGCCCGGCTTCCGATAGAGGCTCCGGATCGCAGCGGTTATGCCGTGTGCTTCATCCCTGTTTTTTCTCCAGATAACGGCTTATGGCTCCGTCGTAGGCCGAGGTAAGCTTGAAGACCTTCAGAGCCAGCCTGAGGCGGGTAGTAAGGGTGGTCTCTCCGCCTGATGCCGCCATCTCTGAGAGGATGACGGGATAATCTGAAGGGTCCACCACAACGGTTACGCTTCGATAGTTCTTGGCTGAGGAGCGCAGCATGGAAGGCCCTCCAATATCTATGTTTTCGACGGCCTCCTCAAGTGTCACCCCAGGCTTTGCAACGGTTTTTTCAAACTGGTACAGGTTCACTACCACCATGTCTATTGGCTTTATGCCAAGCCGCTCCATGACCGCGACATGCTCCGGATTTTCCCTGAGGCCCAGAAGACCTCCGTGCACCATTGGGTGGAGGGTCTTGACCCTTCCGTCCAGTATCTCTGGAAAACCGGTATATTCCGAGATTTCGATGACGCTTACTCCCCCCTCCCTCAATGCCTTCGCGGTTCCCCCGGTAGAGAGGATCTCTATCCCGAACCCTGAAAGACCCTTTGCAAATTCGACAAGACCCTGCTTGTCCGTGACGCTTAAAATTGCTCTTTTTATCTTAGACATTGTATTATTCTCCTTTTTAAGTTTATATGAAGATGGCTGTATCAGCTCAAAAATCCAGGGTAGATGCGGCTTCAGCCGCATGGGAACCGTGCGCCCTGCGCCTGAAGGCGCACCTACAGAAGCTGATTCCTGGTCTGCGCAAAGCCATCCCCCAATTATTGAGCTGATACAAATGGCCCTTCCCTTTAGCCCTCCCCCTCGACGGGGGAGGGAGGGGTGGGGGTGATTAGCATGTTTTGTTGTGCCCTACCCTGGGCATGACCGAATCCTTCCCCTCCCTTTACGGGAGGGGATTGAGGGGAGGGTTTTTCAAACATGCATCCCTTATCACCTCCAAAACGCCTTCAGTATTACGTAAAACGTCATTATTCCAGAATCTTAAGACTTTGAATCCATATCTCTGCAGGTATGTGTCTCTTTCTCTATCCTTATTCTTTTCTTCTGCATGCTGTCCGCCGTCCACTTCAATAACAATTCGATTGTCAAGGCAAACAAAATCAACTATATAATTGCCTATAGGTTGTTGTCTCCTGAATTTAAATCCCTCGATCTGTCGCATTTTCAAGCGGCTCCAGAGAAGTTGTTCGGCATCTGTGGGGTTTTTTCGGAGGGATTTTGCCAATGATGTTATTCTCTTAGTCATGGAATGGCTTCACCCCCACCCTTGCCCTCCCCCGTAAAGGGGGAGGGAATAATGCCGCTACATCCCAACGGGTTTCCCGTAAAGGGGGAGGGAATAATGGCGCTACATCCCAACGCGTTTCCCGTAAAGGGGGAGGGAATAATGCCGCAGTTAGTTATGCCCGCTCCGGATCTTTGCTCATGGAAGGGTCTCGTTTCACCGAAACGACATCAAACATTTTTTTCAGATGTCTTATGAGACTTCTGAGGGGCTTTTCCTCAAGGGGCATTATCCTTATATAGACCTCCCTTGAACAGGCATCTTCGGCGTCTCGCGTGCCCAGGATGCTCATTATCCTTCCGCCCTTTTCCTTTATTGCGCTCGTTATCTCCTCAATGCCTTCGGTCTTTTCGGAGAGGGAAAAACCCAACTGCACGCCGCCCCTGCTGATTCCGGTAATCTCTATGAGGACCCTCAGCACATCGCTTTGTGTGATTATTCCCGTAAGCCTTCCTCTTGAATCAACCACCGGAATGGCGTGGGCGCCATGTTCCAGCATCTTCAAGGCCGCAGTCTCAACCGTTTCCTGGGGCCTTATGGTGGTGGGATTGGGCTGCATGATATCGCCGGCCTTCATTCTGGAAAGAAGGTAGTGGAGTTCTCTTACGTCCATGACCGCTGTCTTTGAGGGGGAAACATCCCTCACGTCTCTGTCCGCTATAAGGCCTACGACTTTGCCCCTCCTCAGGACAGGGACAAATAAGAGCCTTCTTAATTTGAAAAGCTCTATCACCTTGATGACAGGTGTCTTTTCTTCAACACTCACCACCTCATGGTTCATCCAGCTTTCAACAAAAAGGGGCATGGCTACAACCTCGCTCCTGTCTGACATCCGTCCATAAATCGCCATTGTCACTGAACCTATCTTAACCGAGGGAGTATCGGCCTTCAACGGTTTTTTGACCCGGAAACAGTTATTTCACCGTCATCCCTCGTTGTGCCCTATCCGGGCATGAGGATAAGTGGGGTTGCGGGAACCCTGTGATTGACTTTTGGCAATTGACTGGCTTGAGTCCGCCTAATATATTGGCCGCATGTCAAAGGGATTCAGCGAGATAAAGGCCATATTCGGCCCCGGAGGCAAACTTGAGAAGGCACTCAGGGACTTTGAGTTCCGCTGTTCCCAGCGTGACATGGCCCTCTTGATCGCAGGGGCCATAAAGTCCGGGCAACCGGCCGCGGTAGAGGCTGGAACCGGGACCGGTAAGACCTTCGGTTATCTCATTCCCCTTGTCTTAAGCGGGAAAAAGGCTGTGATATCAACAGGCACAAAAAACCTCCAGGAACAGATAGTGTTAAAGGATATACCCATCCTGGAAAAGGCCCTGGGCCTGTCCGTGGACGCGGTCTTGATGAAGGGGAGGCGAAATTACCTCTGCCTCTACAGATACGATCAGAACATGGGGCAGCGCGCCCTCTTTGACGATGAGGAAAAGAGGAAGGCCTCAAGGATTGAACAGTGGCTCAAGACTACGGTATATGCCGATCGCTCTGAACTGGAATGGATGGCAGATGGAGATCCCGACTGGGATAATATCTCCGCTTCGTCAGAGCAGTGCCTTGGCTCAAAATGCCCTTTCGGCGAGGATTGCTTTCTGAACAGGCTCCGAGCAAGGGCCGCCAAGGCGTCTATAGTGATAGTGAATCATCACCTTTTCTTCGCTGATATGAAGGTCAGGGAGGCTGGTTTCGGGGGGGTCATACCAAGGTGTGAAATAGCGGTATTTGACGAGGCCCATGAGATTGAAAACACCGCTACCGCCTACTTCGGCCTTTCCGTAGGGACTGCCCAGGTCACAGAACTCGCTGACGATCTGGAAAGAGAGATCAGGGGTTCCAGGGCTGCCGGAGGGGGCGTAAAAGAGAGACGATCCATGAAGGTCAAGGATGCGGCAAGAGACCTTTTTTCCCATTTCAGGGACTGCGCTGAAAGGGGGGGGCTTGATGAGGCCACCCTCCTTTCCCTGGCAAAGGGGCCTGTGGCAGGTCTCAGCGCGGCACTTGAGGAACTGGCGGATGACCCCTGCGTGAAGAAATCCGATAGCGCTGGCATACAGGCGATCGGGGCCAGGGCAGGGGCAATTTCCGCAGCACTCAAGGATGTGGTTTCAAAGAGGGATCAGGGGTGGGTTCACTGGTATGAGAGGCGAAAAAGGAGCGTAAGTATCTATTGCTCTCCCCTGGATATCTCAGGGAGGCTCTCAGAACTACTTTACAGCAAGTTTTCATCCGTCATTATTACATCTGCGACCCTTTCAACGGGTGAGGGTTTTTCCTATATCGCCTCAAGGCTTGGCCTTCCCCAGGAAACAAGGACAGGCCTTTTCCCGTCGCATTTTGACTTTAAGAAGCAGTCCATCCTTTATATCCCTGATGATCTTCCCTCCCCCGATGAGGCGGGCTTCGGCCCTGCGGTGGCAAAAAGGATAGAGGAGATAGTAAGAAGGTCAAGCGGCAGGGCCCTGGTGCTCTTTACCAGCTATCAGAACCTGAATCTTACCTGGGAGCGCCTTGATGGAAGGCTTCCATACAGGCTTCTCAGGCAGGGCTCGGCTCCAAGAGCGTCTCTCTTGAATGACTTCAAGGAGGATATCCACTCGGTGCTTCTTGCGACAAGCTCTTTCTGGCAGGGGGTTGATGTGCCCGGCGAGGCCCTTAGCTGCCTCATAATTGACAAACTCCCCTTTGAATCCCCGTCCGATCCGCTTGTGGCGGCAAGGATAAGGGAGATGAACAAGAGGGGTGATAATCCCTTTATGGGCTATCAGATACCTGTGGCCGAGCTGTCCCTGAAACAGGGGATAGGAAGATTGATAAGGAAAAAGAGCGATATAGGGGTTGTGGCGCTTCTTGATAAAAGAGTTATAACAAGAAGTTATGGAGCTATTTTCCTTGAGAGCATCCCTCCCATACCCCTTACGCGCAGAATCGAAGATATAACGGATTTTTTTAAGGAGGTGGATTTCGAATGCAGCCCAGGCGCTGGGAAGTAATTAGGAGCAGCCGCGATAAATCTTACAGGGTCTTCAGCCTTCGAACGGACAGGGCCGTTTCCCCCAGAACGGGCATGGCGCATGATTTCTTCGTGCTTGAGTCATCCTCGTGGGTGAACGTCATACCTCTAACCCCTGATGAGCAGGTGGTGATGGTAAGACAGTACAGGCACGGAACAAGAGATGTCACTCTGGAGATACCCGGAGGTCTTGTGGAGGATGAGGATACCCCCGAGCAGGCAGCCGTGCGGGAATTGATGGAGGAGACGGGCTACGGGCCGGGGCGGGTCACGGAGCTTGGAAGCGTGCACCCGAACCCGGCCATACAGAACAACAGGTGCTACACCTTCCTGGCAAGCGGTGTCATGCCGCAGGGCGAGCAGCACCAGGATGACAGGGAGGATATAGAGGTAGTGCTGGTGCCCCTTAACCGAATTCCTTCTCTAATCAGAAATGGGGATATCACCCATGCCCTTGTCATCGCAGCCTTTTACCGTCTCTTTATAGAGCATTCTCCAGAGCTTCTTAAAGGGTTCAGATGAACTCCTTTCTTACATAGGGGCCGGTATCGCCTGTAAAGGAGACGAG
>MNYJ01000115.1 GCA_001874005.1 Desulfobacteraceae bacterium CG2_30_51_40
GAAGAGCGTATTTGCGGTAGATATACCCTCAGGCATAAACGGTAATGACGGAAGGATTTTAGGGACAGCAGTAAAGGCCGGTTTCACTGTTACCTTCGCGCTTCCCAAACTTGGAAACATTCTGTTTCCCGGGTTTTCCCATTGCGGAAGGCTCTATGTAAGCCATATCTCCTTTCCGCCTTCGCTTTATGATTCCGAAACAATCAAGGTTGAACTTAACGAACCCTGCCCGTTACCTCCGAGAGACACGGCCGGTCACAAGGGAAGCTTCGGAGACGTCCTCTTTATCGCAGGCGCATCATCATATTACGGCGCACCGAGCCTTGCGGCCGAATCCTTCCTCAAGACCGGTGGAGGTTACGCAAGGCTTGCCGCCCCATCATCCATCGTACCGTTTCTAGCCGGAATACTGAGGGAGGCTGTTTATATACCCCTAAAGGAAACCCTGTCAGGCAGTATAGCATTGGAAAACCTAAATGCTCTTATTGATATTGCAAGGAATTGCGATATGGTGGTCTTGGGACCGGGGGTTTCTCTGGATAAGGAAACACAGGGCCTTGTAAGAATCCTCGCCAGGGAGATAGAAAGGCCGCTCCTGATAGACGGTGATGGACTTACCGCTCTGGCGGGTGATAAGGAAATACTTAGAAACAGAAGCGCACCCACAGTGCTCACGCCTCATCGGGGAGAAATGTCAAGGCTTTCAGGCTGTTCAACGGATCAAATCGCGGCTGGGCCTATTGCCGTTCTAAAAGACATGTGCAGCAGACTCAACTCCATCATAGTGCTAAAGGGCGCTCATTCACTCATAGGAAGTCCGGACGGAACAGCATTCATCAATATGACCGGGAATTCCGGCATGGCCACCCCGGGCGCCGGAGACGTCCTTACAGGCGCCATAGCTGCCATGCACGGGCTTGGACTTCCTGTTGAATCCGCGGTCAGAAACGGGGTATTCGTTCACGGCCTGGCAGGGGATCTTGCAGCAGCCGAGGTGGGGGAAGACGGGATGATTGCCGGGGACATCACTGAGAAGCTTCCCGCGGCAGTAACGCTCATGAGAAGAAGCGCGTGGCGGACTGCGGGACGCTATGAAATAGAAAAAGCGTAACTACTAAACCGTTATGCTGACAACCTGAGCAGTTACGTCACATAGGCATAGCCTCTCCCAAACCTCGATCCGGGAGCCGCTATCCAGTCCTTGTTCCGGCCTTCGTCGGAATGACGACCTGGATTCCGGATCGAGTCCGGAATGAAATGCGGCATTTTTGTGCTTTGTTGCGCAATAAAAGGGCATGAGGATCGATTGGCCGCCAAGGACACGGAGCTTAGCAGTAATATAGCATCCCGCGGCGACTTGCAGGCGAGGGATTGATCGCGCGGGAATTCAAAACCATTTTTGGAGAGCAAATCATGAGTTCATCCGATTTAATTGTCTGTTTGAGAGGAGGTGGAGATATAGGATCAGGTGTGGCCTGGCGTCTCCATCAGTGCGGATTTAAGCTTTTTGTAACCGAGACAACAGAGCCTCTTTCAGTCAGGCGAAAGGTCTCCTTCTGCGAGGCGGTCTATGACGGCGCAATCATCGTTGAGGGCGTCAAGGGGGTCCTGAAAAGAGACCCGAAGGAAATACCCCGATGCTGGGAAATGGGGGAGATCCCGGTCTTGGTTGATCCCGGGTTTAGAAAGGCTTCCCAGATGCATTTTGATGTCCTGGTAGATGCGATACTCGCCAAAAAGAATCTCGGAACATCCATAGACCTGGCCCAGCTTGTTATAGCCCTCGGCCCGGGTTTTGAGGCGGGGCGGGACGCCCACTATGTAATAGAGACCAACCGCGGCCACTATCTGGGCAGGGTGATTTCAGAGGGATCGGCTCAGCCCGATACAGGGATTCCAGGCATCGTAGCTGGAATCGGTGCGGAAAGGGTTCTAAGGGCCCCGGCGGACGGCCGTTGGGAAAGCCTCTCTGAGATCGGCAAAAGCGTCTCAAAAGGCCAACTAATTGGAACCGTTGAAGGCATTCCCCTGCACGCTGCCATCGGAGGCGCATTGAGAGGGCTCATACGACACGGGATCAAGGTCACAAAGGGGCTTAAAATTGGAGACATAGATCCCAGGGGCGAGATCAGAAACTGCTTTACCATATCTGATAAGGCCCTTGCCGTAGCCGGCGGAGTCTTGGAGGCTATTCTCAGGCGTTACGGCCGGGCCCCTGTCTGAATCACTCCCTTTTATCCATTGGTAAATAAGGCTGTTCAGTGCTTCCAGTGTAAATCTGCCTTGGCCGGTAGAGCTTCCAATCCGGATCATCAAGACTTTCCTCCCACTGGCTTATCCAGCCCGGGAGCCTTCCTATGGCGAACATGACAGTAAACATGTTGAGAGGTATTCCCAGAGACCTGAGGAGTATCCCGCTATAGAAGTCCAGATTGGGGTAGAGGTGATGGTCAATGAAGTAAGAATCCTTCAGGGCGACCTCTTCAAGTCTTTTTGCTATGTCCAGCAGCGGATCATAGCGTTTCAGCTTTTTAAGGACATTGTTTACCATCTTTTCAAGAATCCTGGCCCTGGGGTCATAGGTCTTATAGACCCTGTGGCCGAAGCCCATCAGGCGGAACGGATCTTCGCGGTTCTTGGCCCTTGCTATAAAGGGAGCCGGATCTCCGCCGCCGTCGTAAATCTGCTGGAGCATCTCCACCACGGACTGGTTTGCCCCCCCGTGCAGAGGCCCCCAGAGAGCGCATATCCCTGCCGATACCGCTGCATAAAGATTTACCCTGGCGCTTCCCACAAGACGCACGGCTGAGGTGGAGCAGTTCTGTTCATGGTCGGCATGCAGTATCCAGTAAGCATTGAGCGCCTTAACCAGATCTTCATCTATCTTGTAGGGTCTGACCGGCGAATCAAACATCATATTGAGGAAGTTGGCGCAATATGAAAGATCATGTCTGGGATAAACCACCCTGTGCCCTAAAGATATCTTATAGGACATTGCGGCCATGGTGCGTACCTTTGAAAGGAGCCTTGCAAAGGTGATATTTATTTCCTCCTCCTCACTCCTTTCCGGCAGTTCCGGATAAAAACCTCGAAGGGCGTTTACCATCGAACTCAATATTCCCATCGGATGCGCCCTTCTTGGGAAATTTTCGAAGAAGGCCCGCATGTCCTCATGTACAAGGGAGTGATCGTTGAGCATCACTGAAAAGCCGTTTAGTTGCTTTCTGTTTGGGAGCTTCCCGTTTATCAGAAGATAGGAAGTCTCAACAAATGTGGAACGTTCGGCAAGCTGTTCAACCGGAATCCCCCTGTATCTAAGTATTCCCCTTTCGCCGTCCATGAAAGTAATGCTGCTCTTGCAACTCCCCGTGTTGGCAAAGCCCGGGTCAAGAGTTATAAGACCGGTCTCCTTACGAAGCTTGGATATGTCAATCGCCCTATCTCCCTCCGATCCTTCAACAAGTGGAAGTTCAAAGGACTTGTCGTCAATAATAATTGTAACAGTTTTTCCCATGTCATCCTCGCCGGCCCCCAATCCTTCCCGCCCCAGTAGAGGGTATGGAAAACAGGAAGTGGGGAGATTTTCATCCTTCGTTGCGCCCCATTCGGGCATTACCGTTAGAAGCCAGTCATCATGAAACCTTGCTACTATACAAGCTGGATGATTCCCTGTCCACTGTACTTCTTTGCATTGCACACCCCGCAAGCAAAGATACTTGTTGAATCAACGTATAGCACTATTGAAAAACTGCTGTTCACAGGCTTAAGGAAAACGCAAAGATGCAACGCCCGAGATATTTACAGGAATGGGGGGCACTTGGAAGTGCCTCGCAGTGAAGAGGTATGAGCAAAACGCAGCAGATGGGCGTTTTTTATATCGGCCTGATAAAAAACATTCGAGGCGCGCTAATAAGAAGGCCCGAAGAAAGCCAGGCAGAAGCAGATATTTCAAAAGGCCCTGACGGTTGATTTTCCCCCGCGTTTGTGGAAGTATTTGAATGACCAAACACTCATGTCGGAGTTGTCGTCATCCACGCGCGTAAGGATTTTTTCCCCAGTTCTCCACCCGGCGGGCTCGGCAACCTTCCTTACCGCAGGCGAGGAACTCCTCACAACTTCCCTCACCCCTTGCGGGGGAGGGTCGGGGGGAGGCCCGTATTTTCACAGTAAACAGCAAGGAGTAATGCAAAGAAATGTCTTACGAGAAACATCTTGCCGGCCGCATACTCAAAGAACATTTGGTGGCCGGGTCGCTGGCGCCCGATGGGGAGATAGGCATAAGGATAGATCAGACCCTGACCCAGGATGCAACAGGGACACTTGCGTATCTTGAGTTCATGGCCCTGGGGATAGAGAAGGTACGCACTAGGCTCTCAGTGTCCTACGTTGATCACAATACGGTTCAGACAGGCTTTGAAAACGCTGACGACCATAATTTTCTGCAGGATGTGGCGGCCCGTTACGGCGTATTTTTCTCCAGACCCGGTAACGGCATAAGCCACCAGGTGCATCTTGAGAGGTTCGGAGTTCCGGGCGAGACGCTGCTAGGCTCTGACAGCCATACCCCTACCGGGGGCGGACTGGGGATGCTCGCAATGGGGGCAGGGGGACTCGATGTGGCCCTGGCAATGGCAGGAGAGCCATTCACCATGAAGGTGCCCCGCCTAATGGGAATAATGCTCAAAGGATCACTGCCTCCATGGGTTGGGGCAAAGGATGTGATACTCCATCTGCTCCAAAGGCTCACGGTAAGGGGCGGGCTGGGAAGGATACTTGAATACTGCGGCCCCGGAGTGGCCGGCCTGAGCGTGCCTGAGCGTGCCACTATCACCAATATGGGTGCTGAGCTAGGCGCCTGGACATCTATCTTTCCGTCGGATGAGGTAACAAGACGCTTTCTCGGGTCTCAGGGCAGGTCAGAGTTCTGGCAGCCGATTTCAAATGAGGGCGGAGCAGTTTACGATGAGGCGCTGGAAGTCAATCTTTCATCCCTCGCTCCTTTGGTTGCCTGTCCACATAGCCCCGATGCCGTTGTCAGGGTGGAAGACCTGGGCGATATCCGAGTTGATCAGGTCGCCATAGGGAGTTGCACCAACAGCTCTTACAGGGATCTGAACCTCGTCGCAAAGCTTCTCTCCGGGAGGAAGGTCCATCCCGAGGTCAATCTGGTTATCGCGCCCGGTTCAAGGCAGGTGCTTGCTATGCTTGCAAGGGATGGGAGCCTTGCAGCTCTGATAGATGCCGGGGCGAGGATTCTTGAGGTGGCGTGCGGCCCCTGTATAGGAATGAACCAGGCGCCTCCATCCGGAGGGGTTAGTGTGCGCACCTTCAATAGAAACTTTGAGGGAAGAAGCGGCACAAAGGACGCAAAGGTATATCTGGCAGGCCCCCAGGTAGCTGCTGCGGCCGCGGTAACGGGCCGCATCGTTCACCCCTCCATGTTCGGTTCAGAGCCGCGGGTGACAGACCCTGAATACCTACATCTTGACGATTCCATGATCATTACACCCCCGAAAGACCCGGTATCCGGAAGGGTGCGGATGGGCCCCAACATAAAGTCCCTCCCGGATCTGGAACCTCTGCCCGATGATCTCCTTCTGACCGTGATACTTAAGACCGGAGACAATATAACTACGGATGACATCCTTCCAGGAGGAGGAAAAATTCTTCCCCTTAGATCAAACATTCCGGCTATCGCGCAATTTGTCTTTGCGTCAAAAGATCCACAATTTATTGAAAACGCCCGCAAAGCTGGAAATATAGCCATTGTAGGCGGCGAAAACTACGGCCAGGGGTCAAGCAGGGAGCATGCTGCGTTGGCGCCACGTTTCCTGGGTCTGAGGGCAGTGCTGGCTAGATCATTTGCGAGGCTTCACCGGGCAAATCTGATCAATTTCGGAGTTCTTCCCCTGATCATTGCCCAAAAGGATTATGAACGCATAGGACAGGGGGAGCGAATCAAGATAGCCGGTATCAGAGCCATCATAGAAGGGATTTCCTTGCTCTCGGTAGAGTTGCTGGAGACGGGATTTTCGATAAATGCCGGCCTATATCTTTCCCCCCGGGAGAGAAACATCATCCTTGCCGGAGGGCTTCTTAACATGGTGCGTAACGATTTCAAAAGCCGCAGGAACAATGTTTAGTATTGATTGTGGCTTGCCCCTGGATTTTAGCAGGCATCCACCTGAGCGACTTTGCATATCCCTCACCCTCGATGCGGGAGGGAAGGGTGAGGTTGATTTTCAGATGATTTTACCCCCAATTATTGAGATGACACGAAGAGGAAATGAAGGCTTGTATTATGACAGCTATTGAAAACTTTTATGAAATTGGGAACAAGAGTG
>MNYJ01000222.1 GCA_001874005.1 Desulfobacteraceae bacterium CG2_30_51_40
GGCAATAAAAAAGGGGCCAGGTTTTTTAACCTAACCCCTTGATTTTCTTGTGGGGTGGATGGAGGGATTTGAACCCACGGCCACCGGGGCCACAACCCGGTGCTCTGCCAACTGAGCTACATCCACCATTACTGTAATCCTTATAGCACGCCTAATCATCCATTTCAAGATAAGAGTTGCGAATAGATCATTGCCGGATATCCTGCCCCTATTCAAAGGGCTCCGCATGGATCGAGCGAAGTTTTCTTATTTTTCTTCAGGTAAATGGGGGACAGAGGGTGATAACTACTCTATCATTTTTTTTAAGACAAAGTCTTGACCTTGAAGACCGCTTGCTCAATAATGCTTTAATATCCGCCATATTGCAGCCTCAAAAGAGTTGAGTATTGACCGTTTGTGAGCCACGCCCATATAAGGAAATGCTTATGCTTAATATAACAGGAACATATACCGACAAATACGAACTCGTAATGGGGCAGGCCTTTTTTATGACCGGCCGTATGGACCAGCACGCTGTCTTTGATTATTTCTATCGAAAGGCACCTTTTAACGGCGGCTATGCAGTCTTTGCGGGTTTGTTGGATCTTCTTAAAATCCTTGAGGGGTTTCATTTCGAAAAAGACGATCTGGAGTATCTGAAAGCCCAGGGCTTCCACGACGACTATCTGAATTATCTTAAAAAGTTTCGTTTCACTGGGAATATCTATGCCTCAAAGGAAGGGGAAATAGTCTTTCCCGCCTGCCCGATACTGAGAGTGGAAGGAGCCTTGATCGAGACTCAGCTTATTGAAACCGTGCTTCTCAATATTATTAATTTTCAGTCTCTTATCGCAACAAAGGCCAGCCGCATGCGGCTGGTGGCAAAAGATTACGTACTGATAGATTTCGGATTGCGCAGGGCACAGGGAATGGGGGGATACCATGCCAGCCATGCCGCGGTGATCGGGGGCTTTGACGCTACCAGCAATACCAGAACCGCCAAAGACTATGACCTGCAGGCATCAGGGACCATGGCCCATTCTTTTGTACAGTGCTATGAAAGCGAATTGGAGGCCTTTCGAACTTTTGCCTCCACGCGCCCCGATGACTGCGTATTGATTGTGGATACCTATGACACGCTCAGAAGCGGTGTCCCTAACGCCATCAAGGTTGCCAAGGAGTTGGAAAAGAAGGGTCGCAGGCTCAAGGGCATCAGGCTTGACAGCGGTGATCTGGCCTATCTCGCAAAACAGAGCAGGGCAATGCTTGATAAGGCAGGTCTTCCGTACGTAAAGATCGCCGCTTCGAACCAACTTGATGAATACCTCATAAGAAGCCTCCTGGAACAAAAGGCTCCCATTGATGTATTCGGGGTAGGCACCAACCTGGTTACCGGCCGGCCCGATGCAGCTCTGGACGGGGTTTACAAACTGGCCCAGGCGGATGGAAGATCTGTTATCAAGATTTCTGAAAACGTAACCAAAATAACCTTGCCTGATAAAAAACAGGTGTGGCGGACTTTTGATAAGCAGGGCCTCTTTCTGGGAGCGGACGTGGTTGGGCTTGAGCGTGAAAAAAAGATATCTGTGATGCACCACCCATTTGTTCCCCATCAGTCTTTTGCCATCAAGGGCTATGACACCGAGCCCATCCTGGATCTTGTAATGGATAAGGGAAAGATCGTATATGATCCTAAGAAATTATCCGAAACTGCCAGATACTGCCAAGACCGCCTTGAGATGCTTCCGGCCGAATATAAGCGCTTTGAAAACCCTCATGTTTACAAGGTAGGGATCAGCAGCAGACTAAAGGCCATGAGAGATCGGCTAATCGAGCATTATAGAAAGTGAAAGGAAAAGAGATGAGCAACGGCAGCAATGGATTAGGCCATGATAAATACGCTCTGCTCAGGATGATCCCAAAGGTGGACCGCCTTATGCTGGAGCCCTCTGTCTTGAATGCTGAAAGGCGAAATCCCAGGCATCTGATACTAAGGGCCATCACCCAGGTGCTGGATGAGTTTAGAGATGGGATAATGACAGGAGAAATCACACAAGATTCCACTCTTGACATCAAAAATGTTTCACAAAGGGTCATTGAAAGGGTCAATACGATAGCAAGACCACACCTGAGGCCGCTCATCAACGCTACAGGGGTAGTGGTTCACACAAACCTTGGAAGATCAATCCTTGCCAAGAGGGTTCTAAAAAGGCTCAGGGAGCTTTCGGCAGGCTACAGCAATCTGGAATACGATCTAAATAAAGGAAAAAGAGGCAGCCGTTACGTCCACGTTGAGGATATTCTAAAGGAACTTACCTCAGCGGAAGCGGCCATGGTTGTGAACAATAATGCCGCGGCCGTGCTTCTGTCGCTTGATACAATAGCAAGAGGTAAAGAAGTTATTGTCTCTCGTGGTCAGTTGGTTGAGATAGGCGGTTCATTTCGGGTTCCAGAGGTTATGCGCAAGAGCGGGGCCTGCATGGTAGAGGTGGGTACCACCAACAAGACCCACCTCAGGGACTATGAGAACGCGATAACAGAGAAAACCGGAATGCTCCTTAAAGTCCACACAAGCAACTATCAGATAATCGGCTTCACTAAGGAGGTGCCCCTCCCTGAGCTGTCGGCGCTTGGAAGGAGGCACGGCATACCGGTCATGGAAGACTTGGGGAGCGGCTGCTTAATTGATTTTGCAGAATACGGCATGCTAAAAGAACCCACGGTTCAGCAGGCACTGGAAGCGGGTGCAGACCTTGTGACTTTCAGCGGAGATAAACTTCTGGGCGGGCCCCAGGCCGGAATTATCCTGGGTAGAAAGGATA
Source organism: Desulfobacteraceae bacterium CG2_30_51_40 (assembly GCA_001874005.1). Lineage (GTDB taxonomy): Bacteria > Desulfobacterota > DSM-4660 > Desulfatiglandales > Desulfatiglandaceae > CG2-30-51-40. Next base: position 2,802 of record MNYJ01000222.1, read on the forward strand.
TGGTTGAGGCGATAAGAAAAAACCAACTGACACGCGCACTTCGAATTGACAAAATGACTCTTGTCGCGCTGGAGGAAACCCTCCGCCTCTACAGGGAGCCCAGGAAGGCGATAAAGGAGATCCCAACCCTGAGAATGATATTCACTCCGTACAAGACCCTGGCCGCCAGGGTGGAAAGACTCAAGAAGATGGCAGGGCCGCTACCGGAGGATAATTTTTCACTTGGGACTATGGATGGTTCTTCAAAGGTTGGGGGGGGCGCGCTTCCCGGGCTGGATCTTAGCACCAGAGTTTTATGCCTTTTGCCGTCCAGGCTTTCAGCGGCCCAGATGGAGATGATGCTGAGGGAAAATGATCCGCCTATAATAGCCAGGGTGGAAAAGGACCGGGTTATCATGGACGTCAGGACAATAAATGTGTCTGAACTTGGAGTTGTTGCCAGAGCTCTGCAGAGGATTTCAAGAACAGGCCTAGCGGATTAATTTATCGAATCCGATCAAGAGAGAAGTCTCCTGAAAGAGGAAAGCTTAAGGCAGGCAGGTCTGGGACATGCCAAGGATTGACAATCGCCTTTCAAATCACTACTTTTTGCCGCAGCAGGCTGCATGAATCAATCCCTCTGCGACTAAGCTGCTTTGCGGGATGAGCAGAAAGAGGATTACAACAGACGGCTTTAACTGACGGTATCCGACCGCCGCTATGCTACTACAGGTATATTGAGATGGACGAGATAGTTCGAAAGATTCAAGCGGATTCTGCCGGGGTAAGCCGATCCTTTATAGAAAATAACACGGCTAATATCGTGCTTGCGGCCCAGAAGATCACAGAGGCATTTACCGATGGACACAGGCTGCTTATCTGCGGAAACGGCGGAAGCGCGGCCGATGCCCAGCATATTGCGGCTGAATTCGTAAACCGTTTCCAGCTTGAAAGGCCCCCGCTTCCGGCAATTGCTTTAACTACGGATACATCTGTAATTACCAGCATCGGAAACGACTATTCCTTTGAACAGATATTTTCCAAACAGGTAAAGGCAAACGGCTCGAAGGGGGATGTGCTCCTTGCCATAAGCACCAGCGGTAATTCCAGAAACATAGTGGAGGCGGTAAACACAGCCCTCAAGAGGGATATTTATACAATAGGGCTCCTTGGAGGAAACGGAGGAGCCTTGAAGCCCCTTGTCAATCTTGCCCTGATCGCAGCCGACAGAGTTACAGCCAGGATTCAGGAAGCCCACATCCTTGCAGCGCACATCATCTGTTACCTGACTGACTATATCCTCTTTGAAAGACGCCATCCCGGCGATTAGAGACATAACATGAAAGAAATAGAGCCTATTTCCCTCGATGGTGTGAAATCCTATCCGCTTTCCGAAAGAAAGAGCCTTGTAAACTCTGAATCCTTTGCCTTACCATTTAAAAAGGGAGGTGCATTGAGCGTATGGCTTGAAAGGCTTCCCCGGATACTTGCAGCAAAGGATTTTATGGAGGTAAGTGACCTGATCGCGCAGGCAGCTTGTGAAAGGAAAACGGTCATTCTTGCCATGGGAGCACATCCCATAAAGGTGGGACTAAGCCCGATAATAATTGATCTCATGGGGAAGGGCATTATTTCCGCTCTCGCCATGAACGGCGCGGGAATAATACACGACTCTGAGGTCGCGATGGTAGGAAGGACCTCGGAGGATGTCGCAGACGGACTTGGCTGCGGTAGCTTTGGTATGGCGGAAGAAACAGGAAGAATACTCAATCAGGCTATCACAAGAGGCGCAGAGAAAGGCTGGGGGCTTGGAAAATCCGTGGGAGCAGCGTTGATTGAAGGCGCTTTTCCGTTTAATCGTTTGAGCATCCTGGCATCCGCCTTTGAGATGAAAATACCGGTAACAGTCCACGTCGCAATCGGAACGGATATAATTCATGTCCATCCCACGGCCGACGGAGCTGCAACGGGCAAGGCCTCCCATACGGATTTCAGGATATTTGCCAGGATGATTTCAACCCTCAACAAAGGTGTTTTCATCAATCTCGGCTCCGCTGTCGTCCTGCCGGAGGTCTTCCTAAAGGCGCTTACTCTGGTAAGAAACCTGGGATATGAAGTGGATGATTTTACAACAGTAAATATGGATTTTATAAGGCAATACAGACCCATGACAAATGTCGTCAACCGCCCTACCAGAAAGGGCGGCAGGGGTTTCAATCTAACCGGTCATCATGAGTTGATGTTCCCTCTGCTTGCAGCGGCTGTAATGGAGCGACTGGGGCCGGATTACTTCGAAAAAAAGGAGTTACAGAATGCCCATATATGAGTTTAAGTGTAGGCAATGCGGTAAGGACTTTGAAGCACTGGTGATAGGTTCCAGGGACGACATTAATTGCCCGCAGTGTAATAGCACGTCTCTTGAAAGGCTTATGTCTGCCTGCGCCTTTAAGAGCGGCGGCAGTTTTACGCCTGCCACAGGCTCTTCGGGATGCTCGACCTGCGGAAGCCACAACTGCAGCACCTGCCACTGATTAAAAAGGGAGAAGCAATTTGCAACGGGTGGGATTCGGATATGATGCCCATCGGCTTGAGGAGGGAAGGGCCCTTGTGCTGGGAGGAGTCACTATTTCCCATCATCTGGGTCTCGCCGGACATTCCGACGCCGATGTGCTCATCCATGCCATAGTTGACGCCGTCATAGGTGCCCTGGGAAAGGGGGACATCGGCATGCACTTTCCTGATAACGATGAGACCTACAGGGATGTGTCAAGCTGCCGGTTTCTTGAAAAGGCCGCTTCGTGGATAAGAGATGCAGGCATGGTATTGAACAATGTTGACGCGACCATTGTCGCTCAAAGGCCAAGGCTTTCGCCCTACGAGCAGAGAATGAGAAAGAGCCTTGCAGATATGCTTTCAGTAAGAGAGGAGCAGATCAACATAAAGGCCAAGACAACAGAGGGCATGGGTTTCTGCGGAAGGGAAGAAGGTATTTCGGCTTACGCCGTGGTAAGTCTGGAGACGTTAAATCCGACAAATCTCTGAGCCGAGAAACGCCCTCAGGAGGGAGAATTTTTCTTCTGCCGTGTGAATAAACCTCTTGCTACAGGCTGAAAAAGGCTTTACAATCCACGAACTGTTCTCGCCCATCAATCAATGCAGGAGGATAAGATGACCTCTCCATGGATGAAGAGTCCCCGCTGGCCTGCGGGTGTGCCCCACGAAGTTGGGGGTTTTGAAAAACCCCTATTTTCAATTCTCGATGAAGCAGCCAAAGACTTTGGAAATAAAACATACACCATATTCGCCGACGCCTCGAGAACCTTCTCGCAGGTGCATGATACGGCCGGCAGGGTAGCCAATTTTCTCCTTTCACGAGGTATCAAGAATGGTGATAGAGTTGCCATCTTCCTTCCCAATCTTCCCCATTACCCGCCTGTTTTTTTCGGTATACTAAGGGCGGGAGCCGTGGCGGTAACCTGCAATCCTCTCTATAAGCCTTCCGAGCTGAATCTGCAGCTCACTGACTGCGGCGCAAAGGCAGTCTTTGTAATGGATCACCCGCAGTTCTATCCCATAGCCCTTGAAGCCATAAAGGGGACCAAGGTTGAAACGGTAGTGATATGCGGCGTCAAGTCATACCTGCCTGCGATCAAAGGGGCCATAGGCTCTCTGTTGGGAAAAATTCCCAAGGCCGAAAGCCATGAACCGGGGCACTTTCTCTTTGACGATGCGATAAAGTCACAGTCTTCTTCAGTGCCTCCAGTCAAGATTGATCCGTTAAAAGACCCCGCTCTTATAATCTACACAGGCGGCACCACCGGGGTTCCGAAGGGAGCGGTTCTTACTCATTCAAACATTATGTCCAATATAATGTCCATGAATGAGTGGGTCAGAATCCCCAAAGAGCCTGGAGATGCCGGCAATAAAATTGAAAAGGGTGGAGCCCACACCTATCTTGGAGTATTGCCCTGGTATCACAGTTTCGGCTTGAGTCTGGTTATGCTTATGAGTTGCGTCACCGCCTCAAAACTAATCTGCATACCGGATCCCAGGGCGGGCAAGCCTCCGTTTACAGATGTTCTTAAAGCCATAGAGAAATATCGTGTCACCGTAATGGTAGCCGTTCCTACGATTTATTCTGCGATCGTAAATCACCCCTTGACTTCAAAGTTCGACCTTACCTCGATCGTTGGATGCGGTTCGGGGGCGGCCCCGCTGCCTTTAGAGGTGATCAAGCAGTTCGAGCAAAGAACAGGCGCAGTCATCTTTGAAGGTTACGGCCTCACAGAGACCTCCCCGGTACTTACAATGAATCCTACAAATCTGGAACAAAGGAAGATCGGCTCGGTAGGTTTTCCTTTCATAAACACAGATATAAAGATCGTGGATCTTGAAACCGGGTTACAGGAACTCCCACTCGGACACGACGGCGAGATAGCAGCCTCAGGCCCTCAAGTAATGCAGGGTTACTGGAAAAAGCCCGAAGCCAATGAAGGGGTATTCCGTGTTATTGACGGCAAGAGGTATTTCCTCACCGGAGACATAGGCCATATTGATGATGATGGATTCGTCACGATTACCGACAGGAAAAAGGACATGATAATTGTCGGAGGTTTCAATGTCTATCCGAAGGAAGTTGAGGAGGTCCTCTTTACCCATCCAAAAGTTGCCCAAGCGGCCGTGACAGGAATCCCGGATCCCCATACCGGTGAGGCAGTCAAGGCCTTTATCCAGCTTAAACCCGGGATGCAGGGGACGGAGGAAGAGTTTCTGGAGTTCTGCAAGGACAATATGGCAGGTTACAAAAGGCCACGTAAAATAGAGTTCAGGGAGGCTTTACCCACTTCTGTAGTGGGGAAGGTGTTACGGCGGGTGTTGAGAGACGAGGAGTACAAGAAGGCCAAGTGAGTCCCCCTGGTTTCGTGAATATGGAAGCAGGGGAGGTGGGTTGGAAAAGGGTGGGATTTTCAACTGTACATAACCTAAACCGGGAGGAAAGGAGATTTACGCATGAATAAGGGGGATCTGGTCAACGAGGTAGCAAAGGTAGTCGGCACCAAGAAGGAAGCCCAGGGGGCAGTAGAGTGCGTATTGGGGACTATCATCGCTGCGTTGAAGAAGAAAAATACCGTTACACTTGTCGGATTTGGTACTTTCAAGGTCGATAAGAGAAAAGCCAGGAAGGGTAGAAATCCCAAGACCGGCGAAGAGATCAAGATCAAGGCCAAAAACGTCCCGAAGTTTGTGGCGGGCAAGGCATTAAAGGACGCAGTGAAGTAATTATACCTGTAATGACGGGGGCTTCCTGCTGCCGCCCACCCGCAGCGGGGCCCTTACGTGAGCTGGGGACATTTTCTTCCCATCCAGTGTCCATCCGTAACTCCCCAGCAAATATAAAGACGGTCGTGTAAACCATCATTCCCATTATGGCACAACAAAGCTTGAAAATGCAGCATGTCAAAAGCCGATCCGGCCCGGAATCAAGGTAGTCATTCCGGCTAAGGCCGGAAAAACGACCGGATAGAGGTTTGAAACAGGCTATGCCGCTATTATTATCTATTTTAGTATAAGAGCATCCTAACAAACGGAGGCGAAAAGATGAGTAAGCAGGCTTTGAGAGTTTTCAGTTTATTGTTTTTTCTAACTCTATTACCTGGTTTTTATTCTGTGTGTCATTCAGCAGATCCGATAGTGTTGGGAGTCCCTACTTCTCTTGGATTCCTTGAGGGCAAGGAAGGCCTAGCGTGCGTGAACCTTGCTGTTGATGAAATAAACGCCGCTGGCGGCGTCAACGTCGGAGGCACGATGAGGCCTTTCAAGGTTGTCGCTATTGATGCAAGAGGCGCTGAACCAGGAGTGCCTGTGGCAGAGGTCATAAAGGCCCATAAAAAGCTCATTCTGGAGGATGGGGCCAAATTTATAGTCTTCGGATCATTTCGTTCTGAAGCGGCTATAGCGTGTATGGATTTGGTTTCCCAGTATAAGATACCCATGCTTCTGGGCACGGCCATGTCCCCTGAAATGCAGAAAAAGGTTACACAAGACTACGACAAGTATAAGTACACTTTCAGGGTCTGCCTTAATGCTGTTTATCTCATAAAGTATCTTGGCGGTACTATGGGTTACCTGAACAAGAAATTCGGATTCAATAAGGTTTTCATCATGGATCAGGACGTTGCCTGGGCTAGAAAGACCGGAGATCTGATGATAAGCATGGTCTTTGAAAAGATGGGCTGGCAGGTTGTCGGCCGGCAGACCTATCCTACAGGGGCCTCGGACTTCTCATCAGGGCTGATGAAGGCCAAGGCCGGAGGTGCCCAGGTTATTCTGCCCATTTTTGACATGCCTCAAAGCGGCATACTGGTAAAGCAGTGGAACGCCATGAAGGTGCCCGCGCTGGTGGCCGGCTTTATTTCGCCCCTCGCTGGCCCCGCAGCATGGAAGACCTTTGATGAGAAAATAGAGGGGGCAATAAACGCGATATTTGAGATAGGCAATGTTCCCGTAAAAAAGGTCCCCAAGTCGGTTGAGTTTTTCGAGAAATATGAGAAGAGGTACGGTAAGCCCATAGAGGCCGGCCATTCTCCCGCTCCCGCCTATGAGATGGTTTACCTGCTTAAAGATGCGATCGAGAAGGCTCGATCCGTGGATGGCGATGCCGTTGTTACGGAGCTTGAGAAGACCGACCGACTGGGCGCTATGGGCAGGATCAAATTCGGAAAAGACCACCAGGTCATATACGGCGAAGACCCGGCCGAGAATGCCATGGGATGTATGATCCAGTGGCGGCAGGGAAAGAGGGTAGTGGTCTATCCTGAATCTGTGGCGGAAGGCGAGATCGCCTTGCCTGAAGGCCTTAAGGCAGTTAAGTAAACGAAAAGATCCGCCTGCTATCCATTTTTGAATGGATAGCAGGGAAGCAAGATTTTCCGGAAGGCGAGATGCTGCTCGGAACACTAATCTACGGCTTTGTTAATAGCTGTCTCCTGGCCCTTTTGGCCATGGGCTTCAATCTGACATTCGGCATAAGCGGCGTGGCAAATTTCTCCTACGGAGCAATATATATCTTCTCCGGATTTGCCGCGTGGATTTTTCTCAATTCCGCAGGCCTTCCCTATGCCCTTTGCGTCATCATGGCAATAGGGCTTTCCGCGACTCTTGGGGTGTTGATCTACCATGTCGTGATTAAGAGGGTCAAGGGACTAGCCCTTTCAGAGGTCATGGCGACATTCGGTCTTGGGCTTGCCATTATGGAGCTGTTCAGGTATTTCGACTTTGTGGGATTCAAATACACCCTGCCTAACCTTATAGAAGGAAGTGTAGCCATCGGAGATGTTTACATAGACTATCAGAGGATTGCAGTCATCCTGGCAGCCATTGCTCTGACTGGATTCATTTACGTGTTCACCCATTACACCAGAACCGGCCTTGCCTTCAGGGCGATCGCACAGGATGAGCGAACCGCACTTACCTTCGGAATGGACTCGGACCATATCGCGGCTTTGAGTATGGGATTTGGATCAGCCCTTGCCGCGGCGGCAGCAGTTGTTGTTCTTCCTCTCGGGACCATAGCGGTAGAAGGCGGTTATGACGTGCTCCTTAACGCACTTGCGGTCTGTATCGTGGGCGGACTCGGAAGCACAGTGGGAATCCTGGTAGCAAGTGTGTTGATCGGCTATGCGCAGACAATTACCGCCAACTATCTGGAGCCACACTGGATGATGCTCGTAAGTCTTATCGCCATCGCAATTGTGCTGTGTATAAAACCTTCAGGCATCTTCGGCCACCAAAAGGAACTTGAAGAAAGGATTTGACGAGGCAGCCTCGACCCCGATGAAAAAGAGGAAAGAGAGAATTGATCGCGGAATCAAGGTGAGATCCGAGGACATTTTCGCCCTCACATCCTACAGGGAGATGATCTACCTTCTTGCCCCCAGAGCGTTGCCGGTGGTGGGGCTCCTTCTGTTTGTTCCTCTTTTTTCTCCTTACTGGCGCGAAATATTCATTTCTACTGCGATCTACGCTCTCCTTGCTATAAGCTGGGATGTGCTGGTATCGGTCGGGCTGATCTCTCTTGGCCAGTCGTTCTTTTACGGTGTGGGTTCTTATGTCGCAGGCGCTTTGAATCACTACTGGGGACTTCCTCCAGTCCTAACCCTGCCCGTAGCGACCATCGGTGGAGCCGCTATATGCACTATAGCGCTCCTGCCTGTTCTAAGGCTCAGGGGGATATATTTTTCAATGGTGACACTTGTTCTTCCCTTGATGATCCTCCGACTTGTCGAGGCGACGCGCATATTCGGCGGAACTGAAGGCCTGACCGGTCTTTCCCCGTTCCCGGGACAGCTTACTGAGATGTATATCGCCAATGCATGTCTTCTGATCGCCTTATTCGGCTTCAGAAGACTCCTGGATTCAGATTACGGGCTGATAGTAAGGGGTATAAACGACAATGACAGAGCGGTGATGAACGCTGGATTGAACATCCACTGGTACAAGACTCAGATACTTTTCCTTGGAGCAGCCGTAGGTTGCTTCGCAGGGGCCTTCGGCACCCATCACGACATGTTCGCGGGGATGCCGGGATTCGCTCTGGACTATTCCATAATGCCTATAGCCGCAGCTATTGTAGGCGGGACCGGAACCTTTGCAGGATCCGTTTTGGGGGCATTCATCCTTGTGCCGTTATCTGAAATACTGAGGGCGCTTGGGGCCTTGCGAATAGTCTTCTACGGCCTTTTCCTGGTTATTTTTGTTGTCGGTATTCCTGAAGGGCTCTTTCATTACATAAGACGCAAATATCACCAGTTTGAAAGATGGGTGGATGTGGAATGAGCGGAGCCGTGCCGATACTATCAGTACAAGGACTCCTGAAGACATTCGGAGGCGTGACGGCCGTATCTTCGGTTGACCTCCGGGTGAAGAAAGGAGAACTCCTCGGCATTATCGGCCCTAACGGATCAGGCAAAACAACCCTGGTAAATCTCATTAGCGGATTTGTTAAACCCAATGGCGGCGAGGTGCTGTTTAAAGGAAAGGACATCACAGGACTTCCTCCTTACCGAATAGTTGGTATGGGCATGGCGAGGACCTTTCAGATGGTCAAACCCTTCTATCAGCTTCCGGCATTCAAAAATCTAATAGTTCCTCTTTGCTCGCCTCGAATAAAGGCGGTTTTGGGCGGCAGATACGGCGATCGTGACGCCATAGCCTTGGACCTCCTCGAGGAGGTCGGATTCGAGCGGGACTCCAATGTCGCATACAAGCCGGCCGGATCACTGCCGCAGGGATACCTGAAAAGGCTCGAACTTGCAAAAGCCATGGCCTTACGGCCTGATCTGCTTATTCTCGATGAGCTTTTCTCGGGTCTGAGCCTGGCGGAGGTGGCGAGCATAGTCCCGATAATAGAGAAGCTTCGTTTCCAGGGTAAGACCATAGTAATGATTGAGCATAGACTCAAGGAGCTTTTCAGGATAGCTGACAGGATCATGGTACTCAATTTCGGCATGAAGATCGCTGAAGGAGCGGCAGGTGATGTAATGGCAAGCGAGGCGGTAAAAAAGGCCTATCTTGGTAGTGAGGCTGGGTAGAGCGTGGAACCGATCCTTTCAGTAAAAAACCTCATGGTCTTTTTTGAAAACGCCTTGGCGCTGAATGATTTCACCATGGAAACCGGGGAAGGGCAGATAACGGGCATAATTGGTCCAAACAGCGCGGGCAAGACAACCCTGATGAACACCCTTTCGGGACTTATCATAGATATGAGGATCAAGGAGAGGAGGAGGGGCGGGGAAAGAATTACCGTTTACGGACAAATCACTTACAGAGGAGAAGACATTACCGAGATGACTCCTGTAAATAGAGTGAAGAGGGGGATTGTTCTCTGCCGGGAGCGTCATCCGATATTTCCTGAAAGTAACGTTTTGGAAAATCTCAGGATCGCAGGTTACCTAAAGAAAAGAAGTCGGATAAAGAAGATTGTTAATCAGGCTTTTGATCTTTTCCCGGCCCTTATTCATCTAAAGAACAGAAAGGCCGGTTTTCTGAGCGGAGGCGAGCAGCAGATGCTCGCAATCGGAATGGCCCTTGTAGCGGAGCCCAGGCTTCTTCTTCTTGATGAGCCTCTCCTTGGTCTTAGTCCCATGATGCAGCAACTGCTGGTTGAGGCCATAAAAGTCTTGATATCCGAATCGGTTTTGACGGTTATGATAGCCGAGCAGTTTGCAAGACCTGTTCTTCCCATAATCAATTTTGGCTACATACTTGAAAACGGAATGTTGGCACTTTCGGGAACAGGGAAGGAATTAATGGATAACCCTGAAGTTAAATCGGCCTATTTTGGCGTTTAATCCTATGGCGTCTCCAGTGAATCCGGACAATATCTTCGAGGCATTTGCGTCAACAGCCCGGGCCAATGCGGATCGTACGGCAGTTGTTTATCTGGGCAGCCGTTATACCTATGGCGATCTGCTTAAAATGGCTGAAGCCATGGCCGGGTCTTTGGTGAAACAGGGACTTGGGCAGGGGATGCGTGTTGTCGTATATCTACCCAACAGCATTCAGTGGGTGGTGAGCTGGCTTGCTATTCTCCGTGCCGATGCCGTCGCAGTTCCCATTACGCCTATCTATACATCTTACGATTTCGGCTACATAGCCAAAGACAGCGATGCCTCATTCGCCGTTTGCTCGGACACAAATTATGGATATGTTTTGGAGGCCATGTCTCGGACAAACATAAAGAAGGTTATTGTGGCTAGGCTTTCAGATTTACTTCCCTGGTGGAAAAGGGCTATGGGATGGGCATTTGACGTTGTTCCAAAGGGAAAGATGTCAAAAGAGAGTCATGTCTTGCGTATCAGAAAGATGCTCAAAGGCGGCGCACGCGAATTGCCCTCCGTTTCAAGAAGAAATCTTGATACTGCCGAGATCCTCTACACCGGCGGCACAACGAAATTCCCCAAAGGTGTGCCCATCTCCCACGGCCTGTATCTTGACTCGGCGCTTGAGCAGATAAAGACGCCTGATTTCCTTTTCCCCGCCGGAGAAAACATAATTATAGGTTCCGCGCCTCTCTTTCATATTCTGGGACAAACCTGCGGGCTTAGCGTCCTACTCATGGGAGGCACGATAGCCTTAATGCCCAAGGTCAACCTTGACGCGATATTCGACGCTATAGAGCGATTGAAGGCCAAATCCCTGATAGGTGTTCCCACACTGTACAGGATGATTCTCGAGCACAACAGACTGGACCTCTATGACCTCAGTTCCCTCAGGTATTGCTTCAACGGAGGAGATGTGCTCCCGGTCGAACTCAATCAGAGATGGCGAAATAAATTCAATAAGCCTATCTATCAAGGCTACGGTGCCACTGAGACCTGCGGAGGTGTTGCCATGTGCCCCACGGATCGAGAATCGCCGATGAAGAGCATAGGGAAGGTAGTTCCATCCAAGCAGATCAAGATCGTTGATCTTGAGACACTCGAGCCGGTTGCTGAGGGTCGGCCCGGTGAACTTCTTGTCCACTCGGAAAAAATGGTGAGGAGTTACTGGAATAAGCCCGAGGAGACGGCCGCAGCATTTGTGGAGATAGATGGGAGACTCTGGTACAGAACCGCCGATATTGTATCAATAGACCATGAAGGGAATCTTTATTTTGTTGATCGAACGGTTGATACCATTAAGCATAAAGGCTACCGTATCTCCTCCTCGGAGATAGAGGCTGTGCTCCAGGAGCACCCTGCTGTTACGGCAGCCTGCGCCATAGGAATACCTGATCCTAAGGTGGGGGAAAGGATCAAGGCATTTGTAGTGCTGAAGGAGGACGTCAAGGGAATAACCGGCTATGAACTCATCAAGTGGTGTAAGGAAAGACTTGCCGCCTATAAGATACCTCAGTATATTGAGTTTAGAGATATGCTCCCCAAATCTAAAGTGGGAAAGCTCCTTCGCAGGGAGGTGAGGGGAGAGGAAAAAAGACGGGCGGAGGTCTGATGCCTTTCGCCCGGGCCTTTTGCCTAATCCTTTTTTATTTCCGGTAATGAGACAGAAGGCTTATCTTCATTCTTGCCGCCCAACTGGCAGCTATTGCTCATTCATGTGGAAATTCCCAGTTTGGGAAGTATGTACGCCTGAAGGACAATCCATAACACGATTATTGCTATAAAAGCCCAGAAACCCATCTTCTCTCCTTCCCAGGTGTTCGGTTAATATCTTTTGTCGGCTCCCGGCCGATAGTTCTCTATTAAGCTCATGAGAAACCTCCCCTTGAACCGCAAGAGGAGGGGCTTGATCCTGCGTTAGAAAAAAGTCCGACCTTTCCTGAGGAAAACATAGAAAGGACCTTCTCTGTCTCTGTCTCGCCGCAGGAAGGACACTTCACAATCTCTTCATCCGTCTTTCTCATGGAAAGTTGCTCGAAGACATAGCCGCACTTGCAGCACTTATATTCGTATATAGGCATAAAACCACCTCTCTTATTAATAGGCTTCTGAATCTCTAGATGCACTTTATCTGAAAAGGTTTCAGAGTATGATTTCAAAAATTCGGGGTAGGTGCGGCTTCAGCCGCACGGGAACCATTCGGCCTGCGTATGAAGGCGCACCTGCAGAGCCTGATTCCTGGTCTGTATGTCCTGATCTGCGCAAAGCCATCCCCCCAATTATTGAGCTGATAGGTTTCAGATAATCGGCCATAGAAATTAATGGTCGTTTACTCAACCACATAAAGAAAATATAATTCACATTCAAGAAAATTCAAAGATGGTCTCAGATGCCGAGTGTCCTCTCCCTCATGGGGCCGCAAAGAAGGATGGCAGAAAAAGGCTCAATTCCGGAAAATAGCTGATCAGTAGAAGAGCGGAAATCAAGATCACAAGGAAAGGTAGCGATGCTCGATATAGAGTCACTATGGGTTTTTTGAGTCTTGAACTGGCAATAAAGAGGTTCATCCCTACCGGCGGCGTGTTGTATCCTATGGCGAGATTAGTTAAAAAGATCACCCCGAGGTGCAGGGGATCAAGGCCGAAGCGGTCGGCCAGGGGAGCTATGAGAGGAACGGTTACAAGTATCGCGCTGAATATGTCCATCAGGCACCCGATAAGCAGGAGAAAGATATTCAAGACGATAAGAAATGCCGCCTTTCCGCTGACCAGCCCCTCCATAAAACCCAGGATCTTGTCCGGGATAAAAGAATCAACCAGGAAGTTTGTAAAGGCCAGGGCAGCCCCCAGTATTATCATGATGCTGCCGACCATTTTCGCGCTCTCTCTCATGATGCGGTTGAGATCCCTTCCAGGGCCTATTTCCTTGTAGATGAGTATCTTTACAATGAGAACATATACAACAGTCAGCGCAGCGGTTTCGGTTGCTGTGCTGAATCCTGTATAGATGCCTGCTACGATAAGAAAGGGGATAGGAAGCTCCCATGCGGCCCCTCTTAAGGAGGCGGAAAACTCACCCCATGAGAAGGGCCTGCGCTCAAGCCCCCACCTTCTTCCCTGAGCGAGGGAAAAGAGGCAGGGCAGCATTAGAACAAGCAATCCCGGGAGGAGGGTCGCCAGGAAAAGCTTTTCTATGTTTAGCCCTGAGACGAAACAATAAAGAATGACGGGAAGACTCGGCGGGAAATGAAGCCCGATGCTCCCGGAAATGGTAAGCAGTCCCAGAGAGAAATCTTCTTTGTAGTTGGCTGAAAGAAGGGCAGGAAAAAGGAGGCCACCAAGAGCTATGATGGTTACGCCCGTGGCTCCTGTAAGGGCTGTAAAGAATGCGCAAGTTATAAGCACTACAGCGCCGAGACCTCCGGGCAACCATCCCAGGAGGCTCTGTGAAAACCTGACTATCCTATTTGCTGTTTTTCCCTCTGAGAGGATGTATCCCGCAAGGGTGAAAAGGGGAATCGCAAGCAGGACAGGCGCATTGGCCATCCTATATATTTCTATTGCGACAGCCGCCAGGTCTATACCGGTTGCATAGAGGCCCAGAAAGGCCGCAAACATGATGCCTGCAAAAAGCGGCAGCCCCATTATTACAAGCGCTATCAGTATGAAGGCGGCAGTCGCTATCAATTCACTGCTCCTCTTGATCTCCTCTAATGCCTGAAACCGCAACAAGGCCGTAGCGGAATGTCATAACAGCAAACGCTATGGGAAGAATCATCTGCCCGAGCCATGCCGGAAGACCAAGGAATATCTTTGCGGAAAATTCTATTTCAATCCAGAGGAACCGGAAAGAGACCGATGCCGCCATCCCGCAGCACAGACACGCAAATGCGGCAATAATCCGATTCCTGATACCGATAATCCCGGGCGAAGAAAGACGGCTGAAGAGATCTATCCTTATGTGTGAGCCTTCCTTTAGGAGGAGAGATGCGCCCAGGAAGCTGATCCAGAGAACCAGCATTCTCGCAAATTCCTCAGACCAGGCGATACTTCCAAGTGCGCTGTTTGCCCATGCGAAACCAAATTTTGTGTTAAGGCCTCTAAGAATCACTGTTATAAAGGTGGATGCCACCATGCACCAGAGAGACACTACTATGAGAATCCCCTCTATACGGGCGGCCGCTTCGTTTAGTCTTGCTAAGATATCCACGGTTTCAGCGCAGCCCTTCTAAAATGCCGTAAACCCTGTCCAGGAGTTCCCCTGGAAAAAGTTTGTCCCTGAGGGAGGCGGCAACCTTTCTGTGCACATCCGAGAAGGTCTTGGTTTCATTATCCGGGGGAGGGGGTGTAAGGGAAATGCCGCCTTTCCTTATGACATCAATAGCATCCCTGCTCTGGTTTCTTAGGGTGGAGGTAAGCTCCTCCATGGCCAAGCCGGTTTCCCTGGTAAGCATCTGACTAAGGTCAGTTGGAAGCTTCTCCATAGAGGAAGATGAGATCAGTATGGCGCCCGTCGCGTGGGCCAGGGGCCACTCAGTCATATAAGACATGCTTGAGTGCCACTGGAGGGCCAGGGCTCCTATCGGAGGCGCATAGACGGTATCAATCATGCCGGTGCTCAGGGCGGTTGTGACATCGGTTATAGGAAGCTGTATGGGCGATACGCCCAGATGAACGAAGGTCTCCCTTGCAACAGGATCGCCGGACCAGGCCCATGCCTTCAACCCTTCAAAGTCTTTTATTGAAGTTATAGGCTTTCTTGAAAAAACATGCGCGTTTCCAACCTCGGCCCAGGCCAGCAGATGAAACCCCTTCTGTTTGAATTGGTCCGAAAAGAAATCCTTCAATTGCCTCTGGGTCGCGTCAATTTCCTTATAATTTCTAAAAAGGAAGGGAAGATCAAGTACCCTCAACATCGGAAGTATCTGTCCAAACCCCACTCCGGAAAAGGCCGCACAGTGAATCTGGCTTATTCGCATCTTCTTTAAGACATCAATTTCATCTCCGGCTACGCCTCCAGGATAAAAGGCAAATCCAAGCCTGTTTCCGGAATCTTTCCTGAGCTTATCGTCAAGGGTCCTCATGCGCTTCATCCAGGCAGACCCGTCGGGGGCGACTGTAGCAAACTTGATGAGGTACTGGGGGCGGGCTGAGAAGGCCATGGAGGAGCAAAAAAACATAATAAAGAAGATTAATATAGTTATATAACATTTTAATTTATAATTAATTTCCATCAAATACTCCATCAATAAAACAATTCATCCTCCATGATCCTCAACCTGGCTGCCTTCGCCTTAAAGACCCTGTTGATTAGGCACATCTGTCTTAAATCGGCCTCATCCGAGCGGGCGATGCTCTCAAGTAACTTGACAAAAAGCGCTCTGTCCTGAAACCTTACCGCTCCATGCCTGGCATAAAAATACTGTATTAGGAAAAAGCGTCCACTTGATAATTCCATGGCCCTCTCGAAAGCCTCTCTTGCCCTGGAGGGATCTCCGCCAAGAAGAGGAGGGGTCGCAGCCGACAAAGAGCCGAGAAGTGCATAGGGCGCACCGTAAAAAAAATCAGAGTTTATTGCAATAATCCTTTCAAGTAAAAGTCTTAAGAGCCATACTTGAGCTAATGCCTCAGGATTGTCTCCCTGGGTGGATATCCATCCGCTCCAGGCAACCGCCGTCCAGAAAAGATTCTCCAGAGCCGCTTGGCCTGCGGTCGAAAGACTTTGCCTGACAGAATCTGCTCCTCCTTCTCCAGTCTTAAGTCTCTCACCAAGATCGCATAGCGATCTAAGCCCGTAGTCCTTTGCCCTCAGATAAAGTGCTGAAGCCCTCTCCGGGGAATCATCCTCTGCAAAGAGAAGGGCATATCCGGCATATCCGGAACTCAGAGCCTTCAATATATCCCTGTTTAAAGGATCACCCTTTAGAAGTCCCTCCATGAGCTTAAGCTGCGAAGGAAGGGCCTGTCTGGCGATCTCAGTATCACATTCAGAAAAAAAAGACTCCATCATGTTTGGAATCAGAGGTGCGGCAAGACGAGCGGGGAGAACGGCGCATCCCATAACAGGAATTATTGCTGAAAGGCAGACAACCAGGAGTGACTTTTTGTGCCAGTTTCTTATGGCCCTTATAAGGTCATTCATTTCAACCTAACCTCCATGCCCGAATTGGGCAAAACGAAGGATGAAAATACCCCCACTCCCGCAAAGCGGAAATCTGACTGCCCTCAAGCCCGCCAGAGTGGTGAATAAAACTTTCCGCCGACTAAGAAGGCCCATATTTTACAGCCATTACCCCCGGCGGGGGAGCGTAAAGGTTGGGGGCAGAGGGGCTAGTAGCCTATGAACGGATCTCCCTTGCGAAGTGGCGCGCTTAGATATCTCTTTGCAAGGAACTGCGCCCCCGACCCATTATCCATGTTGAGTATGCTATGATAGATGCCAACTGCCTTCTCCCTCTCTCCCCGCAGATCATATACCATAGCTGTCTTTAAAAGCGGCCATGCCACCATGGCTGGATCTCCCTCAGGATCGGCCTTTTCCCTTAGTCTTTCAAGATACAATATCGCGGAATCCAAATCATTCTTTATCATTGCATAGGTAACCGACAAGTAGTCGGCAACCCTTTCCCATTTCATAGCCTCAGATTGAGAGGCTATGATGTTCTTTCTGCTTATCAGAGTCGAGAGCGTTTCCTTGTAAGCATCCTCTTCACCTTTAAAGATATGGCAAACGCCTTTAAGAAAGTGGTATCTCGTGGTCTCTGGATATCTTGCGACGAGATCGCTAACAAGCGAAAGGGCCTTTTCATAATCCTCTTCCATGAACATGTATATATGCACCAAGGTGCTTTTCGCCTCGCTGGCGGAATAGATTGCATCGGCCGCTGCGGTGTGGAGTTTCTTCAGGCCTTTTTCCTTTCCGCCCTTTCTTATGAGAAGATAAGTCAAGAACTTCAATATACCGGACATCTTGGCCGTGTAATATTCATATATTCCCAGCCCCAGAAGCACCTCTTTGTTGGTCGGCTCAATCTTGAGACACCTGTTAAGGTGATCAACCGCATCCGAGGCAAGGATAAAAGAGGGAAACCAGTTTTCCTTCATAAGCTCAAAGCGTCCCTTAAAACCAAGCGCTCCTCCAAGAAACAAGTGGTTTTCAGCATCCCCAGGGACTTCATCAACCCTTGAGCCGGCGATATCAATAGCTTTGTCAAGCCGCTCTCTGAACTGCTCCACCATCGCCTTTGACCAGAAACCGGTGGCAAGTCTTGACCATGATACCATCGCCATATAGAAATGGGGTGCCGGCACGCTGGGATAAGCCGATGCCATTCGATGAAATAGCTCTTCAGCTTCATCGAATCGGCTGCTGTAAAGCATGTCGATTCCTTTGATTATATTAGCCTGAAGGAGTGAGCGCTCGTATTGTGATAATACGGTCAGCTTTGCGTTTTCTTCGGCTTGGGCAGGAAAAGGATAAACTAAAAATAATGAAACAAAGATAGCTATATTATATAGAATTATATGTATCATTTCAATAAATCGGGGGATGGCTTTGCGCAGATCAGGACATGCAGACCAGGAATCAGCTTCTGTAGGTGCGCCTTCAGGCGCAGAGCGAACGATGCCTGTGCGGCTGAAGCCACACCTACCCCGGATTTTTGAGTTCATACAATTATACTTAATTTAACAAATTTCATACAACATATCTATGAATGATTTTCTCCCGGGCTTGTATACATGATCAGCACACCTCCCTTGTCAGCGGGGCACAACAAAAGAGTAAAGGGCAGGGGGTTATTTTCATTTAACAGCCTGGATAAGAGGCCACTATATCGAGCATCCCAGTCTGGTCCCCTCATATATGGCGGCCTTCGCACTCCTGGGTTCGAGGCAGTCCCCTATGCGAAAGGCCTTTATTCCAAGAGATTGAACCTGCTCGAATAATTCTACTCTGGCCTTGTTGCCTACGGTCACAAGAACCCTTTCCGCATCGAGCCTCAGCTCCTCTCCGTCAGCACTCTTTACAAACACTGCGTCATCTTCAATCCTGGAAAGGGCATATCCTGCCATTATTGCGATTCCGCAATCCTTCATCCTCAGAAGAAGGAGCCTTCTTGTCATGGTCTCAAGGCCTATTCCAACCTTTGGCAGCATCTCGACAACGGTAACCGGGCTCCCAAGTTCCGCCAAATGAAGAGCAACCTCGCATCCGGTAGGGCCTCCGCCCACCACAACCGTCTTTCTGACGGCAGGCAGGTCTCCATTCAGAACGGCTGCCAGGGGCACCACTATCGGTTTTTCTATTCCTTCAACAGGAAGGATACTCGGCTGAGAGCCGGTTGCAAGTACAACAGCATCCGGCGCCTCCGCCTTCACGGTATCAATAGTCGCCTCCCATCCCAACTGGCAGATCACTCCGTTTTTTTCAACCTGTTTTCGCTCAAAATTAATCAGGTTAAGAAGCTCTTTTTTAAATCCTGATACGCTTCCCAACAGAAGCTGGCCTCCAAGGGTCTTGCTCTTTTCAAATAGCTTGACCTTATGCCCCCTCTTTGCTGCGATCCATGCAACATTCATCCCTCCAGGGCCGCCTCCGATGACCATAATACGCTTGGGCTCGGATGAAGGAGTTATTATCATCTCCTGTTCTCTCCCCAGGAAAGGATTTACAAGACACTCTATGCGCCCACGCCTGAAGATGGACTCCATGCAGGTATTGCAGGCGATACACATCCTGATCTCATCAAGGCGGCCTTCTTTTGCCTTACGCGGCAGTTCGGGGTCAGCCAGTAGCCCTCTACCCATGCATACCAGATCGGCCTTTCCCTGGGCAATCAGGCTGTCGGCCAGCACAGGATCATTAATCCTTCCAACCGCCATCACCGGCACGTTTACTGCCTTTCTGATCTGATGAGCTGAATCAGCAAGACAGGCCTTTTTCATAAACATGGGCTGGCAGATCCATTCAGGGGTCGCGTCGTTTCCAGCAGAGACCTGAACTATGTCAATTCCTGCCTCAATAAGGATCTTGAGTATCTTGATGCTTTCTTCGACTGTGAGGCCTTCGGGGACGAACTCCTGAGCGCTTATCTTGAAGGAAAGAGGTATCTTGTCTCCGATCCTATTTCTTATCTCGGTTACAATCTCCCTTGCAAAGAGGGTCCTTCCTTCTGTGTCCCCTCCGTATTGATCCTCTCTTATATTTGAAAATTTTGACAGGAATTGATTGATGAGATATCCATGGGCGCCGTGTATCTCTATGAATTGAAATCCCGCCGCAACGGCCCTTTCTGCGGCGTCGCCGAACTTTACTACAAGTTCATGTATCCCTGCGACAGTCAATTCCTCAACCGGTCCTTTTATAGCAGGGCAGGGAAGGGGAGAAGGGGCAACGGGAATACGCTTTATCACCTTGGATGAAGTCTGCCTTCCTCCATGATGGAGCTGCAGACCTGCGACACAGCCTTCAGATTTGATGGCAGTGGAGATTCTCTCAAGACTGGCCATAAATCCATCGTTATAGATTCTTGCCTGATTGGGCGAGACGATTCCCTCAGGCGAAACAGCGCATGCCTCCATTACTACCATGCCCGGACCCCCGGCGGCTCTCATCCGGTAGTGCTCAACTGCTTTGCCGGGGATTTCTCCACCGTTTTCAAGGAGAAAAGAAGCCAGGCCGGGCATCACGATCCTGTTGTCCAGTCTGCAGTTCTTGATTTGAAATGGGCTGAAAAGATTTTTCATCTGAAGTATCTCCCTTAGTGCAAGCGGACATCCTTAAGTGGCCGAATAATAGGAACCGCCTTGCAGCTTGTCAAATAAATTAAGGTAAACTTGACGATCAGAGCAGATTATCCATATAGTCGTTGGAAATGGCCATCTCCGGATGGACACTGCTATGAGTTCAAAAAATTGGGGTGGGTGCGGCGTCAGCCTCACGGGAACCTTGAGCCCTGCGCCTAAAGGCGCACTTACAGAAGCTGATTTATGGTCTGCATGTCATGATCTGCGCAAAGCCATCCCCCAAGTTATTGAGCTGATAAATCATTACGATCCTGAGGGAGAA
Source organism: Desulfobacteraceae bacterium CG2_30_51_40 (assembly GCA_001874005.1). GTDB lineage: Bacteria > Desulfobacterota > DSM-4660 > Desulfatiglandales > Desulfatiglandaceae > CG2-30-51-40. The sequence continues at coordinate 23,228 of MNYJ01000222.1, forward strand.
AGTGTATAACTTCTATCCGATTGGTGAGAGGCGAAAATGGAGAGGATACAGAGCGTCACAGGAATATTGGTGCTTGCAGTTATTGCAGCGGCCTTTTCAGAGAGGCGCAGAGCGATAAACTGGAGGACGGTTTCCATCGGTATTATTCTCCAGCTTCTACTTGCCCTGGTGTTACTTAAGGCACCTGCTTCTCAATGGGTATTCATTTTTTTGAATAAAGGGGTTTCAGCGATTGAAGAGGCGACAAGGGCAGGTACCAGCTTTGTGTTCGGCTATCTGGGAGGGGGACCGCTGCCTTTCGATCAAAGGCATTCCGGAACAGGCTTTATACTCGCCTTTCAGAGCCTTCCCATAATCCTTGTCTTGAGTGCTCTGTCGTCTCTTCTTTTTTACTGGAGAGTGCTTCCTCTAATTGTAAGGGGCTTTTCGTGGTTTTTCGGAAAGACCATGCGTCTTGGCGGAGTGGAAGGAGTAGGTACGGCTGCCAATATCTTTGTCGGGATGGTGGAGGCACCTTTGCTGATAAGACCGTATCTTTCCAAAATTTCAAGAAGTGAACTTTTCACCATAATGACCGCCGGTATGGCAACCATCGCCGGGACAGTTATGGTAATATATGCCACAATCCTCAGAGATGTAATACCTGGAGCGATAGGGCATCTTCTTACCGCATCCCTGATAAGCGCTCCTGCAGCCGTAACCGTCGCAAAACTGATGATTCCGGAGACACAGACTCTCTCAGGCAGGGATATATCGGTTCCCAGAGGGGCCGATAGCTCTATGGACGCCATAACCAGAGGAACCCTGGATGGGCTCAAGCTCTTCATGAGCATAATAGCCATGCTTATTGTCCTTGTGGCACTTGTGCATCTTGTCAATTCGATTTTGGGCATGCTCCCGGCTCCGGGAGGGAAGGCCATCACCTTTCAAGGACTACTGGGCTATATCATGTCACCGATCGCCTGGCTTATGGGCATACCATGGTCTCAGTCGATTACGGCAGGCTCTTTGATGGGAACCAAGACGGTATTGAATGAATTTGTCGCTTATTTGAATCTGGTGTCGCTGCCGCCGGACGCGCTTGATCCTAGGAGCAGACTTATAATGACCTACGCGCTCAGCGGATTCGCCAATTTCGGTTCGCTTGGAATAATGATAGGAGGCATGGGAAGTATGGCATCTGAAATAAGGGGTGATGTGGTAGCCCTTGGAATAAAGGCAATAATAGCCGGCACGATAGCTACATGTATGACAGGTGCTGTAGTAGGGGTAATACATTGAATATACAGGCATATCCATTAGTGACCCTTGCTCTTGACCGAATCTGCGAGGTCTACCCGTTCACCATGAGCTTTCCACTTCACTCAGAACCGGTCAAAAAATCAATATGTAAGGTAGGATTGATAAATCCACCCATAGTAAGAAAAAAGGCTATAGAGAAAGAATTTGAAACCATCTCCGGAGCCAGAAGGATCACCGCGCTTAGAGCCCTAGGTTATACTGAAGTCGCCTGCCGGCTGGTCCCTGAAGATGGCATCTCCGACCTAGAAGTCGTTCTTTTGAACCTTTTCGACAATATTACCACAAGGGAATTTAACCCGGTTGAAAAGGGAATGGCCCTTGCGCTCCTTACGTCTCAAATGACCAGGGAAGAAGTCTTGGTTTCTTACATGCCTGTTCTGGGGTTACCAAAACACGAACCATCATTAGATTTGCATATGATGATAGCTAAGGAATTGAGCGGTGATATCAAGATCGCGATAGCCCTTGGAAGGATGCCGCTCCAGGTCGCTTCTGAACTGATCTATCTTCCACAGTGCGACCAGGAAAGCGTCTTCAAAACGATTGATTACTTAATGTTAAATAATAACTATCAAATACAATTTATTGATTTAT
>MNYJ01000224.1:0-1084 GCA_001874005.1 Desulfobacteraceae bacterium CG2_30_51_40
ACCCCAGGAAAGAGATAAGCATGATGGAGGTCCACGACTGCTTCTCGATCACAGAGCTTGTGACCTATGAAGACCTCTACATATCGGAGCGCGGAAAGGCATGGAGAGATGCCCTGGACGGCTTTTATGATCTGAGGGGAGGAGGGGTTCCCTGCCAGGTGGACGGGGGACTCAAGTGTTTCGGACATCCCATCGGGGCATCAGGGCTGCGCATGCTCTATGAGATGTATCTTCAATTGCACGGAAGGGCCGGAGAAAGACAGATAGACAATCCCCGCTTCGGACTTACCCATAACCTGGGGGGCGTGCCCTACATGAATGTTTGTAGCGTTGCGATAATTGGTAAATACAATTAACTACCCATCCCCCCCCTGGCCCTAAGCCCCCTATTTGGCGGGATACGGGGAGGGAAAAATGTTTATATAGATTTATAGAGTATGAACTTTTTACTAACGGGCATGCCCGGAAAGGGGCACAACGAAGCATGAAAATCACCCCCACCCCTCCCTCCCCCGTCGAGGGGGAGGAAATACTGCCGCCGCATTAGACGTTTCGACGGTAAAGGGGGACAGGTAAAGGGAGAGGAAACTTTAAAAAAACCAGGGAAGACGGACTTTTTGCGAAGTTGTCAAAAACGTGATTAAAAACTGCTTTTCACAGGCTGAGAAAAAATAACCAGATGGCAGTTTTTTTAAGCGGCCTGTCAAGGAGCCTATCATGGAGATAATACCTTACACCGAAGAGCACAACATTTTCCGAGAGGCGGTCAGGAAATTTTTTGAAAAGGAAGTAACCCCCCATGTGGATGAATGGGAGGAAGCTGGGATAGTGCCCAAGAGCATTTGGAAGAAGATGGGCGAGCAGGGCTTTCTGTGCACGAGCGTCCCTGAGGAATACGGGGGCGTAGGCGCTGATTTCCTCTATTCAGTCATACTCACAGAGGAGCTTTCCCGAACCAATTTTACGGGGCTTGCCGCCCCCCTCCACAGCGATATCGTGGTTCCCTACATAACCTCGTTTGCCTCGGAGGAGCTTAAGAAGAAATACCTGCCGGGATGCGTATCGGGAGATATCATAACGGCTG
>MNYJ01000224.1:1092-8391 GCA_001874005.1 Desulfobacteraceae bacterium CG2_30_51_40
TCGGAATGACCGAGCCCAACACGGGAAGCGATCTGGCGGCCATCAAGACAACTGCTGCTGAAAAGGGTGGAGATATCATAATCAACGGCCAGAAGACCTTTATCAGTAACGGCATCAACTGCGATCTACTGGTGCTTGCGGCCCGTGACCCGGCGATTGAAAATCCCTATCAGGCAATTGGCCTCTATCTTGTGGAGGCTGGCACCCCGGGATTTGAAAAGGGAAAAAAGATTAAGAAGATCGGCTGGAAGGGCCAGGATACCGCCGAGCTTTTCTTCAGCGACTGCCGCATACCCGCCGGAAACAGGCTTGGAGAGAAGGGCGGCGGCTTTATGATGCTCGTGCAGAAACTCCAGCAGGAAAGACTCATGTGCTGCATCATAGCGGTTGCCGCGGCCGAGCGCATGCTCGAGATGACGATTCCCTACTGCAAGGAGCGCAAGGCCTTCGGAAAACCCATCTCCAAGTTCCAAAACACCCAGTTCAAGATAGTTGAGATGGCAACCGAGATAAAGCTTGGCCGCACCTTCCTGGACAAGCTCATCATGGACCACGCTGAGGGGAAAAACATCGTGGTTGAAGTCTCCATGGCCAAGTACTGGACAACGGAGATGGCCATGCGGGTGGCGGATCAGTGCCTCCAGCTCCACGGAGGCTACGGCTACTGCGAGGAGTATCCAATAGCCAGGGCCTGGAGGGATACCAGGGTCATGTCCATATTCGCAGGCACAAATGAGATCATGAAGACCATCGCCGCAAAGTTCATGGGGCTTTAGTCAAGGAAGGGGTTTTCCGCTGAGCCCTCATCTCCTTTTCAATCTCGCGGTCAAGGCGGGCATGGACCATGGCGATGGTGAGATCGGCCTTTTTTCGTCTCATGGAATCGGCTATGCGGCAGCCGGTGTCTAAGGCGGCAGCCACTGCGTAAATGGGGAGGGTGACAACCGCCTTTTCACCCACCCTGGGCAGATTCAGCTCGTAAGGCAATTCGTCGCAAAGGCCAGCCAAAGCATTGAGTGGCATGTCCGGCACCAGCAGACGTTCCCGTCCGGCCAAAAGTGGATCCAGGCTCTCCTTGAGCATGGTCCAGAAATTTTCTATAGCCGCATTGCTCCGGGGCGAGAGCAATTTTCGGGCAGTCAGGAGGTTCATCATATTCTGGGCCCAGCCGGCCCGTTCGTTCTGCCTTTCCAGCCTTGCCACGGCCCGTGTGGGATCGAAGGACTCCCTTGTCAGATCATGGAGCCTTTTTCGCAAGGGTTCCAGCAATGATTCCGATAATTGGAAGGATTCATCAAGCCGAAGGCCGTCCAGGTCTTTCCACGACGTGATCAGGCGAACATCGGAGAGTCCGTCCTGACGCATGCCCGCGGCCGCGTAGGCCACGACCTCCACACCCAGGTCCGAAACGTCCTCAGAGAGCCTCGCCACACATGGGGGAAGATCATAGTGATCAAATTCTGCCATGAGGGCCTCAAATGCCTGGTCTCCATAGGAGGCAAAGTGAAGCCTTTCCTCCAGACCATCACCTCCACGCTCATACAGGCCACGGTTCACCGTAAGGCATGTTCCATCAGGGATGCCCTCCACCCCTCTCACCGTAAAATATTGGGGTGTGTCGCCAGTACAAAAGACGCCTCCCAGGTCCTTCAAGTAGCCGGAGGTTAAAAAGAAGTCCCAGATGGACTGGAGGGTTACAGGCGATGCAACTTCCAAGTCCTTTTCGCTCATGCGCTGGTAGATGGCGTAGAGGTCACTAGCCGGGATCTCCATGCTCTGGGTCCGGCTCTTCTGAAAGAGAATCCGTTCCCTCGCGCGTTTCTCCAGTTCTTCCGGGCTCAAGATGCCGGAAGCCAGGTCATTGAACTCCTCCTCGGTTACCGGCAGGAGGGAAACCTGCTGCAAGCCCACGATGTCGCCTGTCTGGGCCAGGCGTTTAAGAAGGCGGTCATACACGATTTGCTCGGCAGAATCGAGATAGCAGAGGTTGAGCACATAGATTCGCTCGTGCTTCTGTCCGATGCGGTCTATTCGGCCGATCCGCTGCTCCACCTTCATGGGGTTCCAGGGAAGGTCATAGTTGATCAAAAGGTCAGCCGTCTGAAGGTTGAGGCCTTCTGCAGCGGCATCCGTACATACAAGGATGTCAATCTCTTCCCGCAGGAACCGATGTTTGATCTCATCCCGTTCCACGCCGCGGAGCTTGCGAGTTCTGGGGTCCATAAACTGGCCGCCCCGTCCAGAATAAGTCCCGATCAGAAGGGAGGGGTTGATGCTGCGAAGCCGCTGGACTATGTCCTGAAGCGTGTCGTAAAAGCGTGTGAACACAACTGTCTGCTTTATTCTTCCCCCGGAAAGGCGGCGCGTATTGAGCACTGTGAGGAGTTCCTTCATTTTAGACGGCATGCCCGTCAGGTCATTCAGAGTGAGGAGCATGGATTCGAGGCGCTTCCTTTCCCAGAGAAGGTCCTCGGTGGTGCGGTTTTTGAGGAGCGATTCCAGTATCTGCTCATCCGCTTCATACTCCTCTTCCTCAAAGAAGTCTGGCTCCTGCAGATCCAGATCCTTCCCCTCGCATACCTGGTGATGCTCCAGGGTGGCAGAGACCCTTTCCAGTCTTCTTCGAAGGGTCTCCCGGATGGCAAAGAGGCTCGATGCAAAACGGAGTCTGAGAAAACTGAGGAGGAACCCGAGGCTCGTGGGGGCCTTTTTCCCATCGGCGCAGGATGCGATTTTCGCGCTAAGATCCACGCAATAGACCTCCAATTCATCGTAGGCCTTTTTTTCAAGGGGCGTCATGACGATGACTGGCATGGGCAGAATTTCCCGTCTGGCCAGGGTATCGCACAAAAGGCCTTTTTCCTGGTAAAGTTCCAGAAGCGGCCTGGTGTGCCTCAGCATGACACGGGAAAGTGGGGCCGCTGAAAAAATGAGTCGGCGGATATGGTTCCGATCCGTCCCCACCGGAATCCTCCCCTGTTCAAGCCACTGCCTTGCCATCGGTTTGACAATGCCGTAGATGACGGCCTCGTTAAGGTATCGCCACAGAAACGGGTCGTGACGTTCCAGCGAGAGGATGGATCGTCGCAGCATCTCCCATTCCTCCGGCCTAATGGGCTGTTGACTCACCAAGGCGCTCAAGGCGTGGTAATAGGACCATGTGAGGGACGGATCTAACTGAAACGGGCCCACCCGTCCGGTCAGCCTAAGCAGATCAAAGACCTCCACCCAGTCTAATTGCATAGGCGTGGCCGTGGCCATCCAGAGGCACCGTGTCCTGGGCCGAAGATGATCTTCTATGGCAGTGTAGAGATTGCCAAACCGCGGCCAGGCCCTGGTCCCGTTGGATGGGTTTTTTCGTCGGGCATAATGGGCTTCGTCTATCAGGGCAATGTCGAAGGGCGCCCCCTTCTGAAGTTCCACCAGACGTTCCTTCCGGCTCAAAAGCCCCGTGGAAACAATGCAGAGGTCGGGATCGTAAAGCCCCGGGGGGTATTCGGTTTTTTCAAAAGGAAAAAGGGTTTCGTATTTGACGGGTGTCCCGGAGACAAGCCGGGCAAAGGGGAGAAAAAACTTGGACGCCATTTCGCGATGCCACTGCCGGGTCAGACTGGCCGGGGGCGCGATGAGCACGCGTTTGACCAGTCCCGCAAGATAGAGGGAACGAATGGCCAGGCCCGCCTCGATGGTTTTTCCAAGCCCCACTTCATCGCAGAGGAGATAGCTGTAGGGCCAGGTCTCCACCAGCCGGCGGGCCACCACTGCCTGATGGGGCCAGGGCCTGACCGGCGCGGTCTCCATGCCCACAAATCGCCCTCCCGGAAGACGGGGGCCGTCCTTGATGAGGGCTGATTTGAGCCGTTCCAGGGCCGAGGGCGGGTCCACCAGGGGCCTGATCGCAGTAGCCCCGTCAATCTCAAGAGGGATCTGGGCGCCTTCCCCGATCCGGATCAGACGCTGCCGGACCGCCTCGGGAAGAGGCAGAACCCGCAGATGGGGATTTTCATCCTGCCACAGGGATTCAAATGCCTGCTCCGCATCATCGGCCCTCCGCCTTTCCAGCTCGTTCCACCAGTCTCCGTGCACGTCAATATTTTCCGCATTTAGCACCAGCGCGGTTCTGGATTCATTGAGGGACCCGGCAATATAGAGGCGGTTTTTCTCTTCGTCAGTAAAAACGGCCCACTTCTCATGTACATATCCGTCCCGGGTGTCGCCATAGGTCATGGGCGTGCCGGTCCTTCCATGAACGCGAAAGGCCACCCGCACCTCCAGATGCCCCTGGGCCACCATCCACGAGAGGAGTTCGACGCCTCTCACCACCGCTTCAGGCCATATCTCCTCCGGACCCAATGCCTGGTCGAGCCGCCTCGCCATGAGGTCTTCGTTTCCGGCCAGAATGGCCTGCACATCCTCCTCTTCCAGGTCGGCCCCGGTGATCAGCCGCATGCGGCCCGCCGATGCCGTGAATGCCGAGAACCCCTGGGATGCCGCAGCCAGGGAGGAAGATCGGAAATATCCGGCCACCCGGTCGTAATTCACGCTCAGGCTCAGGGCCGGAATGTAGAAATCGTGCAAAATATCCACGGCCCTGTTGCCCGGCCCAGGGGCGGAGGTCTTGTACGCGTACTGCCACTCTCTGCTTTTGAAGCTCTTCATTCTCGACCACGAATCAAACGAATGTTACGCATAAACACAACCACTTCAATCCCCATCCGTAGGTTGGGTAGAGCGCAGCGAAACCCAATGTTACGCCATGAATCTATGCATGATTCGAAACGGTTGTCCGAAAAACCGGTTCAACGGTCTTCCATGACGTTGAATCGTGGGCGGCGCGCCACAGATCGTAATTTCTCTGAAGGTTCAGCCAGAGTTCAGGCGTTGTATTGAAGGCCCTGGAAAGTCTCAGTGCCATGTCGGGCGTGATAGAACCCCTGCCGTTAATAATCTTGGATAGTGTCTTCCTTGAAACTCCCAAGGTAGAAGCCATATCCTGAATGGTCATGGACAGCGGTTTCAGGTAATCTTCCCTCAAAATATCGCCTGGGTGCGTTGGTTGCCGTTTAATTATACCCATATGCCGCCTCCCTAATGATAGTCGTCATAATCAACCCCATATGCGTCGCCATCGACGAACTCAAAAATAACACGCCAATTTCCCGAAACTTTTACGGAATATTGGCCTTTCCTCTCTCCACTCAAACCATGGAAACTTGAACCTGGATAATTCATATCCCTTAGACTGTCTGCTGCATTGAGCCGATCAAGAATCCTCGCAAGTTTAGGCCCATGTTCTGGATTTATGCCTTTCCTCGTACCAGCATAGTAAAGGCCTTCTAACCCCTTATGTTTGAATGATTTGATCATTACCAGATCGTAACCCCTTGGGTTACGCGTGTCAATTTATTATTTTGCGTATCTTGTCAATAAATCGGGGGGACTGTTTTCCCGGGGATATTTCTGGTTTGCCCACAATTATTGAGATGTTACGATTTCAGTGTGTCGTGATGGGCTCTTGTTGGGTTTTTGTCAATATCGCGTGTGAAAGCCATGCGGATTTAGCGCAGACCAAAGACCATGGCCTGGGCCTCTTTGCGCAGCTTTTCATCGGGCATGTCCGCGGCCCAGACCGCAAGCAGATTGAGGACGCGCTCTTCCCGTCCCTCCCCGTATCGGGAAAGATACCCCCTTGCCACCGGAACATCCCCCTTTCGATAGGCCATGACAAGCCCCTGAAGCAGGTCCCACTCGGTCTGCGGATGTTCCAGCCTCCGCGTGCTGCGCTCATCCGGCCTTGCCAGGCGGAGAATCGACCCCGTTCGCACGAGGGGCGCATAAAACCCGGCTTCCTCGGCCTTTGCCTTTACACTGGCCCTACCCGACCCCGCGGCTGTATTGATGCCGATAAACCGCCCGTCTGCTGTATATCCGCCGGATTTATTTTCAAGCGAGATGTTTAACGACCGCGACAGGTTCAATGCCTCGTCATAGGGGAATTCGGCAAGGCCATAAATACCATAGAGGGTCAATGCCATGGCTGCCTCGGGAGCGAGTTCTTCTACCTGCAGGCGGCCCCCGGTAATGCGCCGGATCTGGTTTTCCGCCACCACACGGCTGGCCTCGTTCATGGCCCGCACCGGACCCACCTCCTCATCTCCGTCCAGCACAGGCCAATGCTCCGAGAGCACCCTGAGCGCCCGGCCATAACCGGCCACCATCTCATCTACCGCGTTGAGCCTGAGCGGCGCAAATTCCCTTAGACCCACGGCAACCGCATTCCGGATCCTCTGCTGGACCCCCTTCCCACCAAATCCCAACCAGGTGGCAGGTTCGGAGGATTCCTTGAGGCGTTTGCGGCAGGAGAGGAAGATGGAGCTGATGGCAGAGGCTGTCTCTTTCGTGTGAATTCCCTGCTGCGTTTCGGATTCCACGGGAAAGGAAGCGGTGATGTTCCATCCATTCTCAATCAGGGACCGGGTGAGGGTTTCCCAGGCATCCTGACTCTTGTGTGTAAACATCAGAGTCAGCATGCCATGGTCTTTGACGACTCTTCGACATTCCTTGAAAATTCCCCCCATCATTCGCTCGTAAGCTTCCTTGGCCCCTCTTGCACCGCCATCCCGATCCGGATTGGCAACAGCCTCATCCTGCTTGTTGGTCAGGCGGCGGTTGAAATAATCGGGATAGATATCCTGCAGGGTCCGTCTCTGCCATACGTAGAAATAGTCGGAAAGCTCTGCATACTGAACATTGTTGTAATAAGGCGGATCCATGCAAATGAGATCCACGATTCCATCTTTTATCTGCGGTAAGTTCGCGGCAGTGCGGTTCGTGATTGTCGGAGCCGATTTCAACGCCTTTTGCGACCCGTCAAGCAACTCCGCCATCCCTTTGTAGGCATCGAGTATCTGATTCAATCCCCATGCGGCGCCTGAGTTAGGTCCGGAAAATATCATTTCTCCAAACGTCCATTTGATCGAGTAATCATGCCGTCCAAAGGTATTGATTACAACACCACGGCCGTAGTGCCACCTTGTCTGCCGACTGTTATAATCCAGCCCCTTATCAATTGCGAACTGCAGATAGGTCACCACGGCCCGCCCCCGGTCCTCCCCCAATTCCGCCATGATCCTTGGCTTGATCTGGTTGAGCGTTTCCACCAGGGTCAGGTGGCCCAGAAGCTGCCTCGGGGTAAACATGTCGCACCAGCGGTTCATGCCGTATATCACAGGACGCATGTCGTTACCCTTTGGAAAGCGTTCGGTGGGAATGAGTTCTTGCGCATCCCATCGGTCCCAG
>MNYJ01000023.1 GCA_001874005.1 Desulfobacteraceae bacterium CG2_30_51_40
TATCGTCTTTTTTCAACTGCCGGTTCTCTACAAATCCGAGGCCGTAGTCCTTGTTAATCTTGGGCGCGAGCACATGAGGCCAAACCTTGGGGATGATCTCTCCGTTTCACGACCACAGCTTGCTGACGCCATACGAACTGAAATATCCATCATGACAAGCGTTGATGTCCTTGAAAGGATCATTCAGCGGATCGGAATTGATGCTCTTTTTCCGGAAGAGTCTCAAAAAAAGGGCAAGGGTGGTGTAACCATGGAGCTTGCCGCCTATTTGCTCGCAGAAAAGCTTGATATCACCAATCCCAAGAACTCAAGCCTGGTAAATATCGCGGCCGAACATACAAGCCCTGAGATGGCGGCCCGTGTGGTGAACGATCTCATTAACGCTTACAAAGTCAAAAGGCTTGAAACCCTTGCCTCCGATGACAGGGTAAGGGGATTTCTCGACTCCAAGATCCTTGAATACCGCAGAAAACTCCAGTCATCAGAGGAAAAACTTGATAAATGGCGTGAGGAGACGCAGATTCACAGCCTTATAGAAGATCGCTCCAATATCCTCCAGAGACGCTCCGCTCTTGAGCAGTCCTTGAAGGAGAGCCAGATAACAAGTAAGCAGCTTAATGATAGACTGGAGGTCCTGGAAAAGCAGATAAGGCAGGTGCCGGAATTCATAACTCCCGAGGCCATCGAGCAGTCCGACCGCCAGGTGGAGATGCAGCTTCTTGACCTTCGAAGGAAGGAGCAGGAGCTTCTAGGCAAGTACCAGGAAGACAGCCCCTTTGTCACCTCGGTAAGAAACGAGATAAAACTTGTCGAGGAATTCATGTCCAAGAAGGCCGTAAGGGAGGCATCCAAGAGCGTAAACCCGCAGTATGCTGATCTTCAAAAGCAGATAAACAATACTAAAATGGAGATGAACGCGCTTGGAGTAAAACAAAGGGAAGTAAGCCAGTTGGTACAGGAACTTGAAATCAAACTCGAGCGCATCCAGGCAGGTGAAAATACCTACCGCGAACTTCAAAGGGAAGTGGAGAAGCAGGAAGCCCAGCTCCAGTCTTACCTGCAGAAACTCGACAGCCTCCAGGTCTCAGAAGAGCTTAACAGAAAAGACATCACAAGTGTAAACGTGATTCAGCAGGCATCTGTGCCGCTTTTGCCCTTTAAGCCCAAACACGGTGTATTGTTTTACACGGCGATAGCAGCCCTCCTCGGGCTTGGCGGCGGTATCGCCCTTTCGTTCATGCTTGAATCAATCAACCAGGGCTTCGGATGGCCCCAGCAGATCGAAAAGCGCCTCGACCTCCCCGTCCTAATCAGCATCCCCTACCGAAAATAGGGGGGACGTTGTTTACTTTTACAGTTTTGCTGCTCTGCCGCTGCACCGTTATTCCTCCCCCTCGACGGGGGAGGCAGGGGCGGGGGTTATTTCCCACTTTGCTGTGCCCCATTCAGGACATGGTGGTTGGAAGATGGCAATTAAAGTCAATTTTTATTAAGTCGAGATATCAAACATTTAGCTGTTAAATCTGTAAATGTAAAGGGCGTCCCCATATATCTGCAGTTTTACAATTTGAGTGCGGAGCCGTTTCATATTACGGCTGATCCGGCCTTTCTCTACCTGAGCCCCGGCCACAAGGAGGCGCTGGGCTGCATAATCTACGGTATAGAGCAGCGCAAGGGTTTTGTCGCGATATCAGGGGAGATAGGGGTAGGTAAGACCACGATCCTCCGGGCCTATCTTGAGGGAGTGGGCGTACAGGGCCTGAGAAAGCCTGAGCGCGTGATATATATCTTTAACGCCAATCTGTCATTTCCGGCGCTCCTTCACACCATCTTCAATGAATTGGACCTTGCGCCGCGCTCAAAAGAGATCCACGAGATCGTAAATCAGCTCCAGGAAACACTGATCGAGATATACAAGAAGGGCGAGACTGTGGTTCTGGTAGTTGATGAAGCCCAGAACATGCCGGTTGAGACCCTCGAAAACCTGAGGATGCTCTCCAATCTCGAGACAATCCGCGACAAGCTCATACAGATCATCCTTGTAGGCCAGCCTGAATTCGAGGCCATGCTGAGCAGCTATGAACTCAGACAGCTCAATCAGCGCATCGCGATCCGTACCCGTATCAAGCCCTTGACTGAAAAGGACAGCATCCAATATATCTATCACAGGCTTGCAAGGGTAACCGATGAACCTTCCGAGGTTTTCACGGATTCGGCCGTCCACCTTATTGCCCGGCACGGGCGGGGCGCGCCGAGAGTCCTCAACATCCTTGCCGATAATGCGCTGATTGCCGGGTTCGGTTACCAGAAAAAGCCCGTTAACAAGAAGATCGTCCGCGAGGTAGCGGCTGATTACTTCGGTGCCGATATGCCCCGGCGTTTCAGATGGCCGGTTTTGATTGTCGCCTCTTGCGCGGTTGCGGCCGGCCTGCTTTTTATCCCGTTTCGCGATTATGTGCTCAAGGAGAGAAATCCCCAAGTTAAGTTCGAGTCCTCTTTTCCTAAAACAGGAGGATCGGCAGGTAATTCAGGGCCAAGTAGTCACGAAACTGTAAAACAAACCATCCATTACAGGGCAGAACCTGTTGACGAGCCGCGCCGGAGCGAAGAGACTGCCGGCGATAAGACGGCGCGAGCGCCTGGGCCGTCTCCGGCAGTTGATGCCCTTCATGAGTCAAGACAGGATCAGGATGCGGCTTCAGCAAGCAAATCCCTCCCTCCGGCTCAGCCGGATCCTTCGGTAACAAGACCTGCTGCAGGTGGCCGCACGTCGGAAGCGACGGACGTGGTATCCGGCAGACCTGTTTCCGGTGCGTTACCCGAAAAGCCGACGCGATGGGTGGTAAAACAGGGGGATAATCTTTCGATGATTGCGCTTAGCATATACGGGAAATCAGATCAGAAGACCCTTGATTGGATCAGAAGTCTGAATCAGGAGATACTGGATCCAAACATATTGAGGACAGGTCTGATACTGAATCTTCCCGCGAGAGATGAACAAGCCGAGTAACGGCTATGTGCGAATGGGGCACAAAGAAGGATGAAAATCACCCCCCTCCCTCCCCCGTCGAGGGGGAGGGAATAATGACGCCGCATCCCGACGAAAGGGAATGATGCCTCCGCATGCCGATGAGGGAGGGAATAATGACGCCGCATTTTCATATAACCCCCATTAAGATATCTTAAGGATATAAAGGGGATAAAGGATATAAGTGACGGGGAAATCGGCTGATCATGAATCTGCAGTGCAGGAAAGGAAACGAACAATGACAAAGATATACGAAGCCCTGGTTAACGCCTCCGAGCAGGTGCATTCCGTTCAGACGGCGCCTGCCGATGTCAAGGTCAAGCCTGTCGTAACTGCCAATAGCGCTCTTGACCAGGTGACCGACGCGGAGATGGTTACGCTCAGTCACGCGATTGAATCACTGCTTCCAAATAAGGAACGAAAGGTGATTCAATTTGTCGGATCAAAGCCCAGAGAAGGAGTATCAACGGTGAGTAGAGGCTTTGCCACATTCTCCTCGGTCAGCATGAATAAAAGGGTACTCCTCATTGACTCAGATCGAAAAACGACAACCCAGAACCACTTTTTCGGGGTGAAAAATTCAATCGGCTGGCAGGAAGGAGTGAATATCGGCGCCGATATCCAGGATGTCATGATGCAGATAGGCGGGAGCAGTTTGTTTCTGTGGCCAAGCTCCAACAGCTCCAGGATCAGCACAGGCATCTTTAATCCACAGGCTATTACCGCCCTGATTGAGACGCTGCGGGGGCAGTTTGATCTTGTTGTGGTTGATTCATCCCCCCTGGCGCAGTCACCGGATGCCCTCGCGCTTGCGCCTCACGTTGACGGGGTTCTCCTGGTGGTGGAAGCTGAAAACACTCGCTGGCGTGTGGTTGAAAGCACCAAAGACCGCCTCAAGGCTTGCGGGGCAAATGTCCTTGGCGTAGTTTTCAACAAGAGACGCCTGCACATTCCGACATTTATTTACAAGAGGCTCAGATAAGCCATCAGGCGGAAGGAGGAAATTGCCATGATTCGTATGGGCGTTATAGGTTACGGCTACTGGGGTCCAAATATCGTGCGAAACCTGCAGAGTCAGGAAAATATGCGCGTTGTGGCCGTAAGCGACAAGAATCCCAATGCATTGAAGCGCGTTTCAAAGGCCTATCCCGACATCCGTCTCACCCAGAATGCCCGCGAGGTTATAACCGCAACCGACATTGACGCCCTGGCCATAGTGACTCCGGTTTCCACCCACTATGACCTGGCCCGGGAGGCCCTGGTAGGCGGAAAACACGTCTTCGTCGAAAAACCCTTTACGGCAAGTTCCGCCCAGGCCAAGGATTTGATTGATCTGGCAACCCAAAAGGGGCTTACGATCATGGTGGATCACACCTTCCTCTTTACGGGCGCGGTGAGAAAAATAAAACAACTTATAGATGAGAAGGTACTGGGGGATCTTTACTATTATGATTCCACACGGGTAAACCTCGGGCTCTTCCAGCACGACGCTAACGTGATCTGGGACCTCGCTCCCCATGATTTTTCCATAATGGACTACCTGCTCCCTGAAAAGCCCAGGGCGATTTCAGCTACCGGCGCCTGCCATCTCAACGGCCACGAGGACATCGCCTACATAACCGCTTTCTTTGACAATAACCTCATCGCCCATTTCAACGTGAACTGGCTTTCTCCGGTTAAGGTGCGCACGACGCTTCTGGGGGGCATGCACAAGATGGTGGTCTGGAACGACGTGGAGGCAGACGAAAAGATAAAGGTCTATGACAAGGGTGTTGAGATCAAGAGCGCGGAGGGCGTCTATCAACTCCTCGTGAGCTACCGTTCAGGCGACATGTGGGCCCCGAAGGTGGAGCAGACAGAGGCCCTGAGCCTTGAGGCCAAATACTTTGCCGAGTGCGTCGAGAGCGGGAAGACTCCCTTTAACGGCGGCGAGGCGGGCGCGCGCGTGGTCCGCATGCTTGAAGCCGCTAACGAATCCCTCAAGATGAAGGGAGCCCTGATCTATCTATGACCGCTATGACCACCTACCTTTGCATAGCTGATGACGTAAAGCTCGGCCAGGGGGTGAAGCTCTCCAAATTCATCAATCTCTACGGCTGCACCGTGGGCGATAAGACCAAGATCGGCGCCTTCGTGGAGATCCAGAAAAACGCCCATATTGGGAAAAATTGCAAGATATCAAGCCACACCTTCATCTGCGAAGGCGTCGTGATCGAAGACGACGTCTTTGTGGGCCACGGCGTGACCTTTATTAACGACACGTACCCCAGGGCGACTACGGAAGCGGGGAGCCTTCAGACCGAGACCGACTGGAAGGTCGAGCCCACCCTTGTCAAGCGCGGGGCCTCCATAGGCTCGGGTGCGACAATCCTTGCAAACGTCACCATCGGTGAAAAGGCCCTCATAGGCGCCGGCAGCGTCGTCACCAAATCCGTCCCCCCCAACACCACCGTCGCCGGCAACCCCGCCCGCCCCCTCTAGTGGGGACGTTGTTTACTTTTACACATTTGAATCGGGGTGGCGTAAATATTTAAGGTAACTTACCGGATTTACTCTAAAGGCGCTATTAACCGTAGTTCGCTTTTCTCGCGGGCTCTTTCCCAATTAAGCCATAGTTCCTCCTGGTGAAGAGTTGCCCACTCAATCACCAACCCTAGTACTCGTGGAGGTAACCGGCCTGAAAACACGGCAAGGCTCTTTATATCTATCAGAGCCAGTTGACCGCTGTATTCCGCATGGAAATGCGGGGGATTGTGATCGTCAAAAAACATTTTTATGACTATGCCGAGAAATCTGCATATCTCAGGCATTGTAAGCGTTTCCTCCTTTGAGGGTGTTAAAGATATCTTCGGGTTGTTTGCCCGTTGCCTTTAGGTAGAGCGAGTCGGGACAAAGATCAATCTTGTCGCCCCACATAAGCTCCCCGAACGCCCCAATCTTTATATCCTTGAAGAAATTATGATCGCGCCAGGAGGAGAAAATCCCTTTTCCCGCTAGATCTGAAAGATCCACGATCCCTCGAAAACCATTGTCAAAGGCTAGATCCAAACAATAATCATTGAGTACGTTGAAACCTGTAATCTTGACCATAGGTCTTCTCCCAATATCCTAATTTTTCTGCATAAAAACATAACAAATTGTGCGGCTCATGGCAAGTGCCTATTTATAACGTCCTTTACATTTGCAGATTTCTAATCGAATGACTTTACTGATGAGACGGTAAACAGAGGATTGCATTTCAAGCGGAAACGGGGAGGGGCTATTTCGATTTTCTCCCTGCTATAAAGCACTATAACAAGACTCATGTCAAAAGTGTTACAATTGGATGACATGGTAATGATATTTAGTATTTCAAGAAAGCTATATTTAACGATTACTTTCAATGAGCATGCAAAAACCTGACGCGTTAATTTTGACGGCTTCGTAAAAAGTCTAAGAATACCATTTTTCGTCATTCCGGCGAAGCCTGTCCCGGACCTCGATCCGGGAGCCGGAATCCAGTATCTTAGGTCAGTTATGAAATCTCTGGACCCCGTTTTTCAACGGGGTGACGACTTTTTACGAGACCGTCAGTTTTCATCGGCAAGAAATCTGTAAAAGTAAACAACGTCCCCGGGAAAGGAAGCTGGCATGATACCATTTGTTGATTTGAAGGCGCAGTATGACGGAATCAAAGAGGAAATAGACAAGGCAATATCGGATGTCATATCAAAGACCGCCTTTGTGGGCGGGCCGTTTCTGGAATCATTCGAAAAGTCGTTTGCCTCCTTCTGCGGGGTGAAGAACTGCGTAGGGGTCGGAAACGGAACAGACGCGCTCTATATTGCCCTGCGCGCGCTGGGAATCGGACCGGGCGACGAGGTTATCACGGTCGCAAACAGCTTCATAGCAACCTCAGAGGCAATCACAATGACAGGCGCCCGGGTGGTCTTTGTTGACATCAACCCGCGCACCTACAACATTGATGTGACAAAGATCGAAGAAAAGGTCACGCCCCGCACGAAGGCCATCATCCCGGTCCACCTCTATGGACAGCCCGCCGACGTGGACCCCATCATCGCCATCGCCAAAAAACACGGTCTCAAGATCGTCGAAGACGCGGCCCAGGGGCATGGAGGCCTCTACAAGGGGAGACGCATCGGTTCCATAGGCGATCTGGCATGCTTCAGCTTCTATCCCGGGAAAAACCTCGGAGCCTACGGTGACGGCGGCGCGGTGGTCACCAATGACGATGCCTTGGCCGACAAAGTCCGAATGATCGCTAACCACGGCCGCATGGAGAAATACAACCACAAGCTCGAAGGCGTCAACAGTCGGCTGGACGGCCTCCAGGCGGCTATCCTTGATGTGAAGCTCCGCCATCTTCCGGCCTGGACCGACGGCCGCAGACGAAACGCCGCCCTCTACAACGACTATCTTGCGGGTTCCGGAGTGGTAACCCCCGTTGAAATCCCGGATGTGACCGCCGTGTATCATCTCTACGTGGTCAGGGTGCCCGACCGCAGGCGCGAAGCCCTCCAGGAACACCTCAAGCAAAGCGGGATCGCAACCGGCATCCATTACCCGATAGCCCTTCCCAATCTCATGGCGTACGAATACCTGAAGCACACCGAGGCCGATTTCCCGGAAGCATCGAAGGCCTCTTACGAAATCGTATCGCTCCCAATGTTCGCAGAGCTAAAGGAGGATCAGATAGCCTTCATCGCTGAAAAGATTAGGGAATTCTTTGAGCGTTGAGTTTATGGTGCGGTAAATCTGCAAATGTAAAGGACGTCCCCTTGCTTGATGAGGGTTTATATGAAAATACATCGTCATACCGGCGTAGGCCGGTATCCAGTCATTTATACCTGGATTCCGGATCAAGCCCGGAAAGACGTGCGGCATTTTCATCTTTCGTTGTGCCCCATCTGGGTATGGCGGTTTATATGAAAATGCCCCTTCGCTGCGCTCCTCCCCCTTGACGGGGGAGGGAGGGGTGGGGGTGATTTTCATCCTTCGTTGTGCCCATCCGGGCATGGCGGTTAGTTGGAAAGGCCGGCTCAGAAACGGTGACCTCTTTAACTTCATGGTATATTGCTGTGGATTTCACTATAATCGGTAGAATAGAAGACGTTGAGACATTCGCTAAAGGAAATGGAATCAGGGAGCTTTCCAGACTTAACAGGACTTATTGGAGTGCGACACCATGAAAACCATATCGGCTTCGGATGCAAACCGGGAGTTTTCCAGGCTTCTCAGGGAGGCCGGCAAAGGCGAGGAGATTACGATTTTGTCAAGAGGCCGGCCCGTTGCAAAAATCACTTCCATTGATTCCTTAATCATGCAGAGAAGGTCAATGAAATCGAGTTTAGTCGCCCGCCTTAAGTCCCAGCCTGTAACGGTGGCAAGGAAATGGACCCGCGCCGAGCTATATGAATGATTCGATTGGCTCATGATACAAACATTCTGGCCTATGCGGAAGGGGTTGGTGATGCTGAGCGCTGCGCCGGAGCTATCAAACTTGTCGAAGACCTTCCGGCAGAGGCTGTGCTTCTCCCGGCGCGAGACGCGATCATGAGCTGGGCAGACAGCTTTGAAGTTGCAGACTCATCGTGGTCTTCATTTCAGTCTACAATTGACCTTGCAATAGATCACGGCCTGCAGATATGGGACGCTTTGATTATGGCGGTTGCAGCGGAGAACCATTGTCGGCTGCTCTTAAGTGAAGACCTGCAAAATGGTTTTACGTGGAGAGGGCTTACCGTGGTGAATCCTTTTGCGCCAGAATCAAGCCGTTGGCTCGATTTGACGGGCCTTTTGTGGTGTTGAAGGTGAACCATGTGGAACTATAGAGTAGTTCGGAAAAGATATGCCAAACCTGATACTGGGAGCGGAAACGAAAGGGCAAACTACACTTACGCCATTCACGAAGCATATTACGACAGCAACAAACATGTGGGAGCGATCACCCAAGACCCTGTAGAACCTTTTGGAGAGAACATCGAAGAATTACGGCACGCGTGGGTAATGATGGCGGAGGCATTTGGCCAACCCATTCTTGATTTTGACAGCATTCCAGAAGCTGGTTATGAAGAAAAAGAAGATCCGATGGCATCCGCCCTTGATAAGAGAATCAAGGAAATAGAAACCGGTGAGGTTAAGGGAATTCCGTTCGAACAAGTAAAAAGAGATTTGGAAGAGAAGTTCAGCCCCTTTGATGAAGAAGAGTATGAAAAGCAGGTAGAAGCTGAGAGGATGGAGAAGGAGAAAATGCACCGCAAAGCCTTTGTCGGTATAGCGCCGCTGGACGAGCTTATGAAGAAGATCTATGCCGACTACTTGGAATACTTGGAGCGAGACAGAACTGAAAACCCTTGGAAATAAAAGGCAGAGAATACTGAACCCTTATAAGGTTTCCTGCTGTCA
Source organism: Desulfobacteraceae bacterium CG2_30_51_40 (assembly GCA_001874005.1). Classification (GTDB taxonomy): domain Bacteria; phylum Desulfobacterota; class DSM-4660; order Desulfatiglandales; family Desulfatiglandaceae; genus CG2-30-51-40. The sequence goes on from MNYJ01000023.1 coordinate 9,434, forward strand.
AGGATAAAACTACCCCATAACGAAAAAACTTTTCTTTTTTTATTCTACCGGGTTTCCGAGTCCATTTGCCTGTTTGCAGAGATTCCGACTGAGTAATACCTTTCGCAGGTCCGGGCGATAGGCCAGAACTAAATCTATAAATGTAAAGGGCGTCCCCTATAACTGAGTTGACAGCTTGCCGAGTAAATGTATGATGTGTATATAATACACATTGCGGGGTGCTGAATGCGAACAAACATTGTCCTTGATGAAGAACTGCTCAGGGAGGCCTTTTCAGTAAGCGATGCCAGAACAAAAAAGGATCTGATACACGAGGCGCTGCGTACCCTGGTTTCGCTTAGAAGGCGGAGGGATCTGACCGAACTGGCAGGAAAAATTGACCTTGTTGATGGTTATGACCACAAAGCCCTGCGAAAGACACGCGGATGATTCTGGTGGACACATCGGTCTGGGTCTTGATCCTGCGTGACAAGACGGGAGATGTAACTGCTGCTTTCAGGGAGAGAATAGGATCCGAATCCGTAGTCTTAAGCCGTTTCAATCAGTTGGAGCTTCTTCAGGGCGCCAGGGACATAAGTGAGTGGAGGCAGCTCGATGAGTATCTTGCTACGCAGGTATATCTTGAAGCCTCTGCGGAAACTTGGCGGAATGCCGCGCGTATTTATTTTGATCTGAGGCGCGAGGGTATAACTGTAGGGAGCCCAGTTGACTGTTGCTTAGCACAGATAGCAATAGAGAGCGGGGCGCTCCTCCTGCATTTCGACCGTGACTTTCAGAAAATCGCCCGGGTCCGGAGACTTGATGAGGAATACTTTTCTCCAGCGTTTAGCTCTTGATACAAAAGGCGATGCTCTCAGGAAAAATCTGTAAATGTAAAGGGCGTCCCCATCTTTGCCATCTTTGGAGATGAAGTATGAGATATAAAGTTAGTCTAAAGAAAACAGGCGAAGGTTTTGCCATCTGGGTTCCTGGTCTGCCGGGCTGCTGGTCTCAGGGAAAGACGGAATCAGAGGCATTAGATAATATTTCCGATGCTATAAAGTCCTATTTGGAAACCGTAGATGATCTTACAAAGGACAAGGAATCGCGGTATGTAGAAGTGGCAAATGCCTAAACTGTCCGGAATAAGCCACCAGAGGGCTGTCAAAGCTTTTCAGAAAGTCGGTTATTGGATTGCGCGGGAAGGCAAACATATTACGATGACCAATGGTGTGCGAATTATAACAATACCCAGAAATAATCCCATTAACAGTTTCACCATGGCCGGTATAGTGAAAGACGCAGGACTTACCACTGAGGATTTTAGGGGATTGCTATGAGATCTTTCATGATAAGCACATACATAAAATCGTATTACAGGGCCGGAAAGGGCTTTCCGTCGGAGGAAAAATCTGCAAATGTAAAGGGCGTCCCCAAGAGGCTACTAACTGAGCCCACTTCGCCTTGTGGCCCGGCAATAGCCGTCCCCAAACTCAGTATGAGCTTCCCCGCAAAGACGATCGCCGGCCAGGGAGCCTTCGCAAATGCGGGCGATAGTTTACGTCCCCATTGAATCCGGAAGAATCGCTTAGATGAAACGAACGCAGTTGATAAGGCATCTAATGAGACATGGGGCATATATACTTCGTGAAGGCAGACTGCATACTATCTTTGAGAAAGCACACATGAAAACTCAGGTCCCCAGGCATAAAGAAATTGTAGATGAGTTGGCCCGAAAAATATGCAAAGATCTCAATATACCATTTTTGAGGTAATATTATGAAGCTAAGGGCTGTAATCAAGGAATCTGAAAACTGGTGGATAGGATGGCTGGTTGATTTACCGGGAGTTAATGCGCAGGAAAGAACAAAGGATGCCTTACTTGAATCCTTGAGGATAGGCGCAGAGGATATGCTGATGTCGGAGATCCAGTTCGAGCCTGATTCAATAATGACAACTGTAACGATTAATGAGCCTAAGTGGGCACTGTCCGCTGAGTAAATACCCCGATAACGATGGAGGATACTTACTTATCTTTAAGCCCACGTCGCTTGGTGGCCCGGCAATAGCCGTAACCAAGCTCAGTATGACCCTCCTCGCAA
>MNYJ01000146.1 GCA_001874005.1 Desulfobacteraceae bacterium CG2_30_51_40
CTTCTTGAGAAATAAAACGTCTGCTTTTGCCAGGGTGTGCCTCAATAATACGCCTGACGATCTCGACATCTTCCGGGGTGACTGACCGCCTCCTGTATGTTATGATCGATTCCATTCCTGAGACTATAAATCATCAGGAACCGGAACGCAATCTTTTTCGAAGAAAAATTACGGCACGGCGGACAATTTTAAATTGGAGCTACGATTGCCCGTGAACGGTTACATTATTTGATTACGTCAAGCCCCTCTGTAACCATGAAAGGAATGGCGGATTTTGAAGCCGTGAAAAAGGAAAAAATAACATGGAATCATCCAACCACAAAAAACCACTGTCAATACATATTTATTATTTTCTGGTACTACAAATGACATTTTAGCCTATATGTAATCTTAACCCATCGCAATTACACATATCATACTTTTTGGCAGACCCGATTTAGGCGATCTTCTGGGGAAAAGTCATGAATTTGGGCTATGTATTATGGCGCCTGACGAGCTTGGTAAACCATACCAATGGGGGAAATCCATTCAGGATTATCTCAAAGTCGTCTATGATCTCAGATCGCATTGATAGCTTGAATCAAAACCTCGATTCAAGGATAGACTGGATTTCCCGATCAAGTCGGGGAATGACGAAGCTGTGAATTTTGCAATTGCCTCAATAGTTCGGGGAAAATAAAATCCTAAGAGCCGCATGAAATCCTCTTCGTTCTTGACGGAGCAGTTCATGGACTTTTATAAGCCGGGCGGGCCGGGATCAGTCCGGCTTATGTGCTAAGGTCTGGCGTCCCCCTCCATGCCGCTTGCCCCTATATCCTTACCTTCAGGTCATCAAAGGCGACAGCGGCCTTGAAGGTCAGCCGCCTATCCGAGAGCACCCGTTCAAGGGTCTTCTCCCAATCGGTCTGGCAGCAGGGTATGGGGTAGGGGAGATCGCCAGATGGGGTTCCAAGAGGGTCTTTGGGCTGATATTTCTTCAGACAGGTGTTCCATGGATCGCCCGCAACCATATCGGCGTCTCCTATGTGTGTAATGTATGTCATCTTCGGGGAAAAAAGTTCAATGAAACGGAGGGCCCTTTGAAGGCTCATGTGGCTGGGCCTGTTTTCGACAGGCTCGTTCAGCCAGAAGCTCTGAATAACGAGGATATCCGGCGAGACGGCCTCTTCCGGGATCTGAGGGATATCAACGAAATCGGAGGTATAGACAATCCTTTTGGTCGCCCCCCGTGAGACTTCAAAGCGAAATAGAAAACCTACCGAGCCTGCCGCGGTCTTTCCATGGTCGGTCTTGAAGGCCATTGCCTCAAGGCCCCCCGCCTCGAACCATCTGCCTGTGTCTATCAGCCGGGGCGTGATCACCCCCATCTGCTCCAGATATCCGAAGCGGAGCCTTATTATCTCCCAGCTTTTTTCGGTCAGATAGACCGGAATAGGTGTGAAGGTGTCCCTGGGCACATTTCGCTTGAATGCAAAAAGATCATCCATGCCTATGAAATGGTCTCCATGCTCATGGGTGATGAAGACCGCATCCGGCCTTTCAATCGCGTTTCTTGCAATCTGATCTCTTATGTCTGGGCCGCAGTCTATCAGGACGGTTTTTTCGCCCCTCAGGAGCAGGGCGGTTCGGTTCCTCTTTTCACCCAGTTCTCTCATTTTCTTGCAGATGCGGCAGCCGCAGGCAATCTCGGGAAGGCCCCAAGCCCCGCCGGTTCCAAGAAAGGTAAGCTCCATGGACTTCCTCCTATCTCCTTTCGCGTTTCACCATCAACCTATTGGTGTCCCTGGATGGAGACCTTGAGCAGCAGGTCTCCTCTTATATCTCCCAACTGCCTCCCAATTCCTTCAAGCCTCAGGGTCATACCTTCCCTGATTCCTGGAGGGACGGTCACGCGCACGAGGCGATTATGGAATCCCCATGGCACATTTACGAGTTTGTTGGTCCCTTTTAAAGCCTCTTCCGGTGTTATCACTATGGAGCCGTAAATGTTCGGATCATCCATCTGGGCCGAAGTCCTTATGCTTTGCAGTCTCGGCGTCTTGTGTTTTTCAGTCGCTGGCCGAATCATTTTGGTCAGGCCCGAGGAAGGCGCCCTTGTGAATAGCTTGATAAGGATCATCCCCGCTACAAATCCGCCTATGTGAGCCCACCACGCTACTCCTCCGGCCGCGCCCGACGAGCCGGCGGCGTTGAGAAACTGGAGAAAAAACCATATCCCCAGAAAGACGTAGGCGGGTATCTCGATAAAATAAGGGATGAAGATGATGGGTATCAGGGTGAGAATCCTTGCCGAAGGATACAGAAGGAAATAGGCCCCCATGACCCCGGCAATGGCCCCGCTTGCGCCGATAGTGGGTACGGGAGACTCAAGATTGAGGGCCAGGTGTGATAATCCTGAAATTACCCCGCACAGCAGATAGAAGGCCAGATACCTGATCGGCCCCATCCTGTCTTCCACATTGTCTCCGAAGATGTAGAGAGACCACATATTACCCAGGAGGTGCCAGAAGCCGCCGTGAAGAAACATAAATGATAGAAAGGAGAAGGCTTGTTGGCCGAAGGTGAAGCGCTCGGCCAGTTCTGCTACGGAATATCTTGCCGGGACAAGACCGTAGATAAAAATGAACCGCTCGAGATATGTACCCTGAGCCGTCTGGAGCAGATAAACCAGGACATTCACGGCTATGATCGCGGTGTTTACGACGGGATAGTTTTTGGAGGCAGTTGTATCTCTAATAGGAAACATGGAGATTTTTTTATACTATTTTCAGGCCTGCGGGCAAGACAAAGATGCCTTATCCGGTTCTTGCTATTGCCTTACCATCAGGGAGGGCAGGTACAGGGCCATTTCCGGCCACAACATGACCAGTGCCAGGCACGCGGCCTGGCAGACCACAAAAGGCCACACGGAGCCGTAGATGTCTGCCATGGTAATCTCAGGGGGAGCCACCCCTTTGAGGATAAATAGATTGAAGCCAAACGGCGGGGTCACATAGGCCATTTCCATGTTTATCGTAAAGAGTATTCCGAACCAGAGCGGATCAAAGCCCATCTTGGCTATGACAGGCACAAATATGGGAGTGGTAAGGAGCAATATCCCTGCCGGATCGAGAAAACAACCGAGGATAAAATATATAATCTGGATGAGAATCAGGATAAGCCAGCGGTTTATCTCAAGAGAGAGGATCGCCTGCTGGATCATGGTCTGTATCTCGGCATAGGCAAGAAAGTGTGTAAAGGTGTTGGCCCCTATGATGAGCCAGAAGATCATGACGGTCAGGCTCATGGTCTCGATAAGGGACTGCCTAGCCCTGCTCCAGGTAAGTTTCCGGTGGATGGCCGCTGCCGCAAAGGCCCCCCCGGCCCCGATGGCCGCGGCCTCCGTTGGGGTGCATATTCCGAGATACATCACGCCAAGAACCAGGGCGACAAGGATAAGAGGGGATATAACGCCCTTAAGGGTCGCTATCTTTTCTACGAAGGTGAAGCGCTCTTCCCCCGGCGGCCCCAGCCCCTTGTTCACGAAGCATCTCAGGGCTATGTAACCCACAAAGACCATGGTCAGGAGCACCCCGGGCAGGATGCCGCCCGCGAAGAGCTGCCCTACCGAGACATCCGTCATATTGCTGTAAAGCACCATGATGATGGAGGGCGGGATCAGTATGCCGAGGGCTCCTCCGGCGTTTATGGAGCCCAGGGCGATGCTTTTATGGTAGCCCCTGGAGAGCATGGAAGGAAGTGCTATCAGGCCCATGGAGACCGTGGCGGCCGAGCTTATCCCGGCCATGGCGGCGAATATCGCGCATATCGCCACCGTCCCCATGGCAAGGCCTCCGCGTATCTGCCCCATCCAGCGATAGACTATCTCATAGAGTTCATCGGCTATCCCTGAAAACTTGAGCACATTGGCCATCAGCACGAAAAGGGGAACGGCCAGGAGTATGTAGTTCGTTCCCTCTCCGTAGGCCGTGTTGAAGGCCATGAGAAGGCCCTTTGTTCCCCACACAAAGAGGGTTCCGATCGTGCCTATGGCCATGAGAGCGAATGCTATGGGCACCCCAGTGAGAAGGATGATCGTGAGGAGCCCGAAGACGATGAGGGAAAGGAGCCAGGGTTCCATCATGACTCACCGCTCTTCTTTTCTTTCAAAAGATAAATCACCGCCGATGCGGCAAGGGCTAATGCCTGGAGCGCAAGGAGCCCCGCGCCTACGGGCACGGTAGCCATGGAGGGCCACAGGACTATCTCCGCTGCGCTTGATGAGGTCTGTTTTGTAACCCATGCCTCCCAGGCCAGATGCCCTCCAAACCAGATCATGGGGCCGGTTACCAGAAGCACTATAAGACCGGTCAGTATGTCCACCAGAGCCTTCTTTGAGTTACTGAAGGCCTGATAAAGGACATCCACCCTTACATGGCTTCCGTGGCTCAGACAGTAGGCCCCGCCGAGCATGACCAAAGTGACCTGAAGATAGTTTTCCACCTCGGCGGTCCAACTTGTAGCCGCATTCAGGAAGTACCTGCAGATGACCTCATAGAAGACCAGCGCGGTTATAATGGCGGTCAAGGGGGCGACCAGAAGGCCGAGTCCTATGCTCAAGCGGTTTATCAACCTGATTGCTCTTTCCATGATCGCCTGCCCCTTAACTGACTATTTGTCCAGGCCCTTGGCCTTTAGATGGTCCTTCAGTATCTGGACAAGCTTTGCAGAATAGGGAGACTTTTTTGCCTCGTTTTCCCATAGAGGCTTGCAGGCCTCTCTGAACCTTACCATTTCATTTGCAGGAATGACAGATATCTTCACTCCGTGCTTTTCAGCGCTTTCAAGAGCGCCTTTGTCCAGTTTATCCGACGCCTCGAAGGATTTATCCATGGCATTCATGGCCGCCTGCTTCACGGCCTTTTGCTGATCTGCTGAAAGACCTTTGAAGGCCTTGGTGTTGATGATGATCTCCACCACGCCGGGCGTATGAAGGGCCGGGGTGACGATGTGATCCAAGACCTCATAGAACTTATACTGCTCCATGGTGTACCAGGGATAGTCCGTCCCATCCGCGGTTCCTCTCTGGAGGGCCATGTACTGTTCAGCCCCGCTCAGCGCCAGGCCCGAGGCCCCAAGTGCCTCCATGATCTTGGCCTCCATGCCCACGGCTCTGATCTTTTTTCCCTTGAGATCTTCGAGACTGGTCACGGGAAATTTCGTAAGCAGTCCCATGCTTGCGACAGAGAGTGCGGAGAGATAGGTTACTCCGTGCTGATCAAGCGCCTCCTCCATCACCTTTATATAACCCTTGTTGAGAAGGACGTCTTTGGCCTCGGCCGAATCAGCCCAGTTGAATGGGAGCCACTGGACATTTACCTCCGGGACCTTCCCCGCAAAATAGAGAAGTGAGCCTGTGTACCCGTCCAGCATGCCCTGACGCACTCCATCAAATGCCTCGTTGGTTTTGGTCAACTGACCAGGCCAGAAAACCTTTACCTGAACCTGGTTGCTGGTGAGCCGTTCCACTTCGGAGGCGAAAAAGAGCGTAGTCTGCCCTACGCTTGCCTTCTCAGGATAGGCGCACTGAAACCTGAGAGTAGTCACTGCCAGGGCCTGTCCAGCAAACAAAATGACCATAAGAGCCATACCCGCCATCATCAAACGCTTTTTCATACTTGTTTCTCCTTTCCTCTCCATCAACATGGTTTATATGAAAATACCCCTTCCCTTTACTCCTCCCCCTCGGACGGGGGAGGGATGGGTGGGGGTGATTTTCGCCCCTTTTTATGCGCATCCAGGGCATTGCGGCTAAAAAGAGATTGCCCGCTTCAGTATCTTCCCGGTTGCAGTTCTCGGAAGCTCCTTGACGATGCGAACGACCCTTGGATACTTGTAGGGCGCAACACGTTCCTTTACCCAATCCTTGAGGTCCTCAGCGGATGCCTCCCGGCCTTCTCTGAGAAGAACGACCGCTGCAACCTCTTCTCCAAGGTCTTTATGGGGCATACCCACCACCGCGCATTCAAGGACGGCCGGATGCCTATAGAGCACCTCCTCTATCTCTCTGGGATAGATGTTGTAGCCGCCTCGTATGATCATCTCTTTTTTGCGATCAACGATATAGATATACCCATCCTCATCCCGGCGGGCCAGGTCCCCGGTATGGAGCCAACCACCCTTGAGGGCCTCTGCCGTCGCCTCGGGCCGGTTGAGATAGCCTTTCATGACTCCAGGGCCCTGGACGATCAATTCGCCGACCTCTCCCGCGGGCACATCAAGGTCGTTTGCGTCCACCAGCCTGGCCTTGAAACCTGGGATGGGAATGCCTATGGAACCCGGCTTGGTGGCCCTGCCGTAAGGGTTTTCAACACAGACCGGCGAACACTCGGTAAGACCATATCCCTCGTAAATAGTCACACGGAATGCCTCTTCAAAACGCCTCAGCACCTCCACAGGTAGAGACGCCCCTCCAGAGACGCAGAAGCGCAGGGAAGATCTGGACGGTGGTCTTTTGCCGGCCATCTCGGCAAGGCGGTTGAATATGGTTGGGACGGCTATTAGTATGGAGCTATCTTCCGTCTCAATGGCGCCGAACACCTCTTCCGGATCAAAGTGTTCCCAAAGCCTGATAGTAAGCCCCAGGTAGATGGATGCATTAAGGGTGCTTGTCTGTCCGTAGATGTGGAACAGGGGGAGCACTCCGAGGCAGATGTCGTGGGGCTCGGTGTAGCGCATGTCGGCAACCGTCTTGGCGTTGCTCTCAAGGCTCATGTGGGTAAGCATGGCCCCCTTTGCAAGGCCGGTTGTCCCGCTAGTGTAGATGATTGCCAGGGTGTCGTCCGCAGCGGCCTCATGGACAGGAAAGGGGCCGCGGTCAATGAAAATATCTTCTAAAGCTTCAAAGCCCTCCGGGCCTGCTTTGCCCGCCGTCAGGGCAAGGCGGAACCTGTCCGATCCAAGGACAAGGGGGCCGGCATAGGTCAGGTGATCGGGCCTTCCGATGAAGGCGCAGGCACCGGAATCCGTAAAGATATGTCTGAGTTCATCTGTCCGGTAGAGGAAGTTCACAGGCAGGACGACCGCCCCGAGCTTGGCCAGGGCGTAATAGACTGTGATCCATTCGATGGAACTAGGCATCATGAGGACTGCGACGTCTCCCGGTCCAAGCCCTCTCCTCTTGAGACCCCAGGCAAGGGCGTTCGTCCTCCTGTCCAGTTCGGCGTAGGTCACCTGTCTATTGCCGAATATCACGGCCGGATGGTCAGGCCGCCTTGCGGCGCTTTCTGTAAGCAGCCGGGCCAGGTTCATTTGCGCCTCTCGTTTAGGTTAAGTGTTTTCGTTTCTTATCACCAGGGCAACCCCCTGACCTCCGCCCAGACACATGGTAGCCAGTCCGTACCTGCCTCCGCGTCTTCCCAGTTCATAGATGAGCTTGGTCAAGATGACTCCTCCGGTTGCGCTTATGGGATGCCCCAGGGCTATTGCCCCTCCGTTTACGTTGACCTTCCGGGGATCCAGACCCAGGTCACGGATGCATGCGAGGCTCTGTGAGGCAAAGGCCTCGTTCAACTCAACAAGGTCAATATCATTTATGGTTAGCCCGGTCTTTTGGAGTAACTTTCGGGTGGCATATATGGGGCCGATTCCCATGACGGCAGGCTCTACCCCGACCGAGGCGTAACCCACTATGGAGGCAAGAGGCCTCAGACCAAGTTCGGCCGCCTTTTCCCGGCTTGCGATGATAAGACAAGCGGCGCCGTCGTTCATGCCGCTGCTGTTTCCCGCCGTGACCGAGCCGCCTTTTCGAAAGACCGGTTTAAGCCTTGCCAGGGCCTCAAGGGTCGTTTCAGGTCTTGGATGTTCGTCTTTTGCAAACATCACAGGCCCTCCCTTTTTACCTGGAATCGGTACCGGCACGATTTCATCCTTGAAAATATCATCTTCAAGGGCCTTGGCCGCCTTCTGCTGGCTTTCGAGCGCGAATTGATCCTGATCTTCGCGGGCTATCTTCCATCTTTCGGCAACGTTTTCAGCGGTTTCCCCCATGGTGTTTCCGCTTATCGGGTCGAAAAGCACCAGTTGATCCATGAGTTGGGCGTGTCCCAGGCGCGCGCCCCACCGGCCCGTGGGTAAAAGGTAGGCGGCGTTGGACATGTGCTCGACACCTCCTGCGGCCAAAATATCCGCGTCCCCTGCCTTTACGGCCTGGGCTGCGAGAGCGACCGTCTTGATGGAGCCTCCGCATGCCTTTGCCACTGTGAACTCCGGCACTTCTATGGGGACGCCTGCATCAATGGCCACGGGCCGCGCCATGTTGGGCGGAAGAACTCCCGTCCTGTACTGCTGCGAGAAGATGACCTCCTCCAATTGATCCGGTCTTATGCCTGCTCGTTCAATAGCGGCTTTTAGCACCAGGGCCGCGATAAAGCGGTCAGTCACCGGCCTGAGGGTTCCCCCGAACCTTCCGACCGGCGTTCGTGCCGCGCTTAAAATGACTGCCTCTTTCATGCTGCTTTACCTCTTTTTTTCATAAGTTTTGGCACACTGTGTGATCTCAAAAATCCGGGGTAGGTGCGGCCTAAGCCGCACAGGTACCGTGCGCCGCGCGCCTGAAGGCGAGCCTACGGAGCTGATTTCTGGTCTGCTTGTCCTTATCTGCGCAAATCCATCCCCCGCATCAACTTTTCTCAGCCGGGCCTATGCGCTCCCCGTCAGGGCCGTAAACGTACCATCCCCTGCCGGTCTTTTTGCCGAGATGGCCTGCCTTAACCTTTCGCCTGAGCAGAAGCGGCGGATACCACTTTGGGTCTCCGGTCTCCTTGTACATGGCCATAAGCGCGCCGTAGGTAACATCCAGCCCCACCATGTCTCCTGTCTCAAATATCCCCATCCTGCGACCCGCTGCCAGACGGAGTCCCTTGTCCACATCTTCAACCGAAGTGACCCCTTCTTCCACCAGGCGCATGGCCTCCATCGTGGAGGGAAAGTTGATGCGGTTTATGACGAATCCCGCCACATCGCGATTCACCATGATGGGCTCCTTGCCGATATAAAGGACAAACTGCCTTGCTGCGGCAAAGGCCTCATCGCTGGTTGCCATGCCGCGTATTACCTCAACTGCAGCCATCATGGGCACGGGATTAAAGAAATGGAGCCCCAGAAATCTTTCAGGATGAATGACCCCGCCTGCAAGCTCGGTGATGGGAATGGCACTGGTATTTGTCGCCACAAGGGCATGCTCGGAAATAACGGGACTGAGCCCTGCAAACACCTCGTGTTTGACCTCCGCATTTTCAAATACCGCTTCCACCACAAGGTCCGCCCCCGCCGCATCCTTGATGGATACGGTGGGCGTGATGCGGCTCATTATCTCGTCGAGGTCTCCCTTGAGTTTTCCCTTTTCAATCAATTTTCCAACCGACCACGATATGCCCTTTACGGCCTTTGCCAGGGCGGCATCTGAAACCTCGCACAAGGTGACGCGCAGTCCCGACTGGGCGCACACCTGAGCGATACCTGCCCCCATGGTGCCTCCGCCCATAACGAATACCTTCTCTACCTTCATGAACTATTTTCCTTTCAAAAGCTCGCGGGCTATTACCAGCCGCTGAATCTCGCTTGTGCCTTCATAGATTCGGGTAAGGCGCAGATCCCTGTAAAAGCGCTCAACCGGAAAGTCCTTCATGTATCCCATGCCTCCGTGGATCTGAACGGCCATATCGGCTATTCTATTGGCCATCTCCGTGCAGAAGAGCTTCACCATGGATGCCTCCTTGACGACCGCAGTGCCCTTTCTGTCCCTGAGGGTGGCCGCGTGATATAGCATCCGGCGGCCCGCGTAGATCTGGGTTGCCATATCGGCCAGCATAAACTGTATGGCCTGGAACTCTCCAATGGGCCTTCCGAACTGGACCCTTTGTCTGGCGTAATCCAGGGAGAGTTCGAGCAGCCTCTGGGCCGAGCCCAGGGCCGAGGCGCCCATGGTGAGGCGACCCTTGTCCAGGACCTTCATGGCGGTCTTGAATCCCTTCCCCACCATGGAGAGCCCTCCGATGACATTCTCAGCCGGGACCTGGCAGTCATCGAACAGCAGTTCACAGGTGTGACTCCCCCTCATGCCCATCTTTCGTTCAATGGCGCCAACGTAAAATCCGGGGAATGTCTTCTCAACAAGGAAAGCTGTGATGCCTCCTTTTGCCTTTTCTGTCTTGTTTGTCACTGCAAACACTGTTGCCAAATCGGCGATATCCCCGTTGGTGATGAAATGCTTCCTGCCATTGAGCATCCAAAAATCGCCTCGTTTTTCTGCCGTTGTCTGGATGTTGGCCGCGTCGCTTCCAGCCTCCGGTTCGGTGAGGGCGAAGACCCCTATCCACTCTCCGGATGCCAGGCGTGGGAGATAATGTCCTTTTTGCTCCTCGGTTCCATCAATCACTATGCCCTGGGAGCCTATGCCGTTATTGGTGCCGATTCTGGTGCGGAAGCAGGCGTTTGCCCTGCTGAGTTCCTCATAGACCATGCATTCGCCAAGGACCCCGATCCCAAGCCCCCCGTATTGCTCCGGGATGGAAAGCCCGAAGAGGCCCAGATCCCTCATGGTCTGGACGATATTATCCGGTATGCGGTCTTCATCTTCTACCTGCTTGCTGATCGGTTCAAGGTCCTGCTTTACGAAGCGCCTGACCGTCTCCAGCATCAGAGCTAAACTTTCGGGAATTTCATGTTCCATACTTTCTTCCTTACCAACCCCCACGCAACTGATGATCACGACTCATAAGTGATAGAAATCAATATGTTGAGAGTATATTTATTTACTGTGCAGAAAATCGGTGCTTTTCCTCCCGGGCTATAGCTGCAATCAGGATGCCATCCCAGTTTGTGGCGGCAGTATGGAATGTGTTTTCCCAATAAACCGGGGGGCTGTTTTAGCCGCGATATTTATGGATTCCAGCTTTAGATTTAGTGACAAAAGAAATTGAAAGAGGATTTTCATCCTCGTGGGCGACACAATTCGCTTCATGACGGTTTGGCAGAAAGACCGGACATGATTGTATAGAATGATAGACAGCAGGCCCAGGGTAAGATTGCATTGTGGCGGAAAACCATTATGCCATAGGCCAGAAAAGAAACTTAACATGGCGTAGAAAAATATAGACATGTATATTATAATCTACATATTTAGTTCTAAACGCCATGCCAGAATCTGGCACAACGAAGCATGAAAATGCCGCAGCTCATTCCAGACCCGATCCGGAATCAAGGTGAAAAAGACTGGATACCGGCCTGCGCCGGTATGACGATGGATTTTCATATAAACCCTCAAGCCCTGAAAGGGGCACAGCGAAAGATGAAAATCACCCCTCACCGATCCCCCCGTCGAGGGAAAGGGAATGATGCCGTCTTATCCCGACGTTTATATTGCAAAGGGGGAGGGGTAAAGAGAAGGGGGGCCATCAATACCAGTGCTCATTTGAGTCCATAGGCTCCCATCTTCTGATAGAGTCCTGTTCGGTGAATACCCAATAATCGTGCGGCCAGGCTGCGGTTTCCCCCGGCACGGATGAGGGCGCGCTCGATCGCGCCTCTTTCTGCCCGTGCTATTTCTTCCTTCAGGGGCCTGGGCGCGGAGGCCCCTTTATCTGCTGCCGGGACCTCTTCCAGCAGGTCCATAGGCAGGTGTTCTTCTCTAAGCGGGCCTTCTCCGGCTGCGGCAGCGGCCCTCTCTATGACGTTTCTGAGTTCGCGCACGTTTCCGGGCCACGGGTAGGATGTCAGCTTTGTCATGGCCTCCGCTGTTATGGGGCCTGCCTTGATCCTGCCTTCCTTTCTAATGGTCGAAAGGATGTGGTAGGCCAGGCGGCGGATGTCCTGGGGGATTGCTCGAAGGGGCGGGGTTTCAAGGTGGAAGATGTTGAGGCGATAGTAAAGGTCCTGCCTGAAGAGCCCTCGCTCTATCATCTGCTTGAGGTCCCGGTTTGTGGCGGCTATGACGCGGAAATCCAGATTCAAGGTGCGGTTTCCGCCGAGGCGCTCCACGGTCCTTTCCTGGATTACCCTCAGGAGTTTTACCTGCATGGGGAGAGGGAGATCTCCTACCTCGTCAAGGAATATGGTTCCCTTGTCCGCAAGCTCGAACTTTCCGGGTTTGCCCTTCTTGCTCGCTCCCGTGAAGGCACCCGGTTCGTAGCCGAACATCTCGGATTCAAAAAGCTCAAAGGGGATGGCGGCGCAGTTGACCTTCACAAACGGTTTGTCGCGCCTGGCGCTCAACTGATGGATGGCATGGGCGAATATCTCTTTTCCGGTGCCGGTCTCACCGGTAATGAGCACAGCCAGATCAGACCTGGCTGCCTGGGCTGCGACCGCCTTTGCCTTCCGTATTTCAGGCGATTCGCCTACGATCTTCTCAAGCGCAAACCAGTCGGAGTAAACCGCGTGGAGTTCCTTTTGGTAATAATCGAGCTTGTCTTCAAGTACCTCCACCTGTCTGACAAGATCGTTTACCTGCTGGATATGCCAGAACATCAGCTTTCCTACCGCCCCCACTATTTTTCCTTCCCGGTCTTTAAGGGGGATTCTGGCCACTATCCTTTCCCTGCCCCCCATTCTGAAGACGCGGCCGATCTCGGCCTTGCCCGTGGCTATCACCTGGGGGAGAAGACTATCGGGGTTCATTTCAAGGATATGCCTTCCAAAAAAATCATCCTGCGACACCTCGTAGAACTCCTCGGTATGCCTGCTTATGAAGCGTATGATGCCTTCCCTGTCCACAAGAATCTGTGATTCGTGCGGGTTTTCAAGTAAAGCATCCAGAAGCTCAGGTGGAATCTTTTCGTGGGGATAGCTCATTTTTACAGTATCCGTCCTTTTTTCTTAAAATCCCCCGGTCTTCCCCCGCGGAGGCTGAGGATATAGAATACTAGACAAAACGCGGAAGCTGCGCAACAGAACTCTTGGAAATCCCCCCTTGGAGTTATGCCCATCTAATGAAAGACTAATTTGACTGAAAGCGCTTCTCAGGCTAGTCTTTAACAATGGGGAGATGACTGATATGAAAGTAAATAGACTAATATACCGCAGCGGCCTTACCTGCCTCCTTGTGCTCTTTTTTTGCCTTTTATCCTTCAAGGCACTTGGTGCAGAAGGGAGGCCCAAGAATATTATCCTTATGATAGTTGACGGATGCGGGGCCGAGCAGTACACCCTTGCCCGCTGGGTCAAGGGTGCGGCTCTATCCTTTGAAGCCCATCTTACGGGGGCAGTCAGAACCTTTAACACCGATTCAGTCGTAACCGATTCCGCGCCTGCCGCATCCGCCCACGCGACCGGGGTTAGGACATCGGATAAGTTCATAAGCATGGGCCCCCACGGGAAAGAGACCCCCGGCCTTCCTGCCTCCCCGCCCGATCTGCGACTCAAACCCATGGCGACCATCCTGGAGGGTGCCAGGCTCAAGGGCATGGCTAGCGGAATCGTTTGCACCTCCAGGGTGACTCATGCCACTCCTGCCGCCTTCATGGCCCACACTACATCAAGGGATATGGAAGACATGATCATGGAGCAGGCTGTTTACCAGGGCGTGGATATTGTTCTTGGCGGCGGCATGAGGCATCTACTCCCGAAGGCAAAGGGCGGGAGCCGCGCAGACGGGGAGGACCTCTCTGCAGTGCTCGCCGGGCGTGGATATAGTATTATCAACACAAAAAGCGATCTAGATACGTTTAGACAGGGAAAGGCCTTCGGACTTTTTGCGGGAAGCCACATGGAGGCCGAGCTTGACAGGCCCGTCTTTGCCCCGGATCAGCCGACACTTGCCGAGATGACGGAAAAGGCGATCGAGATTCTGTCTTCCTCACCCAATGGCTTTTTTCTCATGGTGGAGGCAAGCGAGGTGGACTGGGCCTGTCATGCAAACGATCCAGCCCATCTGATCGGAGACCTTCTGATGCTCGACAAGGCCGCTGATATCGCCTTGAAATTCGCCGAAAGGGACGGAAATACCCTTCTTATAGTAGTCTCAGATCACAACACGGGCGGGATGAGTATAGGAAACCGTGGGACAGGGAGGACCTACTCTAAAATGACCCCCGGGGAGCTTATAGACCCCCTGAAAAAGATGAGGCTAACCGCTTCGGGCATCTGGCGGAAGGCCGGTGGGTCCAAGGGTCGCTTAAAGGAGCTTCTAAATCAATACTGGGGCATAGATCCGAGCAATGAAGAAATGAAAAGGATAAACGACCTCGCCTCCGATTACGGCTCCTATCCGGCGACCGCCATAGGCGAGGTCTTGAGTGCAACACGCACGGCGCTAGGCTGGACCACGCACGGCCACACAGGGGGCGACGTGCCTCTTTTTGCTTACGGGCCGTCAAGGCCGAAGGGAGTGTTGGATGCCCCGGCCCTCGGCTCGCTTATGGCCGAAGCCCTTGGATTGGACCTAAAGGCCCTGACGGAGAGGCTTTTTGCGGATGCCGAGGAAACCCTCAAGGGCTTCAAGGTCGAGCTTGATAGAGGCGAGAAGATGAATCCGGTCCTGCGCGTAAAGGCAAAGGACATCGCTGCCTCGATCCCCATTGATAAAAACATCCTCAAAATAGGCTCAGAAGACATCCTTCTTGAAGGCGTGGCGGTTCATGTTGAGGAGAGCGGAAAGACCTACATCCCCAGACAGGCGATTGAGGCGATAAAGCACTTGCCTGCCGCGAAGTGAGAGTCCATTCACGGCAACGTCTTTTCTCTCGAGAACATTTGCCTCAATGAATTGGCCGGCAGCGGAGTTCATGACCTGGGATACTTACCCTTGAGATATTCCTCTTCCCACTCCTGATAATCCTCAGGAACGGGTAGTTCGGGCAAAGTGAAAAGCCTGTCAACGGCCTCGGCGACGCGTCGCTGTCTCGACTGTTTCAGGTGATATTCCACTATCGCCTCCCGGACCAGGGTCCCGATCTTCTTATTTCGCTGAGTTGCTATGTCGTCCAGATCCTTGAACTGTTCTATGGTCAGCAAGACTTGGATTCTTTTCATATACTTCGGCATTATATACTCCCTGTTGGTGTATCAATTAAAAAGTATTATAAAAATAGTCTTATGTCAATACTATAAAGAAAAGGACATCGAATCCTCGATCCCCAGCTTTTTCTGTCGTCCTGCCCTTTGCCTTGACGCCGCTTTCTCCTCTAGATATCTACCTGTATAAAAGGCGTCCCCAACATTGCTTCCCCACATTCCAATCTTGACACCACATAATGAGGCTGTTATCATTAATTTAAGATTAAAAATACTACACTTAACTGGATTAAATCATCTAATTACGATTTCAATACCGCCGTCTTCTTGCTCAAGAGCAAGAGATATATCTATGTAGTTTTTATGTGCCATTTATCTTTGGAAAAGGTATTGAAGGCCATATTGTCCGAGGCCTTCAGCGAACTGCCGCCACGCACCCGCAATCTCAACCGGTTGCTGGAACTTGGGGGTATTACGCTGCCGGAGAATATGCAGGCTTTTGTAAATGCCATAAACCTTCAAAGTGTTCCGACTCGGTATCCGGAGGACTTTACGAGACTATCAAAGGAGATTGACGGAAAAACGGCTGCCGAATATGTGAGGCAGACCAGGAGGATCATCCGATGGTTAAAGAAAAATATACCGTACCTGAAATAAGAACAATCATAAATAACCTAGCCAGTGCCCATCCGGAAATGGCTATTTTCACCGATTTTGGCGTTGGACTCAGATTTTAATCCTCGAAATACGTCAATGTATTACTGTGGTTAAAATTATCGCCCGCCTTGAACTCGAAGAAACTATCTCATTTCCGGATGGACACTAGCCAAGATACTTACCACGAATAGTATAGCAGTCGAAAAGATCGTTCTTTATGGCTCGTACGCTAAAGGAACACCACGGCCGCATTCCGATATTGATCTTGCCATCATCTCCCCTGATTTCAGAGGAAAGAAAATGTTTGAGATTCAGGCGACCCTTGCGGGACTGCTGTCTCAATACCTGTCCGTAACAGAACTGATCGGATATTCTTCTGATGAATACCAATCTGCATCTCCTGAGTCATTTATCGGAGAGATCAAGCGAACCGGAAAGGTTCTCTATGCTGCCTGAAATCCTGCTCATATTTATCTGTCCTTCAGAATTGCGGTGACCGCTGACATCAAGTCCCTGCGAGAGTTTTACTGATCCCTAATGTCTTTTTGACCTCTGAGGTTATTATCTCTACGTTTTATTTTTTCATTCTTCCACAACCCTGTAAAAGTAAAGGGAGTTATTGTTGGAATACCCATTAGAATGATTTAGAGCAGGTTGCAAGCTGATCAATGGTAGTTGATCCTGTGAAATGGCGCGGCAAGCCTTTGTCATCCTTAATCTGAACTCTCGTTTAGACCATTGGCCTTCCACCTATAAAAAAAATATGGAATGTTTGGTGAAACGCGGTAAAATCCTCTCAACGTCGGCCATTTTGGCTGTCAATCAAGGCCAGTGGGCAAGGTCTGATGGGATACCATTTGCCTGGTTGCTCTTTATGATGAGACGCGTTTATAAGCGGAACTTCGCGTGTTAATGGTCTTGAGGCGGAAGGACCTGATCTCTTCTTCTATTTCTTTTACTATGAGGAGGTGTTGCTGTTGCACGGTAGCAAAGGCTCTGATAATGAGTCAGGGCAATATTATTACGCACATAGAAAAGATGGGGAAGAAACACAATATTGGCAAAGGTTGGTACAACACCTTCAAAGGACAGCCTACCTAGCCTCCGGGTTCTGCAAAGATGCCAATGTTGCAGGGCTTGCTTACAATGCAGGTCTAACTCACGATTTGGGTAAATACTCAGTCGAGTTCCAAAAACGGTTGCAGGGTGGCCCGCGGGTGGATCATTCCAGTGCTGGAGCAAAGGAACTCATGGCCCTATTCAAAGGCACGCCACAAGAAGGGCTTGCCACTCTGCTGGCGTATTGCATCAGCGGACATCACACTGGTTTGCTGGATTACGGCGGCTCAAGCGACCTGCCTGGTGACGGCACGCTGGCGGCGCGCTTGAAGACCGATGTGTGCGATTACAGCGCCTACAAGGGCGAAGTAGATTTGTCGGCGCTTACGTTTCCAAAGTATTTGCCCATACGCCCACCCGAAGGTAAAAAAGAGAAAATGGGCTTTTCGCTCTCGTTTATAACGCGCATGATTTATTCGGCGTTGGTGGACGCCGATTTTCAGGAGACCCAAGAATTCGTGCAGGGCAAAATGCCGCGCGGCGGACATGAGGACATCTTAACCCTGCGCGAGAAGTTTAACGCTCATTTGCGAAAATTCGAGAACCCAACCAGTGTAATCAACCGCAAGCGCACCGAGACTCTGCGGGCTTGCGTGGAGAAATCGGCGCAGAAGCCAGGCTTTTTCAAATTGACTGTTCCGACAGGCGGCGGCAAGACGCTGGCTTCGATGGCGTTTGCGCTCAATCACGCCGCCGAGAAAGGCTTGAAGCGCATCATCTACGTCATTCCCTTCACCACCATCATCGAGCAGAACGCAGGCGTCTTCAAAGACATTCTCGGCGAGGAGAATGTGTTGGAACATCACTCCAACTTCGATTGGGAGACAAAGAAGCGCGAGGCGGGCGAAAAAGCCGATGACCGCACACGCAGCGTCTATGCCAAACTGAAACTGGCGGCCGAGAATTGGGATATTTCCGTCGTCGTCACGACCAACGTCCAGTTTTTCGAGTCGCTGTTTGCCAATAAATCGTCGCGCTGCCGCAAACTGCACAACATCGCCAAGAGCGTCATCGTTTTTGATGAAGCCCAGATGTTCCCGCGTGATTATCTGCGCCCCGCCATGAGCGCGGTGTGGGAACTGGTGAACAATTACGGCACAAGTGCGGTCTTCTGCACCGCCACACAACCCAAACTGGAGCAGTTCCTGCCCGCTGGCACGCCCATCACCGAACTGGCGCCGGACCCGCAGGAGTTGTTCGATTTTTACAAGCGGGTTGAAGTCAAACCGCTGGAGGCAAAACTGTGCGACGACGAACTCATTGCGCGGCTGAACGCCCATGAGCAGGTCTTGTGCATCGTCAACACGCGCAAGCACGCCAGCGGATTGTTCGGAATGCTGGAAGGTGAGGGCAATTTTCACCTTTCGACGCTGATGTGCCCCGCCCATCGTCGGCAGAAGTTGGCGGAGATTCGCCACAGGCTGGAAAACGGTCAGGTGTGCCGCGTCATCTCTACGTCGGTGATGGAGGCGGGCATTGACGTGGACTTTCCTGTCGGTTACCGCGCCCTGACAGGGTTGGATTCCATTAATCAGGCGGCGGGGCGCGTCAACCGTGAGATGCGGCGCGGCGTGAGCGAGATGTTTGTCTTTGAGCCGCAGTCGGAGTTTATCAAGAAAACGCCGCGTTACATTTCCCAGGCGGTGGAGGTTGCCCGCGCTGTCTTGCGCGACCATGTCGACATGCCGATTTCCATCCCCGCGATTGAGGCGTACTTTGGGCGGCTCTATTCGCTGCAAGACCCGCAGGCGTTTGATGTCAAGGGCATCATGGCGTGTTTCGATGACAGCGATGGAAAATTCAAATTCGAGACAGCGGCGCGCAAGTTCCAGGTCATCGAAGACGTGACCGAGACGGTGATTATTCTGTTTAACGAGGAGGCTAAAAACCTGATAGAGGAACTAAAATATACCCAATACCCATCATCCACTTTGCGGAAATTGCAGCCGTACACGGTTTCGATTTATCAGGGTGAGTTCGAGGTGCTCAGCAGCAAGGGCGTGATTTTGACAATTGCGGAGGAATATGCGGTCTTGAATCCAGAGCATCTTACAGAGTATTACTCTTGCGATAGAGGCCTGCTCGTCCCCGAAAGCGGCGGCGGGGATGGATTGTTTTTTTAAAATCAGCAAAGATATTATATGGTTTTGAAACCTTTAGGGTCTGAAAAACCGAAAGGAGGTTAAACAGTAATGGGATACGGAATCACCATTCGCGTGCGCGGAGCCTACGCCCTGTTTACCCGACCAGAAATGAAGGTGGAACGGGTCAGTTACGATGTGATCACCCCGTCGGCGGCACGCGGCATCATAGAGGCGGTCTATTGGAAGCCGGCCATCCGTTGGGTGATAGACAAAATCCACGTCCTGAGCGAAATTCAGTTTACTAACATCCGCCGCAACGAAGTGAGTGAAAAAGCGTCTGTGGATAATGCCATGCAAGTCATGAAGGGCGCGCAAAAACCGCTCTACATTTCCGCAGTGGATAACCGCCAGCAGCGGGCTTCGATGGTCTTGAAGGACGTAGATTATGTTATCGAGGCGCACTTTGAGATGACCGACAAGGCAGGCGCGGAGGACACCGAAGAGAAGCACTACAACATCGTCCTGCGCCGCCTGCGCCAGGGACAGCGCTTCCACGCGCCCTGTTTGGGGACGCGCGAATTCGGCGCGGCGGTGGAACTCATCGAGGACAAGCGCGAGATTCCCAAAAGCCCGCTGACGGGCGCCCGCGACTTCGGCTGGATGCTCTATGATTTGGATTTTTCCAACCCGCGCGACATCCGCCCGAAGTTCTTCAAAGCCCAAATGGTAGACGGCACCCTTGACCTGACGGGCGTGGAGGTGCGGCAATGATTTTGCAATCGCTCTTCAACTACTACCAGATTTTGCTCAAAGACGACTCGCTGGGAATCGCCACTCCAGGTTACAGCGCGGCAAATGTAAGTTTTGCGCTCAATCTCTCGCCAGCGGGAGAACTGCTGGATATTTTCCCGTTTACCACCAAGTTCTTCGATGGCAAGAAAGAACGCGAGAGAAATTACCGCCGCATGGTCGTTCCGGAGCAAGTTAAGCGAACTGTGGGCATTTCAGCCAATTTTATGTGCGATAACTCCGCCTATGTTTTAGGGGTTTCTGGTAAAGAAGCAAAAGATTTAAATTATGCCGAAAAGCGCTTTTCAGTCTTTCGGCTACTCAACGCCGAAATTCTCGCCAAAGCGAATAGTGCTGTTGCCCGCGCGGTAATTGCCTTCCTGGAAAGACACGAACCTCAAACCGCCCTCCAGCATCCAGTCATTGCCCGTCATCTGGAAGCCCTGCTCAAAGGCGGCAACCTGATTTTTCAAGTCAACGGGGAAAACGCGCTGGACGACCCCGAAATCAGGCGTGCTTGGGAAGAATACAAACTGGGGCAAGATGCCGTCCAAATGCAGTGCCTGGTGACAGGCGAAGTCGAACCGATTGCCCGTTTGCACCCCAGCATTCAGGGCGTGCGCGCGGCCAACCCCACAGGGGCGTCATTGGTTGGTTTTAACGAACGCGCTTATGAATCCTACAACCGGATCAAAGGTCA
Organism: Desulfobacteraceae bacterium CG2_30_51_40; assembly: GCA_001874005.1. Lineage (GTDB taxonomy): Bacteria > Desulfobacterota > DSM-4660 > Desulfatiglandales > Desulfatiglandaceae > CG2-30-51-40. Next base: position 20,341 of record MNYJ01000146.1, read on the forward strand.
GGGTTTGAATTCGCCCGTCAGTCAGCGTGTCGCGTCGGGCTATGGCGTGGCGCTCAACTACTTGCTCTCCAACCAGAACCCGAATCGCAAAATCTACCTGGGCGATACAACGGTGGTGTATTGGGCGGAAAGCGAGAACAAGGGCTACGCCAGTGCCTTTGCTGCGCTCATCAATCCAGAGTTTTTGGAGGCCGAAAGCGCTGAGGACCAAATTCCCCGCAAAAAGGCAGAAAAGAAAATGGGCGAGACGGCGGAGAAAGTGCAGAAAGGACAGGCATTGGATGTCGCCAAACTGCGCGAGGGGCTGGATGAAAGCACACGCTTCTATGTGCTGGGGCTGGCCTCTAACGCGGCGCGGCTGGCAGTGCGTTTCTATCTCACAGAGCCGTTTGGCGTTTTCGCCGAGCGCATCATGCAGCATTACGACGACCTGAAAATAGAGAAGGAATTCGCCAATCAGGCCGATTACCTTTCGCCCTACCGTATTCTGGCTGAGTGCGTTTCGCCCAAAGTGACGCGGCGGGACGACGAAGTGAAACAATCCTGGTCGCTTATGGGCGGCGCGCTGATGCGCGCGGTTCTGATGGGTTTGGCCTACCCGGAAGGCTTGCACGCCGCCATGCTCAACCGCATCCGCCACGACAGCGATGATGAAAAGCGCAGCGTCAAAATCAACTATATCCGCGCCGCGTATATCAAGGCGCATCTTATCCGCAAGTACCGCCATCAAGACCAAAATCCCTATCAGGAGGCTTTGCAAATGTCACTCAATGAATCATTTACCCATCCCGCCTATGTGCTGGGGCGCCTGTTCGCCGTGCTGGAAAAAACGCAGAGAGAAGCGATTGGACAGAACATGAACGCCACCATCAAAGACCGCTACTTCACATCCGCCAGCGCCACGCCCGCCAGCGTCTTCCCGATCCTGTTGCGGCTTGCCCATCACTGGACAGCCAAAGCCGAATATGGCGGCATCTCGGACAGAAGGATTCAGGATTTGCTGGGTTTGCTCGACGCCAAACCCTTCCCGTCCCGCCTTACGCTGGATGAACAGGGCGTTTTTGTGCTGGGCTACTATCATCAACGCGCCGGGTTCTATTCCAAGAATGGTGAGAAGGCTGAAGAAACCGAATAACGATGTCATTGCGAGGAGCTGTGCGGTGGCGACGAAGCAATCCCCCACAAAAAGGAGACTGCTTTACAAAGAACGCTCGCAGCGACGTCATCAACCACTATCATAAATCTAAAATCACAAAGGAGATACCCCCATGACTACCCTTACCAACCGCTATGAATTTGTTCTGCTCTACGATGTAGAGAACGGCAATCCCAACGGTGACCCCGACGCAGGCAACATGCCGCGCATTGACCCCGAAACTGGCTACGGCATCGTCACCGATGTCTGCTTGAAACGCAAAGTCCGCAACTATGTGGAGATGGTCAAGGGCGATGCGGCGGGTTATCGCATTTATATCAAGGAAGGCATTCCGCTGAACGCCAACCATGTCGAAGCCTACAAAGCGGTCAACTTACCCACCGATGACAAAAACTTCAAAGCAAAGCGTGATGACGTGCAGCGCGCCCGCGCCTGGATTTGCGCCAACTTCTTCGATGTCCGCACGTTTGGCGCGGTAATGAGTACAGGGCTGAACTGCGGCCAGGTGCGTGGACCAGTGCAAATCAACTTCTCGCGCAGCATTGACCCCATCGTCCAACAGGAAGTCACCGTCACCCGCCTGACGGTCACCCGCGAAGAGGAAGCCGACAAAGAGCGTACGATGGGGCGTAAGCACATCGTCCCCTACGGTTTATACCGCGCCGAGGGCTACATCTCTGCCAAACTTGCCAACGACCCGACCAAAGGCACGGGATTTTCGGAAGAGGACCTGAACCTGTTCTGGGACGCGCTGATCAATATGTTCGAGCATGACCATTCGGCGGCGCGCGGCAAGATGGCAACACGAAGCCTCGTTGTATTCAGACATGATAGTGATCTTGGCAATGCGCCATCGCACAAACTGTTTGATTTGGTGAAGGTTGAAAAAAATAAAGAGGCTATGCCTGCGCGCAGCTTCGGAGACTACACAGTTAATATTGATAGAACTGGACTGCCTGCGGGCGTTCACCTGATAGAAGTGCTTTAGTTTAGAATAGTTTTTAGTAGCCTTCCCCTTCAGAAGGAAATCATCTGATAGGGTCTAGTGGCGTACCTAAGGTAATGTTTGTTGCTGGAAAGCTGAGGAATGCCGGGCTTTATGAAAAGCGAATACACCTCTGAAGAACTGCTGCCGCTTTCGGGCATTCAGCACTTCCTGTTTTGCCGACGGCAGTGGGCCTTGATCCATATTGAGAACCAATGGCGTGATAACGTGCTGACGGTGGAGGGTAAACTGCTGCATGAAAGGGTTGATGATCCTTATTTTACTGAGGTTCGGGGCGATCTGATCATCGCCAGGTCTGTGCCGGTAGCCTCTTATAGACTGGGGCTTTCAGGAATTTGCGATCTGGTAGAATTCAGGCTTTCAGAAGATGGCGTAAAGCTCCCCGGCAGAGATGGCCTTTATGTGCCTGCCCCTGTGGAATACAAAAGGGGAAAGCCAAAGAGGGATCCTATTGATGAAGGACAGCTCTGTGCGCAAGCGATGTGTCTTGAGGAGATGCTAGCGGTGGATATCCCTCAAGGGTTCCTTTACTACGGGCAAACCCGTCACCGAGAAAATGTGGAGTTGAGCAGTAGTCTGCGAAAACTCGTAGCCGATGCATGCGCTGAAATGCACTCTTACTTTTCGCGTGGCCACACACCATCTGTAAGGATTACCAAAGCATGCAGATCATGCTCGCTTGCAGATGTTTGTCTGCCGTTATTGCAAAAGCATAAGATGACTGCTTCAAGATACATTGAAGAGTATATTGAAAATGTGTGATTACCGAGAAGATTGTAAAAACTACAAAGCATTTCTAATAGGATTTCGATGAAAGCCCTCAGCAATGTTCTTTATATTACCTCTCCTGAAGCTTATGTGTTCCTGGACGGAGAGAATGTCGTGATCAGGAAGGATGAAAAGGTCACAACAAGAATTCCATTGCATAACATTGAGAATATAGTGTGCTTTAGCTATCCGGGCGTAAGTCCGGCACTCATGGGGGCATGTGCACAAAGAAATATCGGGCTTTGCTTTTTGACCCCAAACGGTCGGTTTCAAGCAAGAGTTTCAGGTATAACAAGGGGTAATGTCCTCTTGCGTAAGACTCAATATAGATTTTCTGAAGACGAAACTCATAGTGTTCCCATTGCAGCGTCATTTTTAATCGGTAAGATAGCGAATTGCCGAAAGGTGCTTGAGCGGGCAATTCGCGATCACGGAATGGTAATTGATACGCCTCTATTGGATAAGGCGTCTGCCTTTCTTAAGGATTCGCTAAAGTCCATAAATAAAGGCAAAACGACTGCGGAACTGATCGCCATTGAAGGCGGTGCTGCAAGGGCCTATTTCAGTGTCTTCGATCATTTGATATTACAACAAAAAGAGGATTTTCGTTTTGAGGAAAGAACTCGCCGCCCGCCACTTGACAATATGAACGCCTTGCTCTCATTTCTATACACGTTGCTGGCAAATGAGGCGGCTTCTGCACTTGAGTCGGTAGGTCTCGATGCCTATGTTGGTTTCCTACACAAAGACCGCCCAGGCCGTCCTTCGTTGGCTCTTGATCTCATGGAGGAACTGCGCCCTGTCTTTGCCGACAGGCTCGCACTGTCTCTTGTGAATAGGAAACAGGTGATCGGCAAGTCATTCGTCCAGAAGGAAAGCGGCGGTGTTCTGATGGACGACGAAACCCGCAAGACTGTTATTAAGACATGGCAAGAGCGGAAAAAGGAGGAGATTATCCATCCCTTTCTCAAGGAGCGTATTCCATTTGGGTTGATCCCCCATGTCCAGGCAATGCTGCTTGCGAGATGCTTACGCGGCGATCTAAATGCGTATCCACCGTTCTTTTGGAGCTGATAATTATGATGGTTGTGATTACCTACGACGTCAAAACCGAGAGTGAGGATGGAAAAGCCCGCCTTAGAAAGGTGGCAAAAACCTGCAAAGATTATGGCCAGCGAGTCCAGTTTTCAGTATTCGAGTGTCTGGTTGACCCGGCGCGCTTTAAGCTGCTGCAGGCAAAGCTTGGAGCAATAATGGATAAGGAAAAAGACAGTATCCGATACTATAAATTGGGAGACGAATGGAAAACCCGTATAGAGCATGTGGGGGCTAAGGCAGTAATTGACCTTGAGGGAACCCTTATGGCGTGAAAAATCTGCGAACCCTAAGTGCCCATGAAACGCCTGGGGGGTTCGCAGCCAATCAATGCCCTAACGATGCGGATTTTGCCTTTTTTGAATGCATAATGACTACCTAGACCGATAATTTGGGTTTTTAGTTAACAATATCTTGCGTTATGGCACTCCATTTTGGCAAGATATTGCGGTCGCTCCCCTTGCGGGGGGCGTGGATTGAAACAATTGAACATCGGACGGCACCAACCCCTTACGCACGTCG
>MNYJ01000215.1 GCA_001874005.1 Desulfobacteraceae bacterium CG2_30_51_40
TAATAGAGTTAACAGCCTCTGTTGCGGAGCGGGCGGCGGTGTAAGAGGGGCCTATGCCGCGAACTCGATCGGCATGGCAAGGAGGCGTCTAAAGGAGGCGGAAGAGGTGGGGGCTGAGATCGTGTTAACCGAGTGCAACTCCTGCGTCCATAATCTAAGAAACGCTAAGCTAAGGAGCCAGAAGCTTCAGATTTATACAACCAGCCAGTTCATGAGGTCGCTTCTTAAAGGTCGGTAACGGGAAACGCGTCAGTCTCCCTGTCGAGTTACTCTGTCTCATCTCTGCTCTGACAGAACGATAAGCTCTCCACTAGAGTCATGGCAAAGCATGCTGAAAATGAGAAGAGGATTCAAATCAAGCCGATGAGAGTGGTGCTGCTTCAGCCTCCCATTGAGGACTTCTACGATACAGAGGTCAGGCATCAGCCGCTTGGGTTATGCTTGCTCAAGGCCGCGGTCAGGAAGCATCTGCCAGGCGTTGATGTAAAGGTAATAGATTTCCACCATGGTCATGGCAGAAGGACGATACCTGTTCCGGAGGAGCTTTCATATCTATCGGATTATTACGACAGCCCTGATTCAAGTCCATTTTGCAGCTTTCATAACTACTTTCGCTTCGGGGCCGATCCGAAAAGCGCAGCGGGAAAAGTTGCTGACTGCAAGCCTGACCTGGTCGGCATTTCATGCCTTTTCAGCCCCTACTTTAAAGAGGCGCTTGCCTGCGCTTGTGAGATAAAGTCCCTCTTAGACGTGCCTGTAGTAATGGGCGGAGGTCATGCCTCCGCCTGTCCTGAATCGCTGCTTGCCGACCCTTCAGTTGACTATGTGATAAGGGGGGAAGGGGAAAGGCCCCTGGTTGAACTTGTAAGAGCCATGAAAAACGGCATGGGGCCTGAAACCGTTCCCAATCTGGGCTTCAAAAAAGATGGGGCGCTCAAATTCAATGCAAAGGGCGATCCCTATCCGCTTGATGAGATTCCGTGGGCGGAGCTTTCAGATCTCAAGAATGAAAGCTATCTCTACGAGAAGCGTCCGATGTGCATGGTCATGACATCAAGGGGGTGCCCTAACCGATGCGCCTTTTGTTCGGTACACTCGGTATTTGGCTGGAAATACAGGACGCGGAGACCTGAGGATGTTTTCCGCGAGATGAGGCACCGCTTTGATGAAGGGTACAGGGTCTTTGACTTTGAAGACGACAACCTTGCGTATAAGAGAGACAATTTTCTAAAACTTCTTAATATGATAGGAAAAGGGTTCGCGCCGGTGGAGGTAAGGCTACTCGCTATGAACGGGATATCATACGATACCCTGGATAGAGAGGTGCTTGAGGCCATGTGGGGGGCCGGATTCAGGAGTATCAATATCTCGCTTGTAAGCGGAAACCAAAACATCCTGTCTGATCTGGACAGACCGCATTCAACCGCCAGATTCAGCGATGTGGTTTCATGGGCGAGATATCTTGGCTTTATGATAACGGCCTATCAGATAATAGGGCTTCCGAACGAAGACCTTGAATCCATTTGCGAAACGATGGGATTGCTTGCCAGGATGCCTCTCCTTTTAGGGCCTTCCATATACTACCCGGCGCCGGGCTCAAGGCTTGCGTCCGAAGTCCGGGGGATGACCGAAGCCGATTTTATCAGGGCAAGGTCAACTGCCATGGCAGGTGCCGAAAGCCGCGCGGAGAGGGATTGCCTTTACACACTTTTTGTAACGGCAAGGATTATCAACTTTCTGAAAGGAACTCCGGGCCTTGTACCCGGAGACCGCTTAGGCTTTGATGATGCTCTCGGCTGTCTGGGGCGGAAGGGAGTCAGGGAGGAGAAGGGGGCCGAAATCCTGCGGATACTTCTTAGCGAAAGGCGTCTCCACGCCGCAACAAGAATGGGTCTTATCCCCCTTGAGAGATTTAACTATAGTGTTTTTGAGAAAGTGATGATGAAGGCGGGCCGGATAGGCGCCGTGACCGGAGGGGAGATATCGCTTCCCGATGGATTGACGGTTTTATAATACCCCTTGCCATCACCCCTCTCCCTTTACCGTCGAAACATCGGGATGAGGCGGCATTATTCCCTCGTCATCCACGGGGGAGGAAGGTTGTGCGGCGTCATTATTCCCTCCCCCTCGACGGGGGAGGGAGGGGTGGGGGTGATTTTCATCTTTCGTTGTGCCCTGCCCGGGCATGGCTGTTAGTAGTTACGACCATCGCCCTTGCGGTTAATAATGGAGTGAGAAAGGGTCTTGCCAGGTATAAGGACCAGGATGAAAAAAGGTCTTAATACGGTAAATATCAGAAAGGGTATCTTAGATTATTCGAAGGCGGTGTTGTCACTGTGGTTTTCACTTTGCCGGATAATGATCCCGGTGATTGTTGTTGTGAAAATATTAAATGAATTTGATGTGATACGCTATGTGGCCATGCCTCTTTCCCCTGTTATGCTCATCGTGGGTCTTCCTCCGGAGATGGGGCTTGTCTGGGCGACCGCGATGCTGAACAATATCTATGGCGGGATTATAGTGATGCTTTCACTTCCTGCCACTGCGACCCTCACCGCCGCTCAGGCGACTGTGCTGGGTGTAATGGTTCTTGTCGCGCATACGCTGCCGGTGGAGCTTCGAATCGCTCAGAAGTCAGGCGCGCGAGCCCTTTTTCAGGGCATATCCCGTGTGGGTTCAGCGCTCTTACTGGGGATGATTCTCAACCTGGCTTTTTCAAGTCTTGATCTATTTCAAGAGCCTGCGTCCATAATGCTTGGCGGGCAGGGGTCGCCGCAGTACCGGGGGATTTTAGGCTGGATGCTGTCAGAGGCGACGAGGCTTTTGTGGATACTCGTCATAATAGCTGCTCTTGTTGCCATGATGAGAATCCTTAGGGCCATAGGGGCTATCCGTTTAATTGATATAATGCTCAGGCCCATTCTAAGGCTCCTTGGCATAGGGCCGAAGGCATCCGCCATAACCGTCATAGGCCTGACCTTGGGTGTGGCATACGGAGGAGGCCTGATAATCCACGAGGCAAGGTCGGGAGAGATAGGGCCAAAGGATGTCTTTTTCTGCCTTACCCTTATGGGGCTTGCACACAGCCTGATTGAGGATACATTGCTCATAATGACCATAGGCGGACATCTTGCCGGAATCCTTTTAGCAAGGGTTGCCTATGCGGTCATAGTTGTTATGCTGATTGTCAAGGTAGTATCGCTTCTGCCGGAGTCTTTCTGTAAGAGGTTCTTGTGGAAATATGTATCATAGACCGAGTGAAAAGGGTTTTTCGATATGAGGATACTCCTTGTTGAGGATGACAGGAAGATAGCGTCATTTGTGGCCAAGGGCCTGAGGGAAGAGGGGTTTGCGGTTGATCACGCCCCGGATGGAACCGACGGGCTTCATTTTGCCCTGACGGGGCCTTATGATGCAGCCGTTATTGATCTGATGCTCCCCGGTATGGATGGCCTCAGCCTGATTGAAGAGATGAGAAGGAGAGGAAAGGATACGCCTGTTCTTATCCTTAGCGCCAAGAGATCGGTGGATGACAGGGTTAAGGGCCTGCAGGTGGGAGGGGATGATTATCTTACAAAGCCATTCTATTTCTCGGAGCTTCTGGCACGTATCAGAGGTCTTATAAGGAGGGCTTCAAAGAGTATTGAAAGCTCAAGGCTCTCTGCCGGCGACCTTTCCCTGGATATCATGACCAGGAAGGTTATAAGGGGGGGAGTAGATATTGAACTCCAGCCAAGGGAGTTTGCCCTGCTCGAGTATCTTATGCGCAATGGAGGCCGGGTGGTATCCAAGACCATGATACTTGAAAGGATATGGGACTACAGTTTCGATCCCCAGACCAATGTGGTTGATGTGCTTGTGTGCAGGCTGAGAAACAAGATTGACAGGGGCTTTGATCCAAAACTGATTCACACCATAAGGGGAGTCGGCTATGTCCTCAGGACCCCTTAAAAGGATAAGAAGGACCGTGGCGCTGAGGCTCACGGTCTGGTATTCCTCTATCTTCATACTGAGTTCCCTTCTTCTCTTCTCTATCGCCTATTTCGCCCTTTCATCCTCTCTTGCCGGACAGGATCATGAGTCCATCAGAATTAAGTTGGAGGAGCTTTTGAACCTCTTTGAGGCCTCGGGGCTGGAAGGGCTTAGAAAGGAGGCGGGATCTGTCAAGAAATTTGAAAAATCGCCTTCCTTTTTCATTCGTCTAGCGGGGGCGGATGGGGCGACTCTCTTCCTTTCAATACCGTCGCAGTGGAGTGAGTTTGATCTTGCAAGGTTAGATGAGCCGGCTTTGAAGACAGGTGCGGATGGTCGGATCGAGAGGCTTCCTTCAAGGTATAACAAGTCCTTTCTTGAGGTTGCAACCAGAAGCGCTCCGGGAGGCTACATCATTCAGATAGGGAAAAGCACCGAGGAGAGGGACGCGGTGCTGAGTCACTTCCGGGGCGTCTTTGCGGCGGTCATGGTTCCTCTTATCCTGGTGGGATTCATGGGGGGCGCTTTTCTGGGTTACAGGGCTCTTGCGCCTGTGCGAAGCCTTGTTGCCACAATACGTTCAATAGGGGCCGGCAGGATGGACGCGAGGGTCCCGGTCCCCCAGACCGGCGATGAACTGGAGGAACTGGCGCGGCTTTTTAACGCCATGGTCGAAAAGATAGATGCGCTGGTGACCGCCATGCGCCAGTCTCTTGATAACGTGGCCCATGACCTTAGAACGCCTATGACAAGGTTTAGGGGCATGGCCGAGCTTGCCCTTGAACGTGACGAGGAACCTGAAAAATGCAGGGATGTCCTTGCCGACTGCGTGGAGGAATCCGACAGAATCCTTACAATGCTCAACACTCTTCTTGATATATCCGAGGCGGAAACAGGCGTAATGAAGCTCGATATAAGAGATATCAAGGTCTCAGAGCTTATTGAAAGGGTGGTTGATCTCTACGGATATGTGGCCGAAGAAAAAGGCATACGAATGTCTGTATCATGCCCCGAAGATCTTATTGCAAGCGCCGATGATTCACGTATGGCCAGGGTTCTTGCCAATCTGGTGGATAATGCCATTAAATACACGCCTACTGGAGGAACCGTAAGCATAGAGGCTCAAGGCGATAACGCGGAGGTGAAGATTTCCGTTAGAGACAATGGAACAGGGATCGAGCAGGGAGAGCTTCCCAGGATATGGGACCGCCTTTACCGTGGCGACAGAAGCAGAAGCGAAAAAGGTCTCGGATTGGGATTAAGCCTTGTGAAGGCGGTGATGGAGGCCCACGGCGGGAGGGTGGAAGTAGCAAGTCTCCCGGAAGGAGGCTCGATCTTTACTGTCATCCTGCCGAATCCAAAAGCGGTAACAAAGTAGGAGGCCACGGAGGGGTGGGGGGTGATTTTCATGCTTCGTTGTGCCCAAACAGAGCATGGGGGATTCGCCCAAAAGATTTGAGATTTTCTTGTGCCAGCCGGCATGTGCGGTTTCAACCGCACTCTTCCCACTTACGGATAACTCACAAAAATAGAAACATTTCAAAAATGTAATGTTCGGGAAAGGTTCCTGCAAAGTTTGCCTCTTATATTACCATGAAAACACCCTCACCAACCCCATGCGCTGCAAGGAGCACAACGAAGCATGAAAATGCCAGATGTCATTCCGGACTTGATCCGGAATCCAGCCATAAAGGACTGGATACCGGCTCCCGGATAGGGGTCCGGGGCAGGTTATGCGGGTATGACGATGTATTTTCATATAAAGCCAGGGGGCAGGGATCGGGGGTCAGGGGGCAGTAAAAGAGGTCTTATGTCTTATCTGTGGGAAAGGCGATTTTCATGCTCGGGGGTGACAAAATATTGCTGCCATGAACGTTTGGGTCGAAAATTATATGGGGCAGGGGACATGAATAAAGAAAAGGTATTTGGGTTTCTAGTGGCATTAGGCTTTTTGTTTTTCCTGCCGACTGTGAGCGCACCTGCTGTGGAGCAGGGCCAGTGCGTTGATCTCACAACCGTCATAGCTAAGGTTGCCAGAGAGACGATTCCGGCTGTGGTTCACATTGATGTAATCCAGAGCAAGGAAGTTATCACTCCGATGTTTCCTTTTGAGGATGATCCTTTTTTCCAGTATTTCTTTAACGCTCCCGGACTGAGGCGCAAGGTCAAGAAGGAATACAGAGGTCTTGGGACAGGAGTGATAATGGATGCGGAAGGCCATATCCTCACAAATCATCATCTTGTGGCAGGAGCCGACGATATGACGATCCTCCTTGCGGACGGTACATCGCACAAGGCGGAACTTGTTGGTATTGAAGCCAAGACGGATTTAGCGGTCATAAAGATAACTACCGGGGGCAATCTTCCTGCCGTAGTCTTTGGGGATTCCGACTCTGTTGAGGTGGGCCACTGGGTTGTTGCAATAGGTCATCCGAGAGGGCTTGATCAGACAGTGACTCAGGGAATAATAAGCGCAAAGCACAGAAGGGGCATACTTGATCCGAGCAGCTACCAGGACTTTCTCCAGACGGATGCCGCAATTAACCCGGGTAACAGCGGAGGGCCGCTTCTTAACCTTAAAGGCGAGGTGATAGGGATAAATGCGGCCATAGTCTCTCAGTCCGGCGGATATGAAGGGATAGGGTTTGCGATTCCAAGCAACATGGCGCTCCGCATAGCAAGGGAGCTTATCTCAAAGGGAAAGGTGGAGCACGGATGGCTGGGGGTGAGCGTTCAGGATATCACGCCTGAGCTTGCAAAATATTTCAAACTCAAGGCTAAGAGGGGAGCGCTTGTCGCAGACGTCGCGGCGGGTGGCCCCGGAGAGAAGGCAGGACTAAAGAGGGGTGATGTCGTCATCAGCTTCAAGGGTCGAGAGATAGCGGACGCAACAAGTCTCCTTAACGAGGCCGCTGTGACCCCGGTCGGTGCTGAAGAAAAGATCGTCATTGTAAGGGAAGGCCGTGAACAGGAACTCAATATAAAGATAGATAGAAGGGAAGAGGGGGCTAAGGGTTATCTTTCAGTATTAAGGGAAAGACTTGGAATCGAGGCAAGGGAACTCAAGCAGAATGAGGGCGCTAGAGACAAGAGCGGTTCTTCCGGTGGAGTCGCCCTTACTTGGCTTGAAGCGGACGGACCCATGCAAAAGGCTGGTTTTGAGTTGAACGATATGCTCCTTCAGATGGACGGAGCAAGGATACGTGGTCTAAAGGATCTTGCCGAGAGGGTGATGTCTCTGGGACAGGATCAGAGGATAACATTTCTCGCCGTAGATCACAGAAGCGGCAGGGCCGGATATGTCCAGGTCAAGCCCAGGTAGAGAATATTGTATCAACTCAATGATTGGGGGGATGGCTTTGCGCAGACCAGGAATCAGCTTCTGTAGGTGCGCCTTCAGGCGCAGGGCGCACGGTTCCCATGCGGCTGAAGCCGCACCTACCCCGGATTTTTGAGTTCATAGAGAATGTTTGTGTATTTTATGATAACATATCAAGAAAGAGGAGGTAGTTATGAAAACAGACAGGAAGAGTTCAG
>MNYJ01000142.1 GCA_001874005.1 Desulfobacteraceae bacterium CG2_30_51_40
TTTTCCAAGCTCTGTCACCACCAGCCACTGCTGTCCCGCTCCTCGTCCCATAGCCGCCTGCGACGGATCGCCGAATAGGGGAAGGCCGGTTATGACGCCTATCTTCTTTTTGGCGCGCTTCTGAAGATTATAGATTATCCTTGTGACATCATATTCAAGCAGTTCTTCACGGGATACATCCAGGAACTCGATCTTCTCCTCCCTATCAGCGGCTAGAAAGACAAGGCCGAAGTATATCCTGTCTCCGGAGGCGGCGGCTACGGGCCGCAATCCAAATTTCTGCGCCCACTCCTCTTCATCGGAATCAGGACTTGGATCGCGCATCTCAAGTTTTATCTTGCCCTTGCTCAATCGCGCGTACTCACCCAGAAACTCCCCCACCCTTTTGCCGTATATCTTTAGTTGAGCAGGGATATCAGGTCCGGACCGAGTGAAGAAAAACATCACAGTCACAGGTTCGGTCATGGAGGAAAGAACCCTCTTCGTTCCATCCGACAGAGAGTATATCTTCTCCTCCGTAGCATCCCATCTCAGGTTGGCATAGGAGATTATGACATTCAGGAGAACCAGAATTACTATCGAGACTGCCAGCCCCGCCCCTGAGATGAACGTCTTTTTGGTTTCGCTTCCCTTATTCATAATCAATCATATCTCCTCTATGAAGCCCTTCGGCTCTGGAGAATCACACCGTTTGCCATGAGCATGAAACCCATCACCGAGAGGTAATAGACCAGATCCCTCAAATCAAGGACTCCCCTTTCCATGTCAGCAAAATGATGCATGAAACTGAAGCCCTCCACGATGCTTACGAGCCAGGCCGGTGCCCAGCCTGTAAAAAAACCCGTCACAGGCGGCCATCCGGCAAGCAGAAAGAAAAGGCATATCACAACAGTGAGAATAAAACTTATTACCTGGCTTCTCGTAAGGGAAGACGTCATGCAACCGACACTCAGATAGGCGCCTGCCATAAGAAAACTGCCTATATAGCCTGTGATAACGGCGCCAAAATCAGGCTCGCCCAGATATGCCACGGTTATGACAATGGGGAAGGTCAGTACCAGGGCCGAGCCAAGGAAAAGCCAGGCGGCCAGAAATTTCCCGAAAATAAGTTCGGCAACTGAGACCGGCAGGGTCAGTATGAGTTCTATGGTCCCATCCCTTCTCTCATCCGCCCAGAGTCTCATCCCCACCGCGGGGACGAGAAACAGGAAAAGCCATGGATGCCATTCAAAGAAAGCCCTGAGATCAGCCTGACCGGTCTCATAGAATCTCCCTATCGAAAACGTGAAAAAACCGCAGAGAAGAAGGAATATCACTATAAACACATAGGCGACCGGCGAAGTGAAATAGCCGGCCAGCTCTCTTTTCATGACAGCCCACATCCTTTTCATGGAACCTCTCACCTCTAAACAGCCCGTTGATCCGGTCTGGTGATCTGCCTGAAGACCTCATCCAGGCGTCCTTCCTCGATTCGCATATTCTCCAGCCTAATTCCTCTATCCAGACAATAGCGCACAATTACTTCAGCAACAGGCGCCGATGGGTCTGACGGAATTGCCCGCAGTGTAAAACGGCCCTCTCCCTCCCCGACCTTCAGCACATCCTTCACACCGTGGAGCCCTTCCATCCCCGCAATCACCCCTTCGGGCTCCGCATTGCACACAGTAAAGCACGCGGTTCCATGAAACTCCGAAAGAGCCTTGAGTTCAAGCGGGGTCTTGTCCGCCACGATCTTGCCCGAAGCGATTATTATTACACGGGTGCATACAACATCCACTTCCTCCAGATTGTGCGTGGAAAGTATGATGGTCTTATCCTTTGCCATATCCCTTATCATTGAGCGAACTTCATGTTTCTGGTTCGGATCAAGTCCGTCAGTGGGTTCATCCATAATGAGATACTCGGGATCATGCAATATGGCCTGGGCAAAGCAGACCCGCTGGTTATAACCCTTTGAAAGGGTAGATACCTGTTGATGGCGGACATCATTAAGAAAACACTTGTCAATTGTAGCAGAAACCCTGGCCCGTCTTTCCCGCCCTGTAAAACCCCTTACCTCGGCTATGAAATCAAGGAAAGCTATAACCGTCATGTCGGGATAGGCAGGGGCGTTTTCGGGCAGATATCCAATCCTGCGCCTAGCTTGAAGAGAATTCCTTACTATATCGTATCCCCCTACCAATGCAGTGCCGGAGCTTGGAGGGAGATAACCTGTTATCATCCTCATGGTGGTGGATTTCCCGGCGGCGTTGGGGCCAAGGAATCCAAGCACCTCTCCTTTTCCGACCTTAAAGGATATTCCATCAACCGCCAACTTCTGTCCAAAGCGTTTGGTGAGTTCTTTAACTTCTATCATGCCACACTCCAAAAAGATTTATATCGGGATTCAAAGGCCGGGAGCGCCCTTCAAACCTTCTTCAGACTTTCTCTCTTCCCCGTAATCGCGGCTAGGGGTATTTTTTTAGCACAAGGGGCGGCCAAAACATCGGGTATGAGTTTCTATCAGAAGACTGAGCAGCAGCTAAGAAACAATTGAAAATTAGCTGACAGGGGCTACCGTTCGGTTACAGCTCGTAGCTGAATACCTTATAGACAGTGGAGGAGCCGAGCACTGCGTCAACCATTCCCTCCAGTTCCGCCCTCTTCTTATCGGCAAACCACTTCTGCCACGCTTCCAGGGACTTCCATGTGCTTATTACCAGATATTCATCAGGGTCTGTTACATTTCTAAGGGTCTCACCTGAAATATAGCCCGGCTGTCCGCTAGCCATGCTTCTCAGCTCAAAGAGCAACTCGCTTAACCTGGGCAGGATACTTGCGTCAAGGCGCTTCATTTGCGGCGATATCTTTCTTAACATCAGAACTCTAACAAGCATTTTCTATGACCTCCATGTCTGGTAAAAAAATCCCAAAACATCAAGAACGAATCATTAACCGGACACATGCTTCAACGTTAGCAAGACGCCTGCCGCCAACGCGGAACCTATGACTCCGGCCACGTTAGGCCCCATAGCATGCATAAGCAGAACATTTTCAGGATCGGCCTCGGTACCCAGCTTCTGGCTTACTCTAGCCGCCATTGGAACAGCCGATACACCGGCTGATCCAATAAGCGGATTGACCTTAGTTTTTGAAAACACATTCATTATCTTCGCCATAATGACGCCTGAGGCTGTCCCTATGGAGAAGGCGATCACTCCCAAAACCAGAATGCCTATGGTTTCGAGCTTAAGAAATTTGTCGGCAGAAAGCTGGGCGCCCACCCCCAGCCCCAGCATTATGGTCACTATATTAAGCATAGCCCCTTCCGCTGTCTTGGAGAGCCTCTCCACGACACCGCATTCTCTCATGAGGTTACCGAACATGAAAAACCCTATGAGAGGCGCTGCAGAAGGCAGGAGAAACATGCACAGGCCGAGTACAACGACCGGAAAGACTATCTTTTCTATCTTTCCCACGTATCTCATCTGCTGCATTCTTATCTTTCGCTCCTCCCCGGTAGTTAATAGTTTTATAATAGGAGGCTGGATTATAGGCACCAGGGCCATGTAAGAGTAGGCAGCAACCGCTATGGCCCCCAGAAGATGCGGGGAGAGCTGGCTGGTGAGAAAAATCGCAGTGGGGCCATCAGCACCCCCGATTATGCCTATGGAGGCCGCGTCGTATATATCAAAGTTTATGCCAGGTACAAATTTAGATAACGCAAGTGCCCCTACAAGTGTGGTAAAGATTCCGAACTGGGCCGCCCCCCCTAGAAGGGCCGTCTTTGGATTGGCCAGCATAGGCCCGAAGTCGGTCAATGAACCGATACCCATGAAGATTAAGAGAGGGAAGACACCTGATTTGATGCCTATCTGATAAATATAATAAAGTATTCCTCCCGGATCATTCATTCCGGCTATCGGTATATTCGTAAGAATAGCACCGAAGCCTATCGGCAGAAGAAGCAGGGGTTCAAAATGCTTTGATATGGCCAGATAAAGGAGTAGGATGCCTATCCCTACCATGAAAAGGCGCCCTATTCCGCCTGTCCATCGCCCGTCCGGTGGGAACAAGAAGTTAACAATGCCTGTAGATGAGGAGAAATCCTTTATCATCTGCCCCATCGAGGGCACCTCAACAGCATTCTTAACTGTCTGCTCCGCCCCCCATCCGGAACCACCCAGGACTAAAGGGGAAATGAGCACGACAATAAGACAGCAAATCAAAAATATTTTCTTCATGACAGGATTCCTTCCCTGAGGTCAATCTCAAGCAATAGTAACGATCACCTGGCCGCTTTGAACGGTTTGTCCCTTTTGCACAAACAGGGCTTCGATCGTGCCGTCAACAGGAGCTACAACAGGGGTCTCCATCTTCATCGCCTCAAGTATAACCAGGGTATCCCCTCTCTCTACTTGCTTTCCCTCAACACAATAAATCTCATAAATATTACCTGGAAGACTTGCCTTTACCTCAACAACGGATTTAGCGGGCCCCCCGGCTACCGGCTTAGGCGCTTCAGGGACAGCAGCCCTTGCCGCGGGGGCAATGCTTGAGATGGCTCCGGTATCCTCTTCAACCACTACCTGGTAGCTCACACCGTCCACCGTAACCCTGTATTGTGAAGGGCCTGCAGGCTGAACCGGTGCAGGGGGCGCTGGCTTTGCCACGGCCGGTTTCTTCTCCTCGGCCTCTTTCTTTATCTTTCTCACATTGATCGGCTTATTGCCCTTGAGGAAATCAAGACCTTTATTACCACCTGCGGTAGCCAGGGCACCGATTGTAAAAATATTTTCATCGGTTATGGGCAGGCCCTCCTTTTTGAGGATTTCTTTAGCCTTTGGTATCCCCGGCTCAAGCACATCAAGAGGATCCCCTTCGAAGAATGCCATCTCGAGCTGTTTTTCGGCAATCTTAACGATCTCCGGATCGGGCTTGACAGGCGTCTTTCCAAAATATCCGAGGACCATCTTTCCATAGCCGTCGGTTATCTTTTTCCAGGGGCCCTGCGTTACGTTAGCGTAGGCCTGCTGGAAATAGAACTGAGACACCGGCGTGACCGAAGTCCCGAACCCTCCTCTTGCGATACATTCGGACATGGCCTCAATGACCTTGGGATACAGATGAAGTGTTCCCGTATCACGCATCATCATTGTGTTTGCGGTCAAGGCCCCCCCCGGCATAGGGGAAAGGATGACCTCGGAGGAGATCTTTTGCGCCTCCGGAGGGAAAAAATATTCCTTAAAGCATTCTTCCTGCACGCGATTTGCCTCAAGTATCTTCTTGATGTCTATGTCGAGAGTATAAGGCGTCCCCTTAAGAGCATGCCAAAAGGAAATTAGATCGGGCTGGCAGGTGCCCCCCGAAAGAGGCGAGCGGGCGAGACATACACCGTCACAGCCTGCCTCTACAGCCGCCTTGTATTGCGTGACTCCCACGCCTGCCGTTTCGTGTGAGTGCATCCAGATGGTAGTATCGTTACCGATAAGTTCGCGGGCCGCCTTGATGGTTTCATAAACCTTGGTGGGATTGGAGGTGCCTGAGGCATCCTTGAAACAGAGCGAGTCAAACTGTACGCCGGAATCAAGAATCTCTTTTAAGGTCTTAAGATAAAATTCAGGATCGTGAGCGCCGCTGCATCCCGGGGGCAGTTCCATCATAGTGATGCAAATCTGGTGATGCAGCCCTGCATTCTTTATGCAATTACCTGAGTATATCAGATTTCTAACGTCATTAAGGGCGTCAAAATTCCTTATATGGGTTATTCCGTGTTTCTGAAACATCTTTGCATGTAGGTCTATCATGTCTCTGGGCTGTGCCGAAAGAGCCACCACGTTTATTCCCCTTGCAAGAGTTTGAAGATGCGCCGAAGGACCAGCGGCGCTCCTGAATCTGTCCATCATGTCAAAAGCCGACTCTCCGCAGTACATGAAAAGACTCTGAAACCTGGCTCCTCCTCCGGCCTCGAGGTAATCAATGCCCGCATGAACGGCAGCCTCAACCGCAGGGATGAAGTCGTCCGTCAACACCCTGGCTCCGAATACAGATTGAAAGCCATCTCTAAAAGTGGTATCCATGAATTTAATTTTCTTCATTAGTCCAACTCCTTAAATTGGATTAAACTTTTCAAGTTGTCGCTCAAAATGAGATGCGGATATCCCCGCCTTCACCTCTTGAAAGCTCGATTTCTATCCCTGTAAGCAGCTATGGCCGCTGCGACCACCACCGGAATTCTATCCACGCCCTTTGCCCGACCGGAATCAGGTATTCTCGGCAAAATTCGCTTAGTAGCAATATTTTTACTTGAAATGAATTTTTCTTCATTAATTATGGTTTTTTTGAGTATTTGATACGTTATCTGAATTACGATAAAAAGTAGTATCAAAAAGGAGAACACCACCCCCATACCCATGACCGTCAACTTTAATCCTTCTATAATCATTTATTGCCCCTAAGGATAATTACTGAAGTTTATCTTTTCGAAAACAAGAAAAGTAAAATCCTCGACAGAAATGTATTAGCGCGTTATATAATCATATCCAGCACCGCAAAACCCGATGCATGGCTTAGAGCGGAGTAAATCTATAACACCTTGCCCCGAATACTGCAAGGAAAACAGGCAGGAAGTTTTTATCAAGAAAATCCATTTCTTTGCTTTAAAGCATAGATATTTGCTTGACTTATAGTCCTCATCTACCTAGATAGTGTCCATTCGTAAATGGCTATTTTCACCGATTTCTGCGTTGGGCTATAATTTTAATCCTCGAAATACCTCAGTGTATTCCTGTGCTTAGAATTATAGCCCGCCTTTGACTCGACGAAACTATTTCATTTACGGATGGACACTAGATATGATTTTCTTGATTTTTCTTGAAGGAGACCGGTTGAAAGATGGCAGTAATCGCCCCTTTCAGGGGCATTACCTATAATTTCGCGACTGCTGATGAGCTGTCGAGACTTATGGCGCCTCCCTATGACATAATATCTGAGGAAGGACGCAAGAGATACTACGGCAATCACCCCAATAACGTCATCAGACTTATCCTCGGGGAAAAGAAAACCGGAGATTCCGACTGGGACAACCCTTATACAAGGGCTGCCGAATATTTCAGGCGCTGGGAAACACAAGGCATTCTGGTCAGGAGCGAAAGGCCCTGCATCTATATTACATCTCATTCATTCGCAGACTCCGTGCAAGGGCCATCCTCTACAAGATGGGGCATTCTGGCACTGGTTCGTATCGAAGAAGAAGGCTCCGGAGCTATCCTCCCGCATGAAAGAACCTTCTCAGCCCATAAGGACGACCGACTTAGACTAATGCGATCTTGTAACGCCCATTTCAGCCAGATATTTTCAATATACGATGACCCTTCCAAAGACGTTCTTTCCATGTGCAGGCCATATACCGAAGCGACGCCTAAGATGGAATTCGGTTTTGAGGACGGAAGCTTTCACCGAATGTGGGAGATCGCTGACATGGACCTCCACGAAGAACTGGCCTATTTCTTTTCCCAAAGGGCACTTTATATAGCGGACGGGCATCACCGCTATGAAACATCGAGGAATTACAGGAACAGCATGAGGGCAAGATACGGAAGGCGGCCCGCCAACAAAAGTTACGAATTTACCATGATGTATCTCTGCGCAATGCAGGACCCCGGGCTTAAGGTTCTCTCCTCCCATCGCCTTCTGAAGACAAGCAGGGCTTTTGATATCGAACGATTTCTGCAGGACGGAAAAAACGTATTTGATGTTGAAGAATTCATGCTCAACGGAAGCGACTGGAATGAAAGGGCGCATGGCCTCTCAATGAGGCTCCTTGAGACCGGTCGGGAGAAGCAGAGCACTCTCTGTCTTTGTACTGCGGGTTCCTTGCAGGTTTACTTGCTTAAGATCAAGGCCGGGATGGAAGCGCTTATGGGCGAAGACATCCACCCCGCACTCAAGAGCCTGGATGTGCTGGTGCTCTCAAGGCTTATTCTTCAAAAGGCCTTGGGCTATACCAAAGAAGACCTTGACAACGATAGACTCATCAAATACGAAAGCGACCTTTCCGACTCCCTGGCAGCGGTTTATCGAGGAGACTATCGGATCGGATTCATGCTCAATCCGACCAGGATAGAACAGGTAAAAGAAGTGGCGGACAATCACCTTGTCATGCCCAGGAAATCAACATATTTTTATCCAAAAGTCCTGACAGGTCTTGTATTAAACAAGATAGACCCGAATGAAATAATTCATGTGCCGTGAAACCACACCCCTTGAATCGGAACGAATAGATACCATGCTGGACGGCAACCTTATGGTCATTCAGTCCAGCAGGGGCTACAGGTTTTCTGTTGATGCCCTTCTTCTTTCGGATTTTGCCCTTACCAGACCGGGAGACGTTGTGGTTGACCTTGGCACAGGCTGTGGCGTCATATCTCTTCTGCTTCTCAAGAAAGGCGATATCCGGCAGGCAGTAGGCATAGAGATACAACCGGAGCTTGCCTCACAGGCCTTCAGAAACGCAGTCTTGAACGGATTATCGGAAAAGATGCATGTTGTCATTGGAGATATGAAAGATGTACCCGTAAAGAAAGGATGCGCTGATATCGTCGTCTGCAACCCTCCCTACAGATCAAGGTCGAGCGGTCGCATCAGTCCTGATCCTGTCAGGGCAATAGCACGGCACGAATTGACTGTTTCCCTTGAAGACATCCTGAAAGCATCCTCCTATATGCTCAAAAGATGCGGCAGGGCCGTTTTGATATATCCTTCCGCCAGATTGGCCGATCTCATAAGCGGGTGCAGACGCTACCATCTTGAACCCAAAAGGCTTCAGATGATCCATCCCTCAGGCTCTTCCCCAGCCGTACTGTCCATGGTGGAGGCCGTATCCGGTGGGAGGTCTTCTCTGAAAGTGCTGGCCCCCATCATAGGTCAGGGCAGATTCACTATCTGAGCTTGAGTTTGAATTCAACCCTTGAAACAGCAGGACGCCCAAGAACGCTGTTCAATCCTTCTCGCACAGTTTCTTCCTGATATTTGAGTTCCTGAAGCCAGATGGAATCTGAAACCGCTACCCGCAATACCCCGTTTTTTATCCGGGCGGGTCTGGCATTAGCGGCTACCGCCGGCCCGACCACCTCCGCCCATACTTCCCATATCCTCAGGTCATCCCTTGTAAATGGAAGAATACCTTCGCTGAAAATACCGCTCAATACATCCTTAAGGCTTGATAACGGTTCCTTGCCGCTCATCGCATATGGCCTTGCCGGAAGACACCATCTTTCCGAAACGCATAAAAAAATAACATTTGTTCGTCACCTAACCTTCATGACGGAAACATCTTGCCGCCCGGAGCGAACCGACCTCCATACCCGGTTGCATGACAGGCCCGAACTCATGCCCGGCCAGGACGTATCAGGTTTCCTTCAGCCTTTAGTGCAGTGCTTGACGGAATTTGAAATCATACGGTAGATGTCGGAGAACCTTAACAGACCTACAACAGAACCGTTTTCTGTCACAAAAAGGGAATCATGGCTTCCTGTAACAAAAAGATGCAAGGCCTCGCTGAGGTAATCACCGGATGCGATGACATGATTTTCATCCGGCCGCCTCATAAAGTCTTTCACCTTTTCATTCAAAGCCTTCCTGCACAGCTCCGAGAATGGTTTTGACCATAACCAGTACTGCTCTTTAAGTGGCTTGACAAGATAACCAACCCCGAATCTGGTGAAGTTCTTGAGTCTTTCGTCCAGATCTTTGTATCCCGGTTCGAGTCCCCTGGAAAGATCAATCGGGGAAAGCTTCCCGATAACAAACCCTTTTTCATCCTTTACAAGCAGGATTCTCTGTTTAGTCTTTCCAGAGGCGTATTCCTCCTGAGCTTTTTCAAGAGCCATCAAAGCTTCTGCAAAGTTTGCATCCGATGAAATTGCAGGGAATTCCTTTTCTGGAATCATGAGGTCTCTGACTTTTTTCTCCTCCATTGGCACCTCCCTGAAGAGATAATCCTAAATTGTGCCCATCCACAAATGGCTACTTTCACCGATTTAGGCGTTTGGGTAAATTTTAATCCTCGAAATATCTCAATGTATTACTGCAGTAAAAATTATCTCCAGCCTTGAACTCGACGAAAATATCTCATTTACGCATGGACACTAAATAAGTGAAATCATGCTCCACTGCTATGCATGCTAGTCCAGAGAGCCCGGATAGTCAATTTGAATCCTATTACTGAGAGATGACTCCTTTGATTTCCAGGTCCATGATTGTAAAGATTCCTTCATCGCTTCACTATGGAAACGGAAAGGCCGATATTGCTTGACTGACTAGAATATGCTCTATATATTTAAAAATTAAATGATGAACTGTGTTCGTAACGGAACCGAAATATAAACCTTGGAGCGAATATTATGTCGTGGGATTGGGACAAGCTAATGGAACAGAAGAAGTCATCCTCCGGCGGGGGATTCGGGACTCCTCCGAAGATGGATGATGTTTTGAATAAGCTCAGGGGAGCGAAGGGGAGATTCCCGGGAGGATTCAAATTGATCATTCTTGCCGCGGTGATTATTATTCTTGTTTCAAGCAGTTTTTACACAGTAGATGTTGACGAGGTGGGTGTAGTACAGAGATTCGGCAGATTTGTCAGAATCACCCAGCCCGGCCTCAGTTTTAAGTTCCCCAGCTTTATTGAAACAGTAAGCAAGGTTAAGGTCAGATATGTCTTTAAGGAGGAATTCGGCTTCCGCACTGTTGATCCCGGCATCAGGACACGTTATGCTTCAGGCCCGACCTATGAAAGCGAATCCCTCATGCTGACAGGAGACCTCAATGTAGCAGTGGTGCCATGGATCGTTCAATACCGGATAAAAGACCCTTATAAATATCTTTTCAAGGTCAAGAATATAAGAAGCACCTTGAGAGATCTATCCGAAGCAGCCATGCGGGTTGTGGTGGGAGACAGAAGCATAAACGAGGTAATAAGCAAGAGGGAAGAGATAGCAGGTGAAGCCGCAGGCATACTTCAAAAAGAACTTGATGAGGCTGACACAGGGATCCATGTGGTGACAATCGAAATGAAGAGAACAAATGTGCCGGAACCTGTGCAGCCCTCATTCAACGAGGTAAATCAGGCAGGGCAGGAAAAGGAAAAGCTCATATATCAGGCCAGAGAAGAGTATAATAAGGTCATCCCTGCTGCAATGGGCGAAGCGGAAAAAACCATAAGGGGAGCAGAAGGATATGCCCTTTCTCTGGTCAACAGGGGCAAAGGCGATGCCTCAAGATTCGTGGCTCTCTACCAGGAATATGCCAAGGCCAAGGATATTACAAAGAGAAGGCTCTATCTGGAGGCCATCCAGGAGGTTTATCCCAAGATCGGAACAAAGTACCTACTTGACGCGGATATGAAAGGCCTCTTGCCTCTTTTGAACCTTGGGAAAAGCGAAGGAGCCAAGCAATGAAATCAAAGATTCTCGCGGGCTTTCTTGTAATTATTATAATAGGCTTCTTTTCGGGTGCCTATGTCGTGGACGAAACGGAACAGGCTATAATAACCCAGTTCGGGAGGGCCGTAGGCGAGGCTAAGACATCTCCCGGGCTTTATTTCAAAGTGCCTCTCATTCAGCAGGCGAACTATTTTCCCAAGAACTTGCTTCAATGGGACGGAGATCCCGGGCAGATTCCCACCCTGGACAAGACCTACATCTGGGTGGATACATTCGCAAGGTGGAAGATCGTTGATCCCCTGAAGTTCTTCCAGACCGTGAACAATGTAACAAGCGCCCTTGCCAGGCTCGATGACATACTGGACGCTGCGGTTAGAAATTATATAACCTCATATCCTCTATTGGAGACTGTGCGTGTGACAAATAGAAAGCTCGACACATTTGAGGTGGGAATAGGGGACAACCAGGAAGAGAGGATTACGCGCAACATCAGCACAGGCAGGAAGCAGATAATTAAGCAGGTGCAGGAGCAGGCAAGACCTAAACTTGCCGAATTCGGCATACAGCTTGTTGATGTAAAGATAAAGAGACTCAATTATGTTGAAGAAGTCCAGCAGTCGGTCTATTCGCGCATGATCGCTGAGAGGAAACAGATCGCAGAGAAATTCCGCTCCGAAGGAAAGGGCGAGGCCAGTAAGATTGCCGGAAATCGCGAGAAGGAACTCAAGAAAATAACATCGGAGGCCTACAAGATAAGTCAGGAAATAAAAGGAAAGGCCGACGCTGAAGCTGCTGCTATTTACGCGGAGGCGCTAGGAAGAGATCCGCAATTTTACTCATTCATTAAGACCCTTGAAATATACAAAGAAACCATGGACAAAAACACCAGTCTGATACTTTCCACCGATTCCGAATTCCTACAATATCTTAAGGATTACGGTTACAGCGGATCTAACCTGCAGAAATAGGGGGCTTGGGAAAATGGTAAGGACTGAAATATCGCTTTTCCTGCGCAATGTTCCGGGAGAACTCGGAAAGCTTGCACGCCTGCTGGGAAAGGAAGGCATAAACATTGACGCACTGACCATCCAGGACGCCTCGGACTATGTTCAGGAACTCTTCAAGGCCAGAGGCAAATCCCTAAAGAGGATTGCGTCTGCCGCAAGCTATGGCTCAATGCAGAAGGATTCGGCCGAATTCGCGCTGATCCGCCTCCTGGTGGAAAGGACGGACAAGGCCATTGATATCCTTTCAAAGGAAGGCTACCTCTTTGACATTATGCCGGTGATAGCCCTTGAGATTGAAAATAAGCCTGGAACACTCGCCGAGATTACAGGAAAATTCGGGGAGGAGGGGCTTAACATAAACTATGTTTACGGCTCGGCCCTGCCGAAAGGCAATAAATCACTATTTGTTTTCTGCCCCGAAGACATTGAGCTGGCAACGAGGATATTCAAAGACTAGCCCTGATCCTTTGCGTCCCTTATGTCGGTAAGCTTTAGCCGGATTCCATTTGCTCCCTGCCAACGGTTGACTTCCGGAATATATGCGATATCGGCAATCCTTCCTTCCATGTGCAGGTAATCGGACATGCCGAAGCCTATACCCTCGATGGTACTGCTCCCCTGTCTCAATACCACCTTGAGGTGTTTCCCGCTTATCGCCTTGCAGCGAAGCATCTTAACGCAGCGGGACATAAAAAGGGGTTCGGGATTTCCCTCGCCGAAGGGACGAAGAATATCAATGTCCCCCATGAGACGTGGTACTATCTGATCAAATCTCAACTGAGCGTCAATTAATAGCCTCGGCATGATCATTTCATCGCTTAACGCTGCCTCGACCAGTGCCTCTATTTCCTCTTTAAATCTTTCAAGATTCTCCATTCTCAAGGTGATTCCTGCAGCCTGCTCATGCCCACCGAATCGCTCCATCAGGTGGCCGATCTTTTCCAAGGCGCCGAAGAGGTTAAAGCCGTCAATGCTCCTTGCTGATCCAACTGCAAGCCCCTTTTCCAGTGAAAAAATCAGGGACGGGCATCTGTACCTCTCGGTAAGCCTGGAGGCTACAAGGCCAAGCACGCCCCTGTGCCATCCTTTAGAAGCGGCGATAAGGACTCTTTTCGCTCCAAGATCACAGGAAGCGGAAAGAATATCCTCCGCTTCTTTGATTGTCTGACGCTCAAGGCTCTGCCGTTTGTTGTTTTCGGAGTCCAGCATAATTGCCATTTGTCTTGCCCTCTCGGGTTCGTCCTCCATCAGGAGCCCAAGCCCGGCCCGGGCATCCCCCATCCTGCCTGCGGCGTTGATGCGGGGAGCAAGCCTGAATGCGACATCAACGTCAGTAACCATTCCCGCTTTCTGCAAAGATACCGCTTTGAGCGCCTCAAGCCCCGACCATCGCGATTCCTGCATTACCCCGAGTCCGCTCCTTATAAGAATACGGTTCTGGCCAAGAACAGGAGCCCTGTCCGCGATGGTGCCCAATGTTACAAGATCAAGATATTCCTTGAGATCAGGATAATTGACTTTACTGAACCAACCTCTTTCTCTGAGAGCTGCACGCACGGCCACTGCCAGGAAAAAAGCCACCCCTACCCCGGCAAGATTCCTGTGTCTCTTAGATCTACCGGATGAGTTCGGGTTAACCACAGGACACTCAGGAAAGGCATCAGGCCTCAACTTGTGATGATCCGTTACGACGACCTCAAGACCCAGACTACGCGCATAAAGAATCTCATCGGCGTTGGAGCTGCCGCAATCAACCGTGATAAGAAGGCCGGCTCCGGATTTTGCGATTTTTTCAACGGCAGTCCTGTTGAGTCCGTACCCTTCGGCTATTCTGTGCGGAATATAATAAGAGGCCTTGGCTCCCAGATTTCTGAAAAACCTCAGGAGAAGAGCTGTGGCAGTAATCCCGTCTGCGTCATAATCCCCGTAAATGACAATTTTTCTTTTCTCCTCCAGGGATCTTATTACGGCATTGACGGCCCTGCCCATATCCGCAATGTCCATGGGATCGGCAAGAGATGAGAGCGTCGGATGGAGAAATTCCCTCCTTTCTGCCGGATCGTTCAATCCTCTATTGGCAAGAAGAATATTAAGAAGGGGGCTGAGTCCCGGATCATTTTGAGAGACGGCGGCTCCCGGCAAGGCATTCCTGAGTACCCAGACAGCGCCGTTCAAATCAGAGTTTCCCCGTGCCGTGCACCAGGCGGAGCGCCTTTTCTATCTTAGCGATGTCCGATGGAGTATCCACCTCTGGAGAGTCCCACATAGACTCTACAACTTTTATCTTATAGCCGTGCTCAACAGCTCTCAGTTGTTCGAGCTTTTCGGCCTGTTCAAGCCTTCCCTGCGGCAGGGAGTTAAATATCTTTAAAAATTTCATTCGAAATGCGTAGAAACCCAGGTGCTTGTAGTATAACTTCTCGGAATCACGGTCTCGGTAAAAGGGCACAGGAGAACGGCTGAAGTAGAGGGCAAAACCGTTTGAATCCACTACTACTTTAACATCATTGGAGTCGGTTACACTAGATGACTCCTTTATGCGGAAGATCAGAGTGCTCATGTAAAGCCCGGGATCATTGAGCAGCGAAGCTATAAGAAGGCTCATAGACCCGGGATCAAAGGCCGGCTGATCACCCTGGATATTCACCACGAGATCATCCGCATCCAGTCCCGCGGCCGAGGCGGCCTCCCACACCCTGTCGCTCCCTGATGGATGGTGCCCCCTTGTCATAATCGCCTTTCCACCGAATTTCTCCACACAGCGAAATATCCTCTCATCGTCAGTGGCGACGAAAACATCCGATATCTCAGGGCAGCTCTCTGCTCTTTCGTAAACATGCCTGATCATGGGTTTTCCGGAGATAACAGCCAGGGGTTTTCCGGGAAAACGGCTCGACCCGAAGCGGGAAGGTATAAAGGCTACTGTCTTCATAGGAGTCCTCGATTGATCATCACGGAAGAAAAAAAGTTGCACAGGCTGAATCAGACTCCCATGCAGTAACCCTTGCAATTTTAACCTTTTCGCTGTTTATCTCTTCGCTCAGGCGCTCGAATATATGGCGGGCGATAAGCTCCGAGGAGGTATTGCAAACCTTGAAGGCGGCAAGATCATTTAGGAATTTGTGGTCAAGTTCCCCCAGCACCCTCTTTGTCGCAGCCTTGATGTCCTTAAAATCCATCAATAGGCCGTTGGAGAGTTCACTCCCGGCCACAATGACCTCTACCTTCCAGTTATGCCCGTGTAAATTCTCGCACCCGCCTTTGTGTTCACGGAGCTGATGTGCGGCCGCGAATTGTGACACTATCTTAAGCTCATACATTACTAACCCCCATGCCCTGAAACGGGCACAACGAAGGATGAAAATGCTGCGCGTCATTGCGGAGTTGATCCGGAATCCAGGTCGTCATTACAGCGCCTTTCCGCACTCCGTGCATTTGCCATCAATGATAATGCCTGTGCAATTGCCGTCGGGACAGAGCACCCGGTCATCGAGATCGAACACTTCCTCCTCGCTCACTTTCTCAACGCCAGGCACAGCCAACCTTGCGCCGCACTCCATGCAGAAGTTGGCCCCTTCAGGAGAAACAATCCCGCATTCCCGGCACACGGTACCTTGAAGTTCTTTTTCACAATAAGGACATTTCATCTCTTACCTCACATAGCCATCAGTCACCGCAAAGGGCGGCATTTAAGTTGCCCCCGGAGGGGGCTTAAAACCAGGGCAGTATCATTTTGCTCTCTCAAAATGGCAGACGATCCACCTAACAGGGCCTTCCCCCTCCGAAACCGTCACAGCTTTTCTCCATAACCCTATCCACAGGGCTGGAGGGTTTTCAACTCTGAGTGACGGCCACGCCCGAATGGGGCACAACGAAGGTTGAAACCCATAGGCATTAACAGGATCAACTCTTTTTTGAAGTCTTGGTTTGAAAGGCGGTGATCTGCTGTTTTACCTTGGTACTCTTACAGGAAGGGCACCTAAATCCCTTCTTTTCATACTCAGTCAGAGATAGCGTCATGCTGAAAGGCTTGTTACATTTCTCACACTGAAATTCGTATGTAGGCATGTCATAACCCTCCCGAATAATAAGTTGTCAAAGCCCCCACCGGAGAAATATTACGGCATCCGGCCAAGCTGTCAAGCAGCTTTGTCTAAAAAGCCGGATGCCATGCAGGGCATAATGAAAGACTAAAAAAGTCAATTGATTGACAAAAACATTAGCTTTAACTACCCTTACGCTCCTTGAGTCGGAAAAGCACCAGGAGCTAAACGGCCTTGATTTATTCATCACGCTTAACTTCGCCATGGACCATGAGCTTACACAAACCGACCCGATACATCAAGAGAAAGGCTTGATCCTGAAAATGATCACCAGAGTCGCGCTACTTTCTTTCTTTATCTTCGCAAATCAAGCATGGGCAGAGCACTCCCAGATGAGCCTTACCCCTGCTCAGAGTTACGCCTGCGAGATCCAGTCATATCTGATAAGGGTAGTCATCGGGCTGGACGGAGATCCAGCCGTCAGAGAAAGGTGGAAAAGCAGGGGAAAAAACGCGCCGCTTGACCTGGAGGCAATATCCGAAGCGATGAAGGGAGGCGAACAAAATGAACTGGATTATATGGTTCTTGACTATAACATCGTTGATCTGCTGAAGGTGCTTTATTATTATGATTCGGAGATGAACCTCTATAAGGGAACATACAGACCGCTTAGCCCTTATCCGGCACCTGAATTCATAGCCCTGCGCCTCTTTCTTCTAAAACGTCTTGATCGTGCCGAACCGGTTGGAGTCTCTGCCCTCCTGACAAATCCAAACATACTTAAAGACAGAAGTTATCAGCCGACACCGGAAGAGATGGCGGCCTCACGCCTTAGTATGGATGAGTTGACGTTTTTGAGAAAATTGACAGCCTCTCTACCAAGAATATACGACTACATGAGTTGCCCATTCATGCTTCGATCCCTTATTAACGCTGGGGTCTTGAAACAGGATGCCTTAACGGATAAAAAGGCAGAGAGGGCAGCATACAGACCACTTAATTTGCGCCTTATCTCAGGCCATCCTTCAGCCCCGGTCAAGGTTGTTTTTCTCCCATCCTATACAAGGAACTTCTTCTTTGATCAGGGGCTTGATCTTTCCCCCAGCGGATTCAAGGCAACGGAAGAACTATATGATATATCTCACAGGCTAGCCACAAATATAGAAAGAGAAATGCAAACGGAAGTAAGGCAAGAATCCAAAGGGGCCGTAAGCGGAGGCAAAGAAACTCACTCGCTCGGGATATCCTTCTATCTGGAAGATGAAAGACCCCTTGCGATTCACCCGGAAAACGCCCGCAAGGCCGCAGCGGAGGTATGCCCCCAGGCGGATCTCGTAATTGTGATACTCGGTAAAAACGTCCGTCTTGCAATGCACTGGGAATCCGACTACGTTTCGAGCCCGTTGTTCCTGGACGAGATGGACATAAGATACGATCAGATATCTCAGGAACTAGGTACGATAAAGACCATCCTTACCGAGAGGCTTAAGAGATAATCCGGACAGGCTTACTCCGGCTTACATCTCCGGCTTTGTCGGGCGCTCTTCCTGATAACGAGTCATACGGACAATAACCGTAGTGGTATCCGGCCCGCCTGTTATCTCCAGTTCCCCTTTTAGCAGTTTCATTATACGGTGGGTTATGTAGAGTCCCCTGCCTTCCCCTCCATCTTCCTCCAGCCTTATCCTTTCCTTATCGGTTATTGCCCCGGTGTTGGTAATCGCAGCGCAGGCCCAGTCGCCCTCGGAGTAGCTGCTGATTTCCAGAATGCCTCCCTGTAATGGAATAGCCTTGGTAGCGTTGTTCAGGAGATTGTCAAAGACCCTCTCAAGGTTTATCGAATAACAACTCACAACCAGTGAGCGGTCCATTTTGCCGCTCTTGAGGCGGATATTCTGTTTGAACTGCTCCCGGATTGCCTCCTGGTTTATCTCAAACCTTCTTTCAAGCACCTCCGTAAGGTTTAGAAGTTGCTCCTTGCCGACCTGGTATATACCCAGAGCGAGTTCCTGAAGCCTTGTCGTCTCTTCAAGAAGTATATCCGCATATTTCTTGATCTGCTCTTTTGAGTTCTCGATATCTCCATCAACCAGTTTTTTAAGCCTCCTTGCAAAACCTGCAGAAGCTATGGCAGGGTTCTTAAAGTCATGGAGAGTATCTCCCAGCCTCTCCATCTTTTGAGCATTCATAAGTTCTCTGGCCATGAAAAGCAGGGTATCTATCTCGTCTTCGGTGTATCTTACCCTGTAATCAAGGGCATCAAAGGCCATAAAATGCGTCACATCTCCTTCTATCCCCAGGGGTATATAGAGTATGGAATTGATACTGTGGTGCAGGGCAAATTTCTTCAGATTCCTTGAAATGAATTCACTTCTCTGGGGATCTGCCACCAGGACGTAGGAAGGAGTAACCACCTCATAATCCGAGTTACCCCTGTACTCTCTAAGCTTTAGCACCAGTTCGAAGGCAGGCTCACTGCTTGAGGGGAAAGACTTCCCTATACTGTGGTAGCCGCCGGCCCCCGGATATCCTGCCTCCAGCACGACCGTTTTGAGGTCGCTTGTCACAGAAAAAAGGGTGCAAGCCTGAACGTTTATTATGTCTGCAATCACAGGAATAACCTTGTTGAATATCTCCCTCATCTTCACGCCGCCTCTGGTTCCTAGGGCTCGGAAGACATGCTCTACTATGGAGTCTCTCTTTTCTTTTGTCCTCCTCATAAGGATTATCTTCTTGCGCGCCACCACAAAGCTTAGCCTCTTGGCCATTAGATTTGCTATCTGTATCTCTACAGGGGCAAAAACCCTTTTATCCTCAGGATAGTAAATCTGCACGACCCCCACCATGCTTCTTTCATCAGGATAAAACCTCGGGATTTCAATCGGAATTGCCATGAGGCTCCTTACCCCGCGCCTTGACACTATCTCTTTGTCATGGTAAAGGGGCTCTCCCATAATGCTGGGGACAAGATAGGGCCGGGATGTCCTGAGCACCTCTCCGGCGATACTGCCCTCCAGAGGTATGAAGGTCGCACGCGACGCCTCCTTTGAGGGAAAAGACCCGTAAGAAAGCATCTTCTCAGTATGAGGATCATAGATGCGGACAGAGGCGGAATTGGCTCCCAGAAACTCTACCATGTGCCTTGTGGCCTCTGCAAGGAGGTCGGGCTCGGAGAGTTCCGGGTCTATGTTTATGAGTTCATCAACCTGCCTTATGAGATGGGCTAGAAAATCTCCGAGAACATTACTTTCGGTCCACTCCATTACCTTGACTAAAAATGCTTCGTCACAGCCTGATCCCTTTGCCCAGTCCGTCTGAAGTATTCTTCTGACGAGATTTTCGTGATTCATCCACATGGCAGTTTGCTTCCTGTGCTTTGGTTATATCCTGGCTCATTATTGATGGCGTCGCAAAGAGTCGCCAACTGCTGCTTTGCCCTGCGTTCTTCATCACTGCGGCATACCTTAATTACATCTCATTCCTCAGAACTTGCGCGCCTTGCGATTGGCGATTTTTGCTTAACCATCTCCCAAAATGACCTTTTGCGAGTTTTTCACTATTAGTAACAGTGGAATAAAGGCAAGTCAAGAAATCCTCCTGAAACCTCCAAGCTAACGGCCATGCCAATGACGGGCACGAAGAAGCCGTGAGAATATGGTAAAAGCTAATCTCCGAGGAGATCGCACCGTGCTTGCGGTAGGAATCAGCCCTGTGTTATCATCTTGTTATGATGCATATCGTTTTTACATATTTTGCCTTTGCTGCGATACTTGTGATCTATGGGGCTCAGGTCTGACCGTTTCTGGAAGGCCTCGGGTACATGCAGGCCTCTCTGATTACAGCTGCGCCGCTCGTGGTCGTTTTGCCCATTAGAATATTCTTCTATTGGCGGCGCATAGGTATTTTTGCCGACCCTGCACGAATGGAACCTGATAAAATCGCCTCTCTTCCCTGGAGGGATTTCGGAGAAGACATGGCGGCATGGGGCGCAATGGGTTTTCTCCTTTCCGGCTTTTACATGGTCTATTACGGAGCGCCTTTTGTGACCGGCGTCAAGGTTTTCCTGGGATGCGCCTGCTTCGGGATATTCGGGGGCATGCTCTCGTTCCTTCGTACTGAGCGGAGAACCATTTTTTCCCTCAAGGAAGGCAGGTTTCAAATATCCATAAGTCCATCTCGATTCCTGTCGGTTTCAAATAAGATGCTCTTTTTTGTAATCTCTCTTCTCCTGTTCATGGCAGCAGCAGTCCTCCTTATGGTCTTCATGGACCTCAATTTCCTCATGAACCACCCGGACAAACTCGATCCTGATATTTACATGAGCGTTTTCAAGGAGATTGTCTTTGCCTTTGGCGTGCTATTGACTATGAGCCTTGTTATTTTAGGATATTATTCAAAAAACCTTAGATCCATATTAAGCATGCAGCTTGAAGCCATGGACGACATAGTAGCAGGCCGATATCACAGAATGGTTCCGGTTGTAACAAATGACGAATTCGGGGTCATAGCGGCAAAGACCAATGCAATGATAACCGGGCTCAGGGAAAGAGATTTCTGCCGTTACGCCTTTGATAGGTACATGGACCCGGAAGTAAGCAAAAAGATACTCAGTGATAAATTACCGAGAGAAGGAGAAAGAAGGATCGTCACGATCCTTTTCTGTGATCTGAGGGGCTATACCTCACTTGCGGAAGGCAAGGACCCCAGAGAGGTTGTCGCCTTTCTTAACGAATATTTCACAGAAATGGAGAAGGCTATAAGAAACAACAAGGGGATAGTTCTTCAATACATAGGTGATGAGATCGAAGCAGTCTTCGGTGCCCCCTTTGATCTGCCGGATCATCCCGACAGGGCCTTGGCCGCAGCCCTGGCAATGCGCGAACGTCTTCGAAATCTAAACGATAAAAGAATGTCTGCAGGGGCCGCCCCCATACGTCACGGGATAGGAATACACACGGGAGAGGTACTTGCCGGCAGCGTAGGGAGCAGGGAGCGCCTCATCTACGCCATGGTAGGTGACACCGTTAATACCGCCAGCCGCATACAGACCCTCAACAAGGAATATGCAACCGACATCCTGATGAGCGGGGAGACCAGAAAGCTCCTTTCCGAAGTGCCGGTCAAGATCGCCCCTCTCGGCGGCGCTCTTCTGCGTGGAAGAAAAGAAGAGGTGGAGATATTCAGGGTTGAATAGATGGAATTGTAACCTTAAATAGTTTTCCAGTGCCCGTTAAAGAATAAGAAGCAATAAAAGCCGGAACTACAAATGAATCGCCCCTCTCAAAGGGAAGCGAGCAACCCTGTTGGGCCTCCGTGATCTTGCCTGAGCCGCAGGTACACAGATAGACCTCTATATTCCTTTTTTCTGCGCTCCTGTAGGCATGCGCCCCGTCCACCTCTATGATGGAAAGCATGAACTCCTCCGCTTGGGCCCTGTACTGCATCTCACAGGAACCCACAGCCACAGGCACCATAACGGAGCATGGTTTTTCTTCAACATTTAGAGCCTCCATCAACTCCGTGCGATCAATGCGCTTGGCGGTAAGCCCTCCCCTTATAACATTGTCCGAATTGGCCATTACCTCTACCGCAGCGCCTTCCAGATATGCATGTATCTCTCCGGGAGATACATAAAGCGCCTCCTGCGGCCGCAGGCTTATCAGATTGAGCAATACCGGAGCTAGACAGCCTGGATCATCCGGATATTGAAGGCCCAGCTTAAAGACCCACCCGATGGCCGCATCCGTCCCTGCTCTTTCTTTAGCGGCCCCTGACACCCTGTGAAGCAAGGCCGAGACCGCCCCTTGATCCATTGAGAGCAGGTTCCTGAAAAACTTTGCAGTGGAGAATGATTCCACCTCCCCCAATTCAACATCCAGGTCTCGAAGAAGGGCCCATGCCTCTCCGGCAGGCCGAAATCCCTTGAGGGCATGAAACTCGGAGAGCGCGCAAAGAAGTTCAGGCTTGTGAGATTCATCCCTGTAACTTCTTAATGGCGAGCCAAGTGGGATACCTGCCGCGTTTTCGCGATGAAACCCTTCCCTTGCCCTCAGACGGTCAGGGTGAACCTGTATGGAAAGTGGTTTGGCCGCTGCGATGACCTTAAAAAGAAAGGGAAGTCCGGATGGAAATCTTCTTGCCGCGTCTTTACCAAGAAACTCAACAGGATTCCTGTTTATAACCTCTTCAAGGGATTCTTCATTATCTTCGCTGACGATCTTTGACGGCCCCATAGGATGCGTGCCAAGCCAGAGTTCCGCTGCCGGCCCCCTGAAAGAAACCCTGCCGCCCATGAGTTCCTGGATAAAGGAGCTTGAACCCCAGGTATAATCTTTGACGCTGTTTTTTAGTATCCTTATGCCCTGCAAGACGTCTGTACCAGAAAATCCTTGAGGATGTCTCGAACCCTGTCAAGATAGCCTTGATAGAAATGATCCGCCCCCTCTATTACCTCAAGGCGCGCGGCGGGTTTCCAGAGCTTAATCATTTTTCTAATGACCTCTGGAGGTGCGTAAGCGTCGTTTGATCCGATTACAACGAGCTTCAGGGAAGGAGCCGACTGCATGAATGAAAAGTCAAGCACCGTAACAGGTGGGGAAATAAACACCATACGGTCAACCGCCGGTTTCATCTGAAGACACCCGGCGTTCACCCAGGCCCCGAACGAATATCCCACAAGGTCTATCTTATCTCTTCCGGAATCGGACATGGATTTTACGGCTGATAAGACATTTGCCCGCTCGCCAAGTCCTTGATCAAAAGCGCCCCCGCTTCGGCCGACACCCTGGAAATTAAATCTGAGTGTACTGATCCCGGATTCCCTGTAAGCACTCACGGCCGCCTCAACTACGCTGTTATGCATGTCTCCGCCGTAAAGGGGATGGGGATGTGTTATCACGGCACCCCTCGCACCCTGGAGTTCCGCGAAGAGGGCCTCAAGTCTTATCTCCCCGCTCTCAAGAAAAAGGCTCCTTTCTTTAACTGCATTCCTCATTGATCTTTATCTGAGCCACCTCGCCTTAAATTACTCTGCACCTGTTTTTAAGAGATCCTATCTTCTCGATCTCAACAACAACTTCATCTCCGTCAGCCATGTAAACAGGCGGATTTCTGAATGCGCCAACTCCATGCGGAGTGCCGGTAAGGATGATATCCCCGGGAAGAAGGGTAAAATTCCTGGACAGAAATGAGATGAGATAAGGGACCTTAAAGATCATTTCCCGCGTAGAGCTGTTCTGCATCACCTTCCCGTTGAGGATACACTTTATACCCAGGGCTTGAGGGTCTTCTATCTCATCGGCCGTAACAATCCAGGGCCCTAGCGGGCAGAAGGTATCCAGGGATTTTCCTCTTGTCCACTGCCCGTCTCCAAACTGCAGATCTCTGGCACTGACATCATTGGCGCAGGTATAGCCGAAGATCGCTGAAGCAGCCTCATCCTCCGAGCAGTTTGAAACTTTTTTCCCAACGATGACCGCCAATTCAGCCTCAAAATCCACCTTTGAAGTGAGCGCCCTATCCCATTCTATTAGGTCATTCTGACCGATGAGAGATGTGCTGTACTTTGCGAAGACAAGGGGAGATTTCGGGGTCTGTCCTTTGCTTTCTCTTATATGGTCGGCATAATTCAGGCCGAGGGCCATGATCTTTGAGGGGCGACTCACCGGAGGCGCAAGCCTGACTGCGTCCAAGCGCATCGAACCCCTCTTAATTATATTGGAAGGAGGCGCCGTGATGAAATCAAGCATGTCTCCGTCAAATTCAAGAGGGGCGATCCCATCATCTCCTTCGCAAACGGCCAGAGCGACTCCCGTTCCAAGACAATACTGGAGTATCTTCAATTTCGACCTCCTAAAATCGGCACGGCGTTTTCCATCAGTATCTTGTCCATTGATCCCTCCGACGGTTCAAGAAGCATAAAGCCTTTATATTGAGACAATGAATAGGTCACATCCATAACCCTGAATGTCGGTTCATACACAAATACGCTACTTCTGTCCTTCGCATCGGAAAGTCTCTCGAGGATGGCCGAGACAATGCTTCCCATTAATTGAAAATCCTTTACTCCAAGATAGGCGGGGATCATAAGTTCCATCTCTGCAAAATGCTCCTGAATACCGAAGGTGACAAAAGCGTTTTCGTCTCTCAGATAAAGCAGATGCACCACCTGAGAAGGATTCCTGCTGTTTTCTATTGTGGCGATGGCATCTGCCGGCTCCCCTATTCCCATTTGTCCCATGCTATTGATAGCCTCCTATTGATTAAACAACTCTGTCCAGCCCATAACACGCCGGCGTCCTTCATTGCATCCCTTGGACTTTGAGCCCCTAAATCCGTCAATTTT